>DASZXD010000144.1:0-10924 GCA_035546015.1 Occallatibacter sp.
TGCTTAAATACACGCGCCTGCAGATCGCCCGTCATTCCGACATAAAGCGTATGACTGCGGCTGGCCATGATGTAAGTGAAATAGCTGCCCGAATGCATGGCGAGCATCATACAACAGTGGAGCTGAGCAAAAACAACCGCAGGTCCTTCGACTCCGGTCGCCACTGCGACCTTCGCTCAGGATGACAAGTTTTGGGGTGAGTTGCAAAGAGAGCGGCGATTTCCTTTTGGAAATCGCCGCTTTGGTTTGAACTGCTCTGTGTCCGATGCGGGGTGCGCTAGACGTTGTAGGTGGTGGAGGAGACGCGGCCGCCGTGGCCAGTCCAGTTGGTGTGGGAGAACTGGCCGCGTGGCTGGTCGACGCGCTCGTAGGTGTGCGCGCCAAAGAAGTCGCGCTGGGCCTGGAGCAGATTTTGCGGCAGGCGGGCGGTGCGGTAGCCGTCAAAGAACGCAAGCGCGGTGGAGAAGGCCGGAGTGGGCACGCCCATCTGGACGGCATGGCCGAGGGCCTTGCGCCACGAGGCCTGGTACTTGTTGACGGCGCCGGAGAAGAAGCTGTCGAGCAGGAGGTTGGTTAGGCCGGCGTTCTTGTCGAAGGCGGCCTTGATGTTGCCCAGGAACGCGCTGCGGATGATGCAGCCGCCGCGCCACATGAGCGCGATGCCGCCCATGTTGAGATGCCACTTGTTCTCTTCGCCGGCGGCGCGGAGGAGCATGTAGCCCTGCGCGTAGGAGATGATCTTGGAGCAGTAGAGTGCGCGGCGCACGTCTTCAATGAATGTGGCGCGGTCGCCTACATCGATCTTGCCCGAGGGGCCGGTGAGGATGCCGGAGGCGGCGACGCGCTCTTCCTTGAGCGCGGAGAGACAGCGGGCGAAGACCGATTCACCGATGAGGGTGACGGGCTGGCCAGTGTCAAGGGCGCTGATGACGGTCCACTTGCCGGTGCCTTTCTGGCCGGCAGTGTCGAGGATCTTATCGACGAGGGGCGAGCCGTCTTCGTCTTTCTTGGCGAAGATCTGCGAGGAGATTTCGATGAGGTAGCTGTCGAGCTCGCCTTTGTTCCACTCGGTGAAGACCTGAGCGAGCTCGTCGGCGGTGAGGCCGAGGCCGTGCTTGAGCAGGTCGTAGGCTTCGCAGATAAGCTGCATGTCGCCGTACTCGATGCCGTTGTGGACCATCTTGACGTAGTGGCCGGCGCCGTCTTCGCCGACCCAGTCGCAGCAGGGGGTTCCGTCTTCAACCCTGGCGGCGATGGACTGGAAGATGTCTTTCACGTGCGGCCATGCGGCGGGGTTTCCGCCGGGCATGATGGATGGGCCGCGGCGCGCGCCTTCTTCTCCGCCGGAGACGCCGGTGCCGATGAAGAGGATGCCTTTTTCCGCGAGGGCTTTGGTGCGGCGGTTCGAGTCAGTGAAGAGCGAGTTGCCGCCGTCGATGATGATGTCGCCGGCTTCAAGGTGGGGCAGGACGTGGTCGATCATCTGGTCGACGGTGTCACCGGCCTTGACCATCAGCATGACGCGACGCGGGCGCTTGAGCAGGCCGATGAACTCTTCCATGGTGTGGCCGCCGACGACCTGCGTGCCCTTGGCTTCGTTGTTGATGAAGTCGTCGACCTTGGAGACGGTGCGGTTGAAGACGGCCACTTTGAAGCCGTGGTCGTTCATGTTGAGGACGAGGTTCTGTCCCATGACGGCGAGGCCGATGAGGCCGATATCACACGTTGCGTCTGGCATGAGTTCTCTCCGAAAGGAGATTCTAGCATTGCGGGGAGCCGGATTTTATGAGGGTCTGTGGAAAGTGGTCAGACCACGCGGAAGCGCGACATTTTGGGCTCGGTGTTTGCGAGATAGCAAGCCGGCGGGTCAGCAAGCCGGCAAGTCAACGGGCCAGCAAATTATGCGGAGATGCCGGCGGAGCGGTAGATTTCCGCGATGTACTTCATGTCGCGCAGGCCCTCTTCGCCGGGGCTTTGGGGCTGGAGGTTATTTTGAATGCAATGTGAGAAGTGCTCGGCTTCGGCCTGGAAGTGCGAGGGATCGCGTGCGGGGTTGGGCTCGTCGAGGGTGTCTTTGCCGATCTGAGCGCGCAGGTGCAGGCCTTCGTAGACGAATGCGTTATCGACCTGGAGCCAGCCTTTGGAGCCGTAGACCTTGAAGTAGCCGGCCATGTTGGCGCCGTAGGTGGTGGAACAACTGGCGACGATGCCGGAGGGGAAGCGCATGGTCCAGGAGTCGTTCTCTTCGACCTGGTTGAAGCGGCCGTCGTGGTCGATGGTGGAGGCGTAGGCTGAGATGTGCTCGGGCTCTTCTCCGGTGAGGTAGCGGCAGGCGTTGAGCGAGTAGATGCCCACGTCGTAGAGCGGGCCGCCGCCGGCGAGCTTTTTGTCGAGACGCCACTCTCCGGGCGCGATGTTGAAGCCGAATGCGCTCTCGATGGCCTGGACCTGGCCGAGTCTGCCGTCGCGGATGAGCTGGATGGCGCGCAGGTTGGTGGGCTCGTAGTGGCAGCGGTAGGCGATCATGAGCCTGACGTTGGCGGCCTTGCAGGCGGCGATCATGGCTTCAGCATCGGCGACCGAGGTGCACATGGGCTTTTCGCAGAGGACGTGCTTGCCGGCCTTGGCGGCGCGGATGGTGTACTCGGCGTGCATGGAGTTGGGCAGAGCGACGTAGACGGCGTCGATGCTGGGGTTGTGCGCGATCTCGTCGAAGTTCTCGTAGTTGTAGATGGAGGTTGTGGGGACGTTGTACTGTGCGGCGATGCGCTCGGCCTTGTCGCGGTGGCCGCTGATGAGGCCGGTAATGGCGGAGTTGGTGGTGTTGAGCACGCCGGGCATAAAGTGGCCAGCGATGCGGCCGAGTCCGATGACGGCGTAGCGGGTTTTCTGCGCGGGAGCCTGTGCGTTGAGCGACGGCGCGAAACGGGCGGCGAGGCCCAGGGCGCCGAGGCGGGTGAAGTCTCTGCGAGTAAGGGTCATGGCTGGTCGGCTCCTTGGCGGGGAGGTGTGGAGTAAATCGGCTTACGATTGCGAATGCTAACACAGGGAGGCGTGTTGGGCACCTCAGGGGCTGAAGCCCGTGATTCTTACAGGCCGCCCGATGTATGGGCTAAAGCCCGTACCATTCACTTCAGATTCCAAACTGTTCAAAATGGACGAGTGTAAATCGATCATGGGTCAGCGGATGCTCATGTCGCCGTCGACGTCGACGAGGAGCGCGTCGCCCTGGATGATGGCGGAGTGGATCTTGAGCCGGTCGAGGGTGATCTTGTAGCCGGAGGAGGCGGTGGAGCCGGAGAGGGCTTTGCGCAGCAGGTCGGCAGCGTTGACCCTCATGCTGGAAGGGACCTGATGGCGAAGGAAGGGAGAGAGGACGAAGTTGACTTCGCGCTGGTCAGAGACGCGGTCGAGCCGGGCGTCGCGGAAACCAATGGTTTCGCCCTCGGCGTTGGGTTCGAAGGAGACTTCGGAGGGCAGGTTGAGAGTCATGCCGATGCAGGCTCCGCCGACGGAACGGCCCAGGTGGGCGTGGGTCTTCATGCGAACGACGATGCGGTCCTGCTCGAAGGTGAGCCGCGGGTCTTCAGCAGTGATGGAGCAGGGAGTCTGCGGGCCGCCTTTGAGGTAGTAGAGGCCGTTGGGCCCGCTGAAGAGTTGCTGCTTGAGTGTGCGCTCGAGGGCGTCGCGGCTGACGGTGAGCTGGCCGGCGCGGCAGGGGACGAGTGCAGCGAGGAGTAACATGGCGGTTATGAGGACGCGGGATGAAGTTGTCATAAAAGTAATCCTCTAGGCGGTGACCAAGGGGCTGAGCATATTATCCACAGGCGGGTTGCGCGGAGTGGGGCATTTGAGAGGGAAATTCTATCTAAGTGTAATAAATAAAATAAGTTAATCTTAAATGTTCGATTAAAATCAAGGGATGTCAGCAGGGCGGGAAAGCGCATTTTACTATTGATTTTTGAAGGAAATATACTTAAAATGGGACTAAAGTTACCTCGCGGAACACGCGTACCCCCCAGGCCGCGTCAGAGGATTCAGAGAGAAAAACACCCTTTCTTCTAAGGACACAAAATCAATGGCAAAGCGTCGTGGAAATCCGAACTGGGGCAAGCCGGAGCCCATTGGGCCGGTTGTGCCTACAGTTACCTCGTTCGAACAAATCGTGAAGGAGTTCAAGCTGCCGCCCGACCAGTACATCCGGTCAACTCGCCTGCGCGAGTGGGCGCGCCGCAACAAGAACTCCAAGTACATCCCTGAGGCTCTTCTGGAAGCCTGGGGGTTTGAGATCGAATCGACGTTGTAAGCAGTTGAAGCTGTCTGGTCTACAAAGACGCCGCCTTCGGGCGGCGTCTTTGCGTTTGGGCTTATTTCCGGATTGCCGGCCATACGGCCAGTTGCGAGTTACGGAACCTAAAGCTGACTTGCCGATACTGGCGCTTCACGCACACTGTGAAACTATGGCGTAACCCATTCTACGAGTTTCCGGCGTCTATTCACGGGGGTGGTATGAAGGCGAAACCAACGCGGTGGCTGGCAGCGTGTGCTCTCATCGCATATAGCGCAATTCTGATTGATTTCGTGGTCTTCAAGGCCTTGCCGACCATTCGCGTAGGACATGTGAGGCTCAGGTTTGCCGGTCCTCACACAGGTCCTGTCAACCTCGTCCCATTCAAGACCATCTTTCCTCAGCTTATTGGTCATGGGAACCGCTTGATCTACATGGTGAACCTGATGGGGAACATCATCCCGTTTATGCCGATAGGGCTTCTCGCTCCGCTTGTCTTTCGATCCATCTCATGGCAAGAGGCGCTTGTCCTCGGAGTTCTCACGGGGCTGACGTGCGAGGTGATGGAAGTTGTGTTCCGTATAGGCATCTTCGACATTGATGATGTGATGTTGAATGCACTCGGCGTCACGGCCGGTTTCGCAGTGTTTGCAATGTTCAAACATCTGGCGGAACCTCGGCAGCGGTAATTCTTCCGTCCACCTGCATCCACTTCTTGATACTGCATTGGCCCGGTATAGTGTGAGTGTGTCGATTGCCGCTCAACTCACAAAGGACTCAATGAAGCTTACATTATTGCTGCTTCTTGCACTGCCCGCTGCTGCGCTGGCCGCGCCTGGGCCTCCGGCGGGCTACAAGCTTACCTGGTCGGACAACTTTAACGGAACATCGCTCGACAAAACGAAGTGGGGTTATCGTACCGACACCAAGCTGCTGAGCACGCAGGTTCCGGCCAATGTGAGCGTGCGGCACGGCGATCTGGTCATTGCGCTGCGCAAGCAGGATGTTGGCGCGATGCACTACAGCGGCGGCGGCATCATCAGCCGCGAGGCGTTTCACTACGGCTACTATGAAGCCCGGCTGAAGATTGCCGCCGGCAGCGGCTGGCACTCTTCGTTCTGGCTGATGGGCTACAACGGCGTGGACACCAAGGGCGATAAAGCCACACTGGAGATGGATATTATCGAGAATGAGTCGGCGGATTTGCACTCGTACTCGACGACGACGCACCGCTGGGTGCCTCCGCATATCGCGCGTGGACACAAAGATGTTGCAACGCCGGATCTTTCCAAGGGATTTCATGTTTTCGGCTGCGATTACGAGCCGGATGTTGTCCGCTATTATCTCGACGGCAAGCTGGTGCAGACGGTTGACTGGACCGGCCTGCCACAGGGTGACGTCAACGTCTGGCTTACATCGATTGCACAGGCGATGGGACCGAACCACAACGTCGACGACAGCGCACTGCCCGGTGAGATGGATGTGGACTGGGTTCGCTACTACACGAAGAAATCAGATCGATAAGAGCCGACGTCCGGCTGTTCGACCTGCGATTTTTTGATTGCAGGCTGATAGGGAACTGCCTTCCAACGGCATGGCTTTTTGCTGTTTGGACCCGCTATGGGCGAGAATAAGGGCATAGCCATGACCCATCATTCCCGCACATTTGAACCGCCGTTTACCGACGTGCCGGGCGCGCTGGATGAGATTCGCGCCGGGCGGATGGTGGTGGTGGTGGACGACGAGGACCGCGAGAACGAGGGCGACCTGACGCTTGCGGCTGAGCACGTGACGCCGGAGGCGATCAACTTTATGGCCCGGTATGGGCGTGGGCTGATCTGCCTGACGCTGACCGAGGAGCGGGCCGACTATCTGCGGCTGTTTCCGATGACGCAACAGAACTCGTCGCGATTCGGGACGGCGTTTACCGAGACGATTGAAGCGCGCGAGGGCGTGACGACGGGGATTTCGGCGGCGGACCGGGCGCATACGATACGGACGGCGATCGATACGAAGTCAACCTATGCGGACCTGGCGCGGCCGGGGCATGTGTTTCCTCTGCGGGCGCGTAGAGGCGGTGTGCTGGTGCGTGCGGGGCAGACCGAGGCGTCGGTTGACCTGGCGCGGATGGCGGGGCTGAATCCGTCGGGCGTGATCTGCGAGATCATGCGCGACGACGGGGAGATGGCGCGGATTCCGGACCTGATACCGTTCTGCCGCGAGCATGGGTTGCGGATTCTTACGGTGGCGGAGCTAATCCGCTACCGGCTGCGCCACGAGCGGTACATTGTGCGCGCGGGCGAGAGCCGGATTCAGACGCGATACGGCGAGTTTCGGATGATCGCGTATGAGAGCGAAGTGCAGGGCGGCGAGAGTCACATTGCGCTGGTGCGCGGGGAACTGTGCGCAGACTGCCCGGCAATGCACGGCGGGCCGGCAGACGGAAAAAGTGTCTGCGACCGGCCGGTGCTGGTGCGGGTGCATACGCGGTGCACGGCTGGTGACGTGTTTGCAGCCGACTGTCACTGCCGCGAGACGCTGGACCAGTCGATGCGGATGATTGCCGAGGAGGGCTGCGGGGTGGTGCTCTACCTGCACAACACTTCGCGTGGATTCGAGATTGACCACACGCCGGACCATGCGTTCGGGCCGGGCGGGACGGCGGCTCCGGCCGGCGAGGGAGGTTCGCAGGCGGGGCGGCTGATTCTGCACAAGGAGCTGCGCGCGCGGGAGGGATCGCAGGCGCGGAACGGGCGGATTCTGCGGGCGATCGGGCTGGGCGGGCAGATTCTGTCGGATCTGGGGATTCAGCGGATTCGGTTGCTTTCGAACACGCCGATGCATATTCCGGCGCTGGAAGGTTTCGGGCTGGAGATTGTGGAGCAGGTGGCGATTCCGGTGGAGGAGTGCAGCCGGGTTTGAGGGCATCGCCGGATTCAGTGTGGAGCTGTGCTTTCCCAGGTCTCAGAATCGAGACCTGGGGCACCTTTTTTTGTGCTTGATTGAGAGTTGTTACTCTGTCTGTATCTCTATTCCTCTCGTAACAGGATGAGCGGGTTGACGGCGAGGGCGCGGCGGGCCGGGATCCATGAGGCAAGCAGGCCGAGCAGAAGCATGGTGGCGATGACGCCGCAGAGCACGAATGGGTCTTTGGGCGTGGCCTGGTAGACGATGTGGGACAGCACGCGCGTGGCCAGTAGTCCGAGCACCAAACCCGCTACTGAGCCAAATGCGAGCAGACGGACTGCGCGCCCGAGTGCGGTGCGCAGAATCTCCTGGCGGCCTGCGCCGAGAGCGACGCGAATGCCAAGCTCGCGCAGGCGCTTGCTGACGGCATAGGAGGCCATGCCGAAGACTCCGGTGATGGCAAGCATGGCTCCGAGCAGGCCAAGGACACCGAGCGCTACTGTGGCTACACGCGCTGCGAAGAGGGCGGAGGCCATCTCGGTGGTCCAGGTTTGTATGGAGAGCGGCAGGCTGGAGTCGATGCCGTGGATGGCGCGGTCAATGGCCGGCGCAAGACTGTCAGAGGCGCGATTGGAGCGGACAACGAGCCATGTGCCGCTTTCCTGATGCTGCTGGAAAGAGAAGAACATGGCAGGCTGCTGATCTTCAGTCAGAGTACGGTATCTGCCGTCTTCAACGACGCCAACGACTTCTGCGCGGTTGCCTCCCCAGAACTTGAAGTGGCCACCGATGGCCTTTTCGACCGATCCGAAGACCTTGACGGCGAAGGTGCGGTTGACGAGCGCGACGGTGGGAGCCTTGGCACTGTCGTCGAAGGTAATATCCCGGCCGGCGATCAGGCGGGTTCCGGCTGCGGTGAGATAGCCGGGCGAGACGTTGTAGTCCATGGCATCAGCAATCGAATTGGTGGGCCGGTAATCGGTTGTGGCGTCTGTGAAGACGTCGGAGTCGCCTCCGCCAAGACCCAGCGGAACCTGGTTGATATAGCCCACGCTGGTAACACCGGGGAGGGCAGATATGGCGTCGAGCATGCGGCGCTGCAATTGCGCGGAGTCGTTCTGTTTGTAGCCGGCCATCTGCAGATCGCTGCTAATGAGCATGGCGTTCTGGGGCTGGAATCCGTAGTCGCTGTGCAGAGAGCGTACGAGGCCGCGCACTGCGACCAGCGATGAGGTGACGAGCACGGCGCAGATGGCGATCTGCAGCACCAGGAGGACATCGCGCAGGGTGAACCGGCGCATGCCAGCGGCGCCGCCAGAGCCTGCGCGGATGGTCTGCCATGGATCGGCACGCATGATCTGGCGGACTGGCACGATGCCGAAGAGCAGGCCGCTAAGCACGGCAAGGATCAGCGCGACGGCGTAGGTGCGGAAGTCAGGATTGACGGGGACGTTGATGGGGATATCCGGAATCGGCTGCCAGGCGGTGAGGCCGCGCAGAATCGAGATGCCGGCAGCAAGGCCGATGGCGCCTCCGGCAATGGAGACGAGTGTGGCCTCAGTGAGAAGCTGGCGCAGAATCAGCCCGCGGCGCGAACCGAGGGCGAGACGCACGGCGACTTCTTTGGCTCGGTCAGCGGAGCGCGCGGCGAAGAGGCTGCCTAGATTGGCGCAGGCGGCCAGAAGGATGAGTCCAGCGAGCAGCATGAGCCCGGTCATGAAAGCGCGGGCCGGGCCACCGAGCATGTCGCCCACGAGGCCGGGACGTGCGAGGGTGAACCTGAGGCCATCGTCGTCTGCGGGGTACGTTTTGGCCAGCGAGGCAGCGATGGTGTTGAGGTCGGCCACCGCCGCTGCAGGCGTGATTCCAGGCTTCACATGGCCCAGGACCCACATGGAGTGGTTGCCGCGGTACTGCATGGAGTCCTGGCCCTGGATGGTGGGCTGTTCGACGAGCGGGACCCAGAAGGCTGGAGCGAAGAAGAGCTCGGTGCCGCGGAAGTCGGGCGGCGCGATGCCGATGATGGTGAATGGATGTTTGTTGAGTTCGACCATCTGCCCGATGACGCCGGGGTTACCGGAGAAGTGGCCCTGCCAGTACGCGTAGCTGAGCACTACGTAAGGAGCGCTGTTTTTGCCGTGCTCGTCAGAGGCGTGGAAGAAGCGTCCGCGATAGGGCTGGATGCCAAGCGAGTCGAAGTAGTTTCCACTGGCAAGATAAGGCCAGGCAGTGGAGGGATTGTTGCCGGAATCGATGTTTACCGGGCCGGTAATGTCGTAGGCAAAGAGGCTCTCGAATGTGCGATTGCGGTCGCGCAAATCCACGTAGTCGAGGTAGGACTGCGAGGGGAAATCGCCGCGCTGGAGCATGTAGAGACTCTGCGGATCAGGCACATTGACCGGGCGCAGGACCAGTGCGTTGAGCACGCTGAAGACAACCGAGTTGGCGCCGATGCCGAGGGCCAGAGTGGCGATGGCCGTGAGCGCGAAGCCGGGCGACTTCTTTAACTGCCGGATGGAAAACTTCAGATCGCTGAACATAGCTGACATCCTGTACGCGAGGCGTTTGCCTGAAGTTCCAGCACGCTGCATGCCATGCGAAGGGACGAGGAAAGCCAAAGAAATACGTATTATGACGCCGGAAGCTATGTCCGTTTGCAGTGCGATCTGTCCGGAATCGTACAGTAGCGTTGATGGGGCAAAGAGCGGGTTTTCCCCATCGAAACGGCATCGAGCGCGGCCTGGAGAAGTAGCGTTTTCGTACTCGGTCAGCGTTTCACCGGGCGGGTGTTGCGGTCAGGAACGGTGCAGGATTGGTGCCCGATATGAAATCTTTGTCATTTTGGAGATTCTTCTGGAGGGGTTAAGGCTGTATTTTCCACCGAGGTTACCTATATGCTGGCAGATAAACAAACGATATGGAATAGACTGCTGTGGAGCGGTATGCTTGCGTGTTGCATTGCAGCGCTGACCGCTCGGGTTGGACGATCTTTGGGGATAAGAACGTAACCATGCAGCCAGCTCCTTTACCGCCGGATGAAAGCGGCAGAATCGCGACGCTGCACGCGCTCCGTATTCTGGATACGGAGCCTGAGGAGCGCTTCGACCGGCTGACGCGGATTGCGCGCACGATGTTCTCTGTGCCGATTGCGGTGGTGAGCCTGGTGGATGAGAACCGGCAGTGGTTCAAGTCGAAAGCCGGGTTGCAGGTGCAAGAGACGCCGCGCGATATCTCGTTTTGTTCACACGCCATTTTGAAAGAAGAAGTGCTGTGCGTGGAGGATGCGCTGAAGGATGAGCGCTTTTACGACAGCCCTCTGGTGACGAGTGAGCCAAAGATCCGCTTTTATGCGGGCTGCCCGTTGCGGGTGGGCGGCTACACGATGGGAACGTTCTGCATTATCGACAACAAACCGCGGACGCTCTCAACCGAAGAGTTGTGGCTGTTGAAAGACCTTGCCGCACTGGCCGAGCAGAACCTTATGACGGAGTACCTGGCGCTGACCGATGTGCTGACTCGGCTGTCGAACCGGCGCGGGTTCGAGGTGTTTTCACGGCAGGTGCTGGCAGTGTGCAGACGGCTGAACAAGCCGGCCACGCTGGTGTACTTCGATCTGAACGGCTTCAAGAATATCAACGACCGGTTTGGACACGCAGAAGGAGATAGGGCGCTGCGGGCGTTTGCTGCCGGGCTGGAGAGCGTGTTTCGCGAGAGCGATACCATTGCACG
>DASZXD010000145.1:0-2871 GCA_035546015.1 Occallatibacter sp.
GATCTCCACCGAGAGGCTGGCGACGCTTTCGGCGACGTGGGAGGCGAAGTACTTGGCCATGGCCGCCTCGGTGACGAAGGGCTGGCCCGCATCGCGCAGGCGGGCGGCGTTATAGACGAGCAGACGGGCGGCCTCAATCTCGGTGGCCATCTCAGCGAGCGTGAACTGCACGGCCTGAAACTCCACGATGGGCTTGCCGAACTGGCGTCGCTCGCGGGCGTAGTTGGCGGCGTGCTTCCAGGCGCCCTCGGCGAGGCCGAGCATCTGCGCGCCGATGCCGATGCGGCCCTCATTGAGAGTCTCGATGGCGATCTTGTAGCCCTTGCCCTCCTGGCCGAGAAGGTTTGCGTGCGGGATGACGCAGTTTTCAAAGACGAGCTCGCAGGTGCTGCTGGCGCGGATGCCCATCTTGTCTTCTTTTCGGCCGATGGTGAAACCGGGTGTGTCCTTTTCAACGAGGAACGCGGTGATGCCCTTGTATCCGGCGGACGGATCGAGCGTGGCGAAGACGAGGAAGAGCGCGGCCTCGCGCGCGTTCGAGATCCAGAGTTTTCTGCCGGAGAGACGATATCCTTCGGCAATTTTTTCCGCGCGGGTCTGGAGCGCGAAGGCATCGGAGCCCGAGCCCGCCTCACTGAGCGCGTACGCGCCGACGGCGGATTGCGCGAGCCTGGGAAGCCAGAGGCGCTTCTGCCCGGCGGTGGCCCACTTGCGAATGGCGGTGACGGCGAGCGTGTTATGCACGTCAACGACGACGGCGACAGCCGGATCAACGGCGGAGATGGCCTGAATGGCGAGCACGGAGTCAAAGAAGGTGCCGCCCGCGCCGGAGAACTCCTCAGGCACCTCAATGCCCATGAGGCCGAGCTCGAAGAGTTTGGCGAGCAATGCGGGGTCGAGATGCTGCTCGTCGTCCATTTTGCGAACGAGGGGTGCTATGGAGTCCTCTGCGAACTGGCGGACGGTGGAGAAGAAGAGGGTTTCTTCTTCAGACAGCCGGGTGAGCGGCGCGGGCGAGGAATGCATCAGTCGAGGGTGCCTCCGGCCCTGAAGTGTATCAAAGCGGAGGGCTGCGATTGCGGCGCGAGTTCGGCCGGGCGGACAGGCGACGGACGGCTGTGCCGAGAGGCGGCGATGAGCGCGGCGGCCGGAGATTGGCGGCTAGCTGAAGACGTTCCAGAAGAAGACGAGGTAGACGAGGGCGCCGCAGATGAAGGCGCTGGGAAGCCACGCCATCCAGAAGAGCCATCGCCAGCCGGGCCGCAGAACCGCGAGGATGCAGAGGCCGATAAGACCGATGCAGAAGACGAGCACGTTGCCGTTGGCGCGGAATGCGGTGGCGCCGACGACGGCGGGATCTTTGATGAGGCTGAGCAGGCCAGCGATGGAGAGCACGACGGGAAAGGCGAAGAGCGTCCAGCAGGCGAGGCGCAGCTTTTTGAGGAACTGAAAGACGACAGCAGTGACGAGCAGAACGACAGCAAACGCAGCAATGACCGATGGCATGCGGGCCCACCTCGGATTCGTGTCGCAATTCGTGATCTGGGAAGACAGTAAGAGGATGGCACGCCGGGGCCGCGATCTGAAAGAGCCGAAATAATCTGCAAGAAAACGAGAAAAATCGACAATTGCGGGGGGGGGGGAGGGGGGTACCGGCCCCGCTAACCCTGCAAAGGCCGGAGGCGCGCGTAAGCGCGCCTCCGGCCTCAGGATGAGTGTGACAGAGACGGGGGAAATTTTGCGCAAAGGGGTGGTGATTCCCTCAGGAGCGAAAGCCCCCATTGATTGGTGCGATCGTAAGGCACGGCGAAAGCCGCGCCCTTATAAGGAAGCGGAAGCGAGCACGCCAGGCAAGATGGCATTGCGAGGGACGGAGTGAGGTGGGGGCTAGAGCTTTTGGGTGCGCTGGACGGTGCGGACGCCGTTGACGCGGCGGATGCCGAGGACCATGCGATTGAGGTGGCGCAGGTCTTCGGCTTCGACGACGAACTCGATGATGGCTTCGCCGGTTTCGTCGTGATGGATGTCAACGCCGCGGATGTTTGTGTTCTCGTCGGAGATGACGGCGGTGAGCTCCTTGAGCATGCCGGGGCGGTCATCGCAGTAGACGGTGATCTTGACGGGATAGCGCTGCTGGCGGGTTGAGGAGTCGCCGTCGGCGCGCGACCACTCGACGTTGATGCGGCGGTCACTCTCGTAAAGCAGGTTCTGCACGTTAGGACAGCTGCGGGCGTGGACGGCGACGCCTTTGCCGCGGGTGACGTAACCGACGATCTCTTCTCCGCGGATGGGATTGCAACAGCGGGCGCGGTAGACGAGCAGATCGTTCTGGCCTTCGACCTGAAGCGAGTCAGACCCGGTGAGGTGGAGGCGGCGCACGGCGTCTGACATGCCGGACTCCGGCGAGCCGGGCCTGGGCTCGACGCCGGGCTCAGTGTCAGCCTGCGCGGCATAGCCGGGGGCGAGCTTGTTGAGCACCTGATGAGCGGAGTGCTTGCCCTGGCCGAGGGTGGCGAGCAGGTCAGCGGCGGTGGCGACGCCGTATTCTCCGGCGATGCGGCCGAGGTCCTGATCGTCAATCTGGCTGAGGGGCACCTTGAACTTGCGGGCTTCGCGCTCGAGGAGCTTGCGGCCGATCTCGACGGCGCGGCGGCGCTGATCCTCATTGAGCCAGTGCTTGATCTTGTTGCGGGCGCGCGGGCTCTTTACAAATGTGAGTCAGTCGCGGCTCGGCTTGTGATCCTTCTGCGTGACGATCTCGACGATATCGCCCGTGCGCAGCTTGGTGCGCAGCGGCACCATGCGGCCGTTCACCTTGGCGCCCACGCAGGTGTTGCCCACTTCCGTATGAATCGTATAGGCAAAATCCAC
>DASZXD010000146.1:0-23145 GCA_035546015.1 Occallatibacter sp.
AATGAAATCGAGCGCCTCTTTCGCCGTCTGAAGGGCTACCGCCGCATCTTCTCCCGATTCGAGAAGCTCGATTGCATTTTCCTCGGCTTTCTCTGCTTCGCACTCATCATCGAAGCCCTCAGATAGTGTTAACACGCCCTAACTAGAGCAGGGTCCAAGTTAACACGGGTCAGCGCTGCGGCGTCTCCCACCGGCCCGATTGCGCTGAGGCAAAGATAGCTTCAATCACCGCCATATTGCCAATCGAGTCTTCCAGGCTTACTGGCGCCTCTCTATTGTCGCGGATCGCTTTTGCGAATGCGTCACCCTGCATCGTGTACTGATCGCCAACCGGAAATGTCTCAGTTGTAATTCCGCTGCCGGATAAGTCGCCCGTAGCGTCAATGAACAGCCGCGTTGGCCGGTCGATAGGGGCATTGAACGGTATCTCGATCTCGATTCGTCCGCGCGTTCCCAAAAAGTGAACTCTCTGGTAGGGAATCAGCTGTGTGCTGCAGGTAAAGATGGCGTGCCCAGACGGAAATTCGAGAATCGCCGAGGCCAGCCTGTCGGTTCCCATCTGCGGATCGCGGTCCAGCGTCGCAATCACCCGCGTCGGCTCCTGCTTGAACGCATAGCGTGAAGACTGAATACAGTAGCAGCCAATGTCGTACACGCCGCCGCCACCTGTTTCCACTTGGTTGCGAATGTTGGCGGGATTCACGTTGAAGTAGCTGAAGAACGACGTGACCGAGCGCAACTCACCCACGCGGCCATCGTCCAGCAGCTCGCGCAGACGCAGCCACTGGTAAAAACTGCGGATCATGAAAGCTTCGCAGATCTTTACGCCGGTGTGCGCGCGCACATCGAGCAGCGTTTTTGCTTCGGCCACCGTCATGCTGATCGGTTTTTCGCACAGCACGTGCTTACCAGCCTCGGCCGCCTTGGTTGTCCACGGCACGTGAAGCTGGTTCGGCAATGGATTGTAGACAGCGTCGATATCCGGGTCGGCCAGCAGTTCCTCATATGACCCGTAGACTTTGGGAATCCCAAGCGTGCTTGCTGCTTCCTTGCCTTTGGCCAGGTCGCGCGACGCAATGGCCGTCACCGTGGTGAGCTGGCCGCGCTGCATGGCTGAAATGACTTTTTTGAGACCGATGTTGGCAGTGCTCAGGACGCCGATTCGAAGCTTCTCAGACATGCACGAATGATACCGCCGGCCGCAACCGCCAGTCCCACGCTTTACAACACCTCTGCCGCCATTTGTACCGCCTCAACGGCATTCGCCGCCGTCCTCGGCAATGCGCGGTAAGCCGGTTTCAGAAATCCGGCGTTCACGGCCGTATCGAGAAACGCGAGCAGGCCGTTCCAGTAGCCAGCCGTATTCACAAGGATGCACGGTTTCGCATGCAGGCCGAGCTGCGCCCAGGTGAGCGCCTCGAGCAGTTCGTCCAGAGTTCCATAGCCGCCGGGCAGTGCAATGAACGCATCTGCCAGCACATGCATGCGCGCTTTGCGCTCGTGCATGGTAGGCACCATCTCAAGCGCGGTCAGCCCCGCGTGCGCAATCTCGCGGCCAGCCAGCACCTCAGGCAGAACGCCGATCACCTCCGCGCCTCCATTGAGCGCTGCGTCGGCTACCGCGCCCATCAATCCAACGCTCGCGCCGCCGTAGACCAGTCCCATTCCCGCACCAGCGATTGCCTCGCCCAGCGCGCGTGCCTCTGCCAGAAAGATCGGGTTGTTGCCATTGGCGGAGCCACAATAAACAGCCACGCGGCGGCAGCTTTGACTCGAAGATGTCATTACGAATTCAGGATAGCGCGGCGCGATGGACGTCGCATTAAATCCATAAAATCGAACGCTATAGATGCGTTCTGCCGTTCCACTGCCGCAACAGGTAAACTAGATACAGGACCTTTCCCGCCGGATCTCGCCTTGCATTCGCTCCTTGCCAAACTCAACCCCGAACAGCGCGCCGCCGTTGAAGCCACCGAGGGCCCGCTGCTCATTCTGGCCGGAGCCGGCTCGGGCAAAACCCGCGTCATCACCAGCCGCATCGCCTGGCTCATTCAGGAAAAAGGCATCGCGCCGGACGCAATCCTGGCCGTCACCTTCACCAACAAGGCCGCGGCAGAGATGGGTGAGCGCGTAGAAAAACTGCTGGGCCACTCCACCGTTGCCAAGCCGCTCATCGCCACCTTCCACTCGCTCTGCGTGCGCATCCTGCGCCGCGATATTGAAGCTCTCAAAGTCGGCAGCGAAGGCCTCACCCGCTCCTTCGCCATCTTCGACGAAAACGACCAGCAGGGCATCGTCAAGCAGATCATGCGGCGCATGGGGATTGACACCAAGCAACTCACTCCGCGCACCGTGCTGGGCCGCATCTCCTGGGCCAAGAACCACATGGTCGATCCGCAGGAGTACTACCTCGCCTCAAAGGATCCCAACAGCGAGCGCATCGCGCACATCTTCAAGAGCTATCAGGCAGAGCTGCGCAAAAACAACGCGATGGACTTCGACGACCTGCTGCTGGAAGCCGTGCGCCTGCTCAAAGCCTCGGGTGAAGTGCGCGAGCGCTACCAGCGCCGCTACCGTTATCTGCTCGTCGACGAGTATCAGGACACCAACCGTCCGCAATACGAGCTCATGAAGCTGCTCGCCGGCGAGCACAAGAATGTTTGTGCTGTTGGTGACGAGGATCAGAGCATCTACTCCTGGCGCGGCGCCGACATTCGCAACATCCTCGAATTCGAGCAGGACTTTCCCAACGCCCGCATCATCCGCCTCGAACAGAACTACCGCTCAACGCAGGTCATTCTTGAAGCCGCCGGTGCAGTCGTGGCCAACAATCTTCGCCGCAAAGGCAAGAAGCTCTGGACCGACCGCCAGGGCGGCTCGCTCATCGGTTACTACGAGGCGCCCGACGGCGAAAACGAAGCCCTCTTTGTCGCCGACCGAATCCAGAAGTTCCTTCGCGAGCAGGGCGACTCCGGCGAAGACGGCCACTGTGCCGTGCTCTATCGTACGAACTCGCAGTCGCGGCTTGTGGAAGAGGCGCTGCGCCGCTACAACATCTCCTACACCATGGTGGGCGGCTTCAGCTTTTATGAGCGCGCAGAGATCAAAGACCTGCTCGCCTATCTGCGCCTCGTCCGCAACCCGCACGACTCGATGGCTCTGCAGCGCATCATCAACACGCCCGCGCGCGGCATCGGTAAAACCTCGCTTGAAACCCTCGAACGCCTCGCGCTTGAAACCGGCCGCTCGACGTGGGATGCAATGGCTGCCGCCATCCGCGAGAGGCTCATCCCCACCCGCGCTCTCATGGCGCTCGACTCGTTCCGGCAGCTGATTCTCGATGCGCAAGCCATGATGGACCCCGATTTCGCCGGCAAGCTTGCCGCCGATGTGGCCGAGACCGAATCGGAAGAGGGAGATACGGGCTTTTCTTTCGGGGCGGCAGAGCCCGGCGCGGACGAAATGCAGGAAACCGAAGCCGCGCCGGACTTTGCCTTCGGAGCCAATGAAGACAGCCCGCAGATGGCGCTGCTCGATCCCTCGCATTTTTCGCCTTTTGCTGCAGTGCCCGCCAAGCCGTTCCTCAAAATGCCGAAACAGTCGGAGAAACCGTCAGGCGAGGCTTCTTCCGCAGCTAATGGTTCAACTGCAGATAAAGGAGCAGAAGAAGCACCTGCTTTCCGTTCACCCGGAGACGCCGCCACGCTGCCTGAACTGATCCGCTTCATCATCGATCGCAGCGGCTATATCAAAGCGCTTGAAGCCGAAGGATCGCCTGAGGCCTTCAGCCGCATCGAAAACCTCAAGGAACTCGCCAATGCAGCCCACGACGCCGAGGTACGCGGCGAAACCCTCGGCGACTTCCTCGACCACGCTGCGCTCGCATCCGACACCGATCAGATCGACCCCAATGCGCGCGTCACGCTCATGACTCTGCACGCCGCCAAAGGTCTCGAGTTCCCGCTCGTCTTTCTTGCCGGACTCGAAGAAGGCCTCTTCCCGCACTCGCGTACGCTCAACAACCCTGAAGAGCTGGAAGAGGAGCGCCGTCTCTGCTACGTGGGCATGACCCGCGCGATGAACACGCTCATTCTCACCCGCGCGCACTATCGCCGCCGCTACGGCAATGACGCGCCTGAGCTGAGCATTCCCTCCCGATTCCTCGAAGAAGTGCCGCCGCAGCTCATGGAGAACCTGAGCGGTCGAAGCCCCGCATGGTCTACCCCGGCCTACGGATCGGCGTATCGTTCAGCAAATCGGCCGGGCCGCGGCAACGCCGACGACATTGAAGGCCGCCACTATAACTATGAAGACGAAAGCCAGGAGGCGTACAGCCCCGCAGCCTCTCGTGCATCGGCCAGCCGCTCGCCCAGCAAACCCTTCGTTGCATCGTGGATGACCGGCCAGAAATCAAGTACGTCCCGCTCCGAATCGGCTCCAAAGAGCAAAAGCGCGGAACCCGACTCAATCGACAACATTGCGCGTTTCTTCGGCGGCAAATCCAGCGCCTTAGCGCGCCCGGCCATGGATATCTCCCAGCCCTCCGGCGCAGCGAATCTGAAAAAAGGCGAGCGCGTGCGTCATGCGAAATATGGAGAAGGCACGATTCTCATGCGCGAAGGCGATGGCGAAGACGCCAAGCTCACCGTGCTTTTCACCCGTCACGGCATGAAAAAGCTGATGGAAAAGTTCGCGAACCTCGAAAAAATCTGAAGACAAGTATCGCAACGCATGGGTTGCATCTTCAGTCGCACGGCAAACTGCTCACAGATTCTCCCACTGGTCCGGATGCTGCCGCAGACGCCAGCACGGATCGTGTCCTCCCTGCGGAAACAGTGATACCGAGCATGGTACTGTCTCGGTGCCCAGAAAGTCATACTCCTCTTTCCGCCCCTTCAGCGGCACTCCCATGTAGCGATTCACAGTGGCCGTCGCCGTCGGCGAGCCGCGCAGGTGAAAGACGGTCCAGTCTCCGGCATAGGTCAGCAGGAAACATGCGGCCATCGATACGAATGCGCGAAAGATCCACCGGCCCAGAAGGTTCCACATCGTTCAGCCTTCCTCCAGCAGCCGCATATCCACCTTGAGTCCCACGCCGGTAAGCTGCTCGCGCCGCGCCGCATTCAGAACTATGGCAATCTGCGCGGCAGCCTGTGCGTAGCTCAACCCCTCCGCGCGAATATTCGAGATGCAGTTGCGCTCCGCATCCGTGCGTCCCGGCTGCGGCTGCCACGTGATATAAGCGCCCAGCGAATCCGGGGAACTCAACCCCGGCCGCTCACCAATGAGAATTACCGCAGCCTGTGCGCCCAGCGACGCGCCAATCTCATCGCCAATCGCCACCCGTCCCTGCTCCACAACGCACAGCGGAGCCAGCTTCCATCCATCGAGTTGCAGCAGCAACTCTTCAATCAGTGCTGCGGAATGCCTCTCCACTGCCAGTGCGGAAAGCCCATCGGCCACAATCAGCGCCAGCTCTGCCGCACCCGATTGTGCACGCCGCCCGAGCAACTCGCGGCCCGCATCATCCAGTCGCCGCCCAAGATCGGGCCGCTGCAGATAGGTCGCGCGATCGGCCGCAGCCGAGTGCAGCCGGTATACGCTTCCGCCCGCAATCGCTCCCAGCGTCCGCGCCAGCGCCCCGGCATCCAGCCGCGCATGCACCGCATCCCGCGCCATCGCATGGCAGCGCTGAAAGTCGAGCAGATCGCGCGTGGCAACGCTCACACCCGTACGCCCGAGCCCCACACGCGCCGGCGTCAACGCGCGAAGCTGCGCTGCAAGATGGGTGCGCATCATATTGCTCATGCCGTCAGCAGCCTTTCCGGATGCTGCGCCTCAAGCGCCAGCCGCCCGAATCCATCGCCCGCAAGCCATGCTTCGAACTCCGGTGCCGGCCTGAGTCCCAGCACACGCCGCACATAGAGCGCATCGTGAAAGCTCGTGCTCTGGTAGTTGAGCATCACGTCGTCCGCGCCGGGCACACCCATAATGTAGTTCACGCCTGCCGCGCCCAGAAGCGTCAGCAGTGTGTCCATGTCATCCTGGTCAGCCTCGGCATGATTCGTATAGCAGACGTCGCAGCCCATCGGCAGCCCAAGCAGTTTTCCGCAAAAATGATCCTCAAGCCCCGCGCGCGCAATCTGCTTGCCATCGTATAGATACTCAGGCCCAATAAACCCCACCACCGTATTCACCAGCATGGGCCGGAACCGCCGCGCCACAGCGTAGGCGCGCGCCTCGAGCGTCTGCTGGTCAACTCCGAGACCGCCGGTGCCACGATGCGCATTTGCCGAGAGCGCTGACCCCTGCCCGGTCTCGAAATACATCACGTTGGCGCCCATCTGACCATCCGCGCATACCGCGCCTCTTTTGAGCGCCTGGCCTGCCTCGTGCGCTTCTGCGAGCAGTGAAAGATTCACCCCAAAACTCCGATTCGCCGCCTCTGTTCCCGCAATCGACTGGAACAGCAGGTCCACCGGCGCGCCGCGCTCCAGCGCCGCCATCTGTGTGGTGATATGCGCCAGCACGCAGCTTTGCATCGGAATTGCGAACCGTTCCCGCAGCGCATCCATCATGCGCAGCAACTGCATTGTGACGCCTGCGTCGTCTCCCGCAGGATTGACGCCCACCACCGCGTCGCCCGAACCAAGCAGCAGCCCATCCAGAATCGAAGCAGCAATTCCCGTCGGCGAATCTGTCGGATGATTCGGCTGCAGCCGGGCGCTTAGCCTGCCCGGCAACCCCACTGTCGTGCGAAACCGCGTGACCACACGTATCTTTGCCGCCGCGACAATCAGGTCCTGCACCCGCATCAGCTTGCTCACCGCCGCGGCCATCTCCGGCGTGATTCCGGGCGCAAGCGCCGCAATCCGCTCTGGGTTGGCGTCATCGCTCAGCAGCCAGTCGCGCAGCTCGCCTACGGTGAACGAGTGCACCGGCGCGAAGGCCGCAGCGTCGTGTGTATCAATAATCAGGCGCGAAACTTCATCAACCTCGTATGGGACTACCTGCTCCTGAAGAAAGCGCGCCAACGGTACATCGGCCAGCGCAAACTGCGCCGCCACACGCTCCTCGGCAGACCGGGCAGCAATTCCCGCCAGCACATCGCCGCTGCGCAGCGGAGTAGCCCTGGCCAGCAGCTCCGCCAGGCTGTCAAAGCTGTAGCGATTGCCGCCGATGGTGTGCGCAAAAGCCATGTGGATTCCCTTACAGAATAGCCGCATGGCGGCACAGGACAGCTCAGGAAACCCGGAGGCGTTGGGATGTGTGACCGAAATCGGTGCCGATGAAGCTTCGTTTGCGCGATAATGTCGGGCGCATCAAAGATCGGCTCAAACTTCCCCACGCAGACCGGAGTCCTCGCGCTTGCGCAGGATTCATGAAACGGAGGCCCAACCTGCACGGATGCGGCGGGTCCGTGTCCGGTTCTCGGAGGATGCGTATGAAAGACGTGGGGAAGCTTATAGTTTGCTGGCTCGCGTACGTCGCGGCCCTGATCGTTACTGGAATTACGATCCAGTCGCTTCAACTTCCCATGATGAGCCCGCCGGACGAAATGACCGTCGCAACCCGGTTTCTGATTCAGCTCGTCGCCGGGGCGCTGCTGGTCCTGGGGCTATACCCATTGGCTCGAGGGATCACCGGCTCCATTGCGTGCCGTTCCATTGCGCTCGGCGGATTCCTGTTGCTGGCGCTGGGCCTCAACGGTATGCTCGAGACGAAGATATTTTCTTCGTTCCTCGACGGTAAACTCGCCGGGACGATCGTCTTTTATGTGTTTCTGGCCCTCTTCGTTGGCGATCTGATGGGCTGGGTGTTTGGCTCCGCAGGGCAGCCCGCCGGCCTGCCGCATCGTAACTGGAAGGCGTGGGGCGGCCGCGGCATTGTTGCGTGGCTTGCCTGGCCGGTCATCTACTTTCTCTTCGGAATATCCGTTACGCCCATCGTAATGCCATACTACCGGGCCGGTATCGTGGGACTGCATATTCCGCTGCTTACCACAGTGATCGCGACACAACTCGTCCGCAGCATTGTTTTTCTGTGTGCCTCACTGCCGTTCCTGGCGCTTTGGAACGGCTCGCGCCGTGGACTCTGGCTTGCGCTGGGACTGGCTCACATGTTTGTGGTAGGAATCTACGGGCTGGCCGCTGCCACGTTCCTGCCCTGGACTCTGCGCATTACACATAGTGTTGAGATCGGTTGCGACTCCTTTGTTTACGCAGGTCTGCTGGTGCTGCTCTTTACCGCGCCTGCAGCACGCAGCGAGCAGTCGATTATCAGCCATGCCGCATAAGCTGGCCGCAAAGCAGATGTGAAGACCCCCGGCACTGCCGGAGGGTCTTCAGCGCGTTCTGCTCTCTGCCCGCCTTTCTACTGTAAGCTCGTCGAAGATTCTGGGGGAGCGCTTGCCGGTCCACGACGTATCGGTCATCTTTATCGAACTCGGCGCCACGGCATGTGTGCTGGCTGTGCTGGCGCGCATCGCTGCCCGCTTTGGAGTCTCCTCCATTCCGCTCTATCTCTGCGCCGGACTGATCTGCGGCAACGGCGGCCTCATTCCGCTCAATCTCTCCCGCAGCTTTATCCAGATCGGTGCGGAAATTGGTGTTCTGCTTCTGCTCTTCATGCTCGGCCTCGAATACTCCGGCGATCAGCTTCGCAGCACGTTGCGTTCCGGCGTCTCCGCCGGAATCCTCGACCTCGCCCTCAACTTTCCTCCCGGCCTCATCGCCGGCCTGTTGCTTGGCTTCGCGCCGCTGCCCGCAGTTCTTTTGGGAGGCGTTACCGCAGTCTCTTCTTCCGGCATCGTTGCGCGCCTGTTGGCTGAACCTGGCCGCACCCGCCACCCGGAAACTTCCACTGTTCTCTCCATCCTGGTGCTCGAAGACATTGCCATGGCACTCTTCCTGCCGCTGGTGGCAGTCCTCGTCGCAGGAGGCAGCCCGGGCCGCATCGTCATCGCTATTGCCGTCGCCGCCTCAGTGATCGCTCTCGCTCTCTTTACTGCGATCCGATTTGGCCAGTCGCTGAGCAGTTTCCTCGCCCATCAGTCTGACGAGGTGATCCTGCTCAGTCTCTTCGGTGTTCTTCTACTCGTGGCCGCAGCCGCAGAGCGAGTGCAGGTCTCAGCCGCCATCGGAGCCTTCCTTGTCGGCATCGCCGTCTCTGGCCCGCTCGCCGAGCAGTCTCACCGCCTGATCGCGCCGCTCCGCGACCTTTTCTCCGCCACCTTCTTCTTCTTCTTCGGACTCGAAGTGAATCCGCGCAACCTGCTTCCCGTTCTGGGCGCGGCCTGTCTGCTTGCTCTGGCCTCTATCCTCACTAAAATTGCCACCGGTTACTGGTCTACCCGTCCGCTCGGCAAAGGCCTCCGCATGCGATTACGCGCCGGCCTTGTCCTCATCGCGCACGGCGAGTTCTCCATCGTCATCGCCGGCCTAGGTGCAGCCCTTGAACCGCGCCTCGGTCCGCTCTCCGCCGGCTACGTACTGCTCCTCGCCATTCTCGGCCCCGTCGCTGCCCGTTTCGCGCGCTAAAAGCAAAGGCCAGCCCCGCGGCTGGCCTCAGTTCTGTTTTGGAGATTTCTTTGCTAAAACTTCACACTCGCTGACCGTGGCGAAATGCCGCTCAGCTCTGCGGCGCGCGCCTCGGCAAAGGCCGCCGCGCCCAGCAGTGCCGTCTTGCTTTCCAGAATCACCCGCACCGGCATGTGCACAAGCAACTGGCTCAGGCGGCCCTTGTCGGTGAAGGCCTTCATGAACGTGCCATCCTTTAGCTTTTCCAGAATCCGCGGCGCAATGCCGCCGCCCACATAGAGTCCGCCCACCGAAAGAACCTTGAGTGCCAGGTTGCCCGCCTCTGCGCCATACGCGGAAACAAACAGGTCCAACGCCTTCTCGCAGATCTCGCTCTTTGCCTTCATCGCCAGCTCGGTGATCACGGCATTCGGATCCTCGGTGGCGATGCGCTCGGCCAGCCACTGCGGCTCTTCCACGCCGCGCACCTCGCGCAGAAACTCGTAGCAGTTGGTAATGCCCTGGCCGCTCACCACGCGCTCAAAGCTGATGCGCCCGTCATACTTCTGCCGCAAAAACCTCAACAGGTCAATCTCGTCCTCATTGCGCGGCGCAAAGTCCGAGTGGCCGCCCTCCGAGGGGTAGGGAACATAATCCCGCCCATCCCACACCATGAACGCCTCGCCCAGCCCGGTTCCCGCTGAAATCAGCGCCCGGTTGCCGATCTGCTGCGCATCGCCCTCGCTCAGCGTGTAAATCTGGTCGGCGGAGAGCTCGGCAATGCCGTAGCCATTGGCCTGCAGGTCGTTGATCAGAAAAACGTAATCGATCTTGAGATGCGCCGCCAGCTCGCGGCTGTCCAGCGTCCAGGGCAGATTGGTCAGGCGCAGGCGTCCGTCGCGCACCGGGCCGGGCACGCCAAAGCACGCCGAAGTCACCTTCTCGTTTACAACAAACTCTTTTACGATCTCCTCCAGCCCCGAGTACTCCCTGGCCGGGAACTGCTGATCGCGGGTGTGCTTCAGGTCGCCATCGATAAAGTCATACAGCGCCAGGTGAACCTTGGTGCCGCCTACATCGCCTGCCAGAATCATCCTTCCCTCTCTAAGAAGCCGCGGCCCTGCCCGTCTGTCGGTGGCAGCTCTGCAGCCGCAGCCTTGTCCAGAAGCAGAGTCAGTATACCGCTCGCGGGCCTGATGAGCTGGCTCGGCAGCCGCTCCACGTCGCGAGGCCCGGTCATCACTTCCTTGAGCCGTTGCGCCTTGTCCGCCCCGCCAATCAGAAAGAATACGCTCGCCGCCTGGTTGATCACTGGCCAGGTCAGCGTCACACGCCAGGCGTCTTTGTTCTGCACATGGTTGGCCACCGCCAGCCGGCCCATCTCGTGCAGCGCCGCCGTCTGAGGAAAAAGCGATGCCGTATGTCCGTCCGGCCCCATGCCCAGCTGGATCAGGTCGAAGCGTGGCGTCTCGGCTCCCTCCAGCCGAAAGCTGTTGCGCAGCGCGGACTCATACCGCGCCGCCGCTGCCTCCGGGGCCAGCTCGCCCTCCATCCGGTGCACCTGCTCCGGCTTCAGCGGCACTTTGTCCAGCATCGCTTCGCGCGTCATGCGGTAGTTGCTGTCCTCGTGATCCGGCGGAACACATCGTTCATCCACCCAGAAAAGCTCAACCCTGTCCCACGGCATGCGCTTGAGCCACGGCAGCGCCGGATCGGCCAGCATCCCGAAGGCCACCTTGGGCGTCGACCCTCCGCTGATGGCGATCCGCGCCCGTCCCCGCGCCGCCACTGCAGCCTCCGTCACCTCGACAAACTGCCGCGCCGCGCGCGCCGCCAGAGCCGCCGCATCCGGTTCAACAAAATACTCCACCTTGAGCATTCCGGGCATAGGGAAGTCCTCCGTTTTCTAAGTTACACGGAGAAGATGCTTGCAACTGTGAATGGGTTTGAGGAAATGGGGAATCGCAGAAGGAGGGATTATCTGCCCAGATAATCCCGGTACTCGGTCTCCAGCACACCACAGGCACGCGCCAGAGCCACCTTCGATACGTTGTACTGGTACAGGCTCTCGACAAGCTGAGTCTGCGCAGCAGCCAGCGAAGCCTGCGCTGTCACCAGCGGCAGATTGTCATCTACGCCTGCGTTCACGCGGTCGGTCTCATCGCTCAGCTCGCGTGCTGCCAGGTCAACATTCGATCGCCCCACATCCACCAGCTTCGCATTCGCATTTACATCGAGCATCGCCGAGCGCACCTGCTGATCGATGTGCACACGCAGGTCCGCAAGCTGATAGTCGACCGATTTCTTCTCCGCCAGCGACGCATCCTCGTCACCCCGCAGCCCCGCTTCGCGAAAGATCGGGAAGCTCAGTGTGCCAAACGCCATGAAATTTCCATGTGTTCCCGCGCCATTGACCGTGCTTGTCTGGTAATAGCTCGAAAACTTGAGCGTTGGCAGCCGCTGGCTGCGATACGCGGCGTGAATCGCCTTGTACTCTACGGCCTGATTCTGCAGATTCTGGTAGTCCTGGCGGCTCTTATACGCCGTGGCCAGCGCCTCTTCCTGCGTCTGCGCAGCCAGCTCGCTATACGGCGCCGGATCGGTCAGCTCGATCTTCTGCGCGGGCGGAATGCCGATCTCGCGCTTCAGCAGGATCAGCTCCTTGTCGAGCTTGTTCTGCGCAGCGATCAGCGCCTGCTGTTGGGCCTGCAGCTGCACCTTAGCCCGCAGCTCGTCCAGATTCGCTGCCGTGCCCGCCAGATGCGCCAGGTGCTCGTGATTCAGCAGCACCTGCGCCTCGCTTACCTGTGACTTTGCGTTTTCCACCTCGCTCGCGTCAGCAATGCAGCGAAGATACGTCGTGGCCACGTCCTGCACCACCTGCCCGCGCGCTGTCATCCGGGCAAAATACGCTGAGCGCGAGGCAGCGCCTGCCGCCTTGTATCCCGCAATCACCGGGCCGGAGAACAGCGTCTGATCGTAGTGAAGCGTCGCGTCGGTCAGGTCGTCCTTTGTAATGAAGGAAAGTCCAGCGGGCGGTTGGCCGTTTGGAAACAGGCCCGTAAATTTGGAAACTTCACTGGCGCTGAAGCCCTGAGCCGCCAGGTTGTGCTGATAAAAGCCCGTGTCCGCCGTGAATTTGATCGTGGGCAGAAACTGCTGCAGGGCTTCGTTCTTTTCGCCCTTCAGAAAGAGCTCGTTATTCTCGGCTTCCTTGAGCCCCAGATTGTTCTGAAAGCCGCGGCGCACTGCGTCGTCGAGCGAGAGCCTGAGCGTCTCGTCGGTCACCGGCTGCACGGTCACGCTACCCCAGTAGGGGTTGCTCGCCGAACTCGGATTCTGCGCCTGTGCATGAATGGTCAATGTGGCCACGCACGCAATCACGAGCGTCCTTGCCGATGGCGAAGAAAAATGGAATCTTATGCTCACCTTCACTATCTTCTCAGATGAGCAAAACCATTCTCGGGATTCAGCTCCAGCAGTCTTTTCAATCACTGCGCGGGATGAATCCACATCGCGTTGCCGCCGCCCGGCGCCATCTGCACATCGATCACACTGCTTTTGTCCACTGGCTGGCGCGAGATCGCCACATGCGTAGGCTGGTCGGCCGCGTCGGGAGCATCCGCATAGATCTCGGCAACATATTTTCCCGGCCCGAGAAAAGCCAGGGGAATCTTCACGCTCAACGAGTCGGAATTCGTCAGCGATCCCACATACCAGTCGTTGCCGCTGCGCCGCGCCAGTGCGACCCACTGCGTGGGCATGCCGCCCAGAAAACGCACCTCGTCCCATGTGCACGGAACCCGTTTGATAAAGTCGAACTCCTTCTGTCCCGCGTAGTGTTCCGGATAGTCGGAGACCATCTCAAACTCGCTCTCGAAGATCACATACAGCGCCAGCTCCTGTGCCCGCGTATTCGGCGCCATCGGCTCTTTCGAGCGCGGAATGAAGTTCTCGAGATTGGTATTGCCAAACGCGCCCGGTGTGTAGTCCATTGGTCCGGCCAGCATGCGCGTATAAGGCAGCGTGGCATTGTGCGCAGGCGTCACCTCTGCGCTCCACTTCAGATATTCCTTGCCCATCACGCCTTCGCGTGTCAGCACATTCGGATAAGTGCGCCGCAGCCCGTCGGGCTTGAACGCGCCGTGATAGTCCAGCATCAGATGATGCTCGGCCGCCTTTGCCGCCACGCGCCGGTACCAGTCCACCATCCACTGGTCGTCGCGATTCATGAAGTCGATCTTCACGCCCGCAATGCCCCACTTCTCGAAGAGCGGGAAGGCCTGGTCCATGTATTTATTCACGGATGTCCAGTGCGACCACAGCCAGATCCGCACGTTTTTCTCTTTTGCATAGCGCAGCAGCTCCGGCATGTCGATCTCCGGCGTCACCTTGGTGATGTCCGCCGTCACGGCATAATCCTGCGGCCCCTTGCGGTCCGGCGCCAGCGCCCAGCCCGCGTCGATCAGCATGTAGCGCAGCCCTGAAGCCGATGCAAAGTCGATGTAGTGCTTCATCGTGGCCGTATTCATGCCGGTCTTGAAGTGCACGCTTGGCGCAGCCTCGCCAGACCACCAGTCCCACGCCGACTTGCCCGGCTGAATCCACGATGTGTCCGCAACCTTCGACGGCGGATTGAGATTCAGCACCATGTTCGACTCGATCATTCGTCCCGGCTCGTCGGCAATCATCAGCACGCGCCACGGGCTCGAAAACGGCGTCTGCGTCTCTACCGCGACGCCCTCAGGATCGAGAGTACCGGCCTCATTGCGATGCGGGGCCAGCTCCGCGTGCACGCTGAATCCGCGCCCATCGCTCTTGCGGATATACATGCCGGCATAGTTCTCAATGTCCGCTTCGGTAATGCCCACCCAGCCCACGCCGGGCACGTTGGCAAGGAAGGGAAGTGCGACCAGCCAGTCCTTATGCAGGCTGCTCACGTTGCGCAGCACATACTCATCCTCATACGAAGACTGAAATCCATCCAGAATGAGCGGATAGGTCGGTGCGTCCTTTGGAAAGACAAACTCCGTGTCCTCGCGCGTGATCTTCACCTGCTTCAGATCTGCCTGGTCGGGCACGATATAGCGGAACGCCACGCCATCGTCGAAGGCCCGCGCTTCAATGGTCAGTTTGCGGCTGCCCGCACCCTCAAAATCTGCGTGAATGCCGTTGTAGTGGTTGCGCACGGAGCTCGTTTTGCCCATAGGCAGGTTGTAGCTCTCGTCTGCCGTCTCCGGCTGAGAGCCGGTCATGCGCATCCCCGGGCCCAGCGCAGGCTGCCCATCGAGCTCAAGCTCCAGCTTCGACTTCTCGATAATCCGCTTGCCGTGAAATTCGACCGCATAACGCAGGTCAGCTCCCGGCACAGTCGCGTCAAACAACAGCAGTTTGAGCTGCCCATCAGGCGAGGTCACCTGTGCTGCCGGTGAATCGTCGGCTGGCTTGTTGCCAGCCTGTGCAGATGCGGTTTGAACAGCCATCAACGTCAGCAGGCAGAGCACAACCCCGCGCAAAGTAGACATTGCAACTCCTCTGGGACTGCTCGCCCGCCATTGCCTGCGTGCGAGCGCTCGGACTTCAGGAACGCAACAGTATACGCTGGCGTGGCCGCAGGAGCCTGCGAATCGTTCGAGCATTCCATGTGCTCAGATCAGTACAAATCGTCGGCAACGTGTCAATCGCACGGCCATGACACGGTAAGATACGGTGTTCTACTTGCGCGCTCTGTACAGAACGGCCATGCTTGCAGAGGAAAGTGCAAACTCTTCCAGTACTCGATCGGGTAAACGGAGAATTGCAATGTCAGAGCTGTCACGGCGCTCATTTCTCACTTACGGCGTTTCTGCATTAGCGGTACAGGCGGGGTCTCGAATCTGCAGTGCGGAATCTCCGGGAACGCATCCGTATCCAGGAGAATGGAAGTCCGAACCGCCTGCGCATTGCCCCTTTCCCGCCTCGCAGGAGTTTCATGGGCTGGTCTTCACAGGTCGTCATCGCGAGTACGCCAACGCTGACACGTGGTATCCCTCCTGGGCGAGCGATGACGTGCAGTACTCCTCCTTCGCCGATGGCTATGTTCTGGGCGCCGCCGGAAATAAAGTGGAGGCGCACTGTGACCAGGGATTCGACTCGACCACCGGTTACGCGAAGATTGTTGGCGGAGACCCCATGAATCTTCAGGTGATCGCGCATGGAAACTGGAAATCTTCGGGGATGCCCTACGGCGGCCGCTATCCATGCGCCAATCTGGTCTACAACGGCGTGTGGTATTACGGGACCTACTGCTGCGACATCAACTATCGCAAGACCGGCAAAGTTGTCTATAACTGGGCCTGGCTGGGCCCATATCTGGGATGCCGTTATTCCAGGGACTACGGCAAGACCTGGATCGAGAGTCCATGCAAGGCCTGGGCGCCGCTCTTTCTGCAGGACATTCACGGCAAGAGTGAGCAGCTGCGCGCACTCGAGCACCACAAACGGCAGGCGTCAGGCGACGCTCCCGGCAGTGACATCGGCTCCGTCGTTCCCGGCATCGGTCTTCCGCGTCTGGGGGTTCTGCACTTCGTCGATTTCGGCAGGAATATGCAGCATTCGCCTGACGGCAAAGCCTATCTCGTCGGTCACGGCGTTGCCCTCGATGCGCCACATCCGCGTCTTGGTGCTGTGAGCTGGCTCTCTGGAGACGCAATCTATCTTACCCGGGTTGCCCTCGCCCCGGAGACTGTCAACGACGCCAGCCAGTACGAGTTCTTTGCGGGCTACGACTCGTTCGGTAAAGCAAAGTGGACGCCTCGCTTTGAAGAAATGAAGCCTATGCTCGAGTGGAGGAACCATCTCGGCAGTGTCACCGTTACCTACAATCCCACGTTGCGGAAATTTCTGATGTGCTTTACCGATGGCTGGCCGAGCACGTGGACGATGAGTACCGCCATCCTGGAGTCAGATACCGTTGCCGGTCCATGGCGATTGATCTCCTACCTGAAGGATTTTGGTGCGCAGGGCTATTTTGTGAATATTCCCAGCAGGTTTATCCAGCCTGAAGGAAAGAGCATGTGGCTTTGCTATAGCGCCAACTTCACCAACGATTGGCTGCACACCAGTTATGCCGTCGATCCGCCGGGCAGCAGATACGGCATGTGCCTGCAGGAAATCCAGCTGCTCGCATAACCGCACTTCTTAATAGACACAACCCAAAACCCGCTCAAAAAGTGGCGTGCGCTTAGGCAAAGCGGACCGCAGCTTCAGCCCACATCACTGACTGTTCATAGCAGGCATTTAGAGACTCATGGTCAAGCCGGTGTTCATCTGCAATCGCGTCGCACGCGTCCCAGTCGCCCTGCTCGTGCACCATCAGCCAGTCCAGCAGCTTGCGTTCGGGAACAGGCGCGCCCATCAGCGCGGTCGCAATCTCTTCGCGCAGCGGCAGTGAAGGCGTAAGCTCGTGCATCGGAACCCGCAGCATAGCAGGCAGCAGGCTCAGCAGCCCCAGCAGGTACTGCTCCGTCGCGTCCAGCTCGGCCAGATCCGCAGCCAGTTCGCAGAACCGCGCCCGGATGAACGCCATCCGCAGCAACTCCATCGGCTGATCGGAGTTCAGTTCGCTGGTGATCGCCAGCGTTGCCAGCCGCCTGAAGCCAACCTCTCCCACCGCAATCAATGCAGTCTTGACCGAGTTGATCTGTTGCCGCATCCCATACACCGGCGAGTTAATCAGCCGCAGCAGCCGGTAGGTGAGCGACGTGTCCTGCTTCACCAGTGGGCAAAGCTGCTGCAGATCAATCGACTCCTGCCTCAGCATCCGCAGAATCTCAATCTGCGTAATCCGGTTCGATGGAATCTTGTGGTTCTGCATCACTTCCGGCCGGCAGAAATAATAGCCCTGGATCAGCGTGAAACCTTCCTTGCACGCCTGCCGGTACTGTTCCTGCGTTTCGATCTTTTCCGCCAGCAGCGCAACCGGCACTCCGTGGAGCCGCTTCAGCAGATCGTGCCGCTCCTGCTCGCCCGAAATCGTGAAATCAACCTTGATGTAGTCGGCCAGCTCGATCAGCGGCTCAAGCTCCGGCTTCCAGATAAAGTCATCCAGCGCGAGCCTGAATCCGGCCTTTTTAAGCCGCCTGCAGGCATCCACCAGATCGGGAGTCGGCTCCAGAGTCTCAAGAATCTCCAGTACGCACATGCTCGGCGGCAGAATCTCCACCAGGTTGTCGGTCAGCGCCTCGCGCGTGCAGTTTACAAACGCCGTTGCTCCGCCGGTCAGCCGCTCCAGCCCAAAGATCACCGTATTGTCGAGCATGGTGCGGGTAGCCAGGTCGCCGTCGCCGCGAAAGCCCTGTTCAGGTCCGCTTCGGAAAAGCAGTTCGTAGGCGTGGACTCGGCCGTGTAAATCCAGGATTGGCTGACGCGCCACGTAACGCAGCCCATCTGCCCTCTCTTGCAGGTCCACAATAGGGCACTCGGCGGTCGCAGCTTTCGTTGCCATTTCTAATTACCCCGATGCCTTCGTCTATCGGCGCTGCGACCCTAAAACTTCAACTGTGGCAGGCCACTGCGGCAAATCCGAAGTGTCGCCATTGGTAACGCATCGGGGTGTGCGGCGCTTAACCCATGAACATGCCGCCATTTACGTCGAGCACGTGCCCAGTGATGTATGCTGCCGCATCAGAAGCCAGAAACGCCACGCACTGCGCAATTTCCACATCGGTTCCGGCGCGTCCAAGCGGAATCTCCGCCAGCATCTTCGTGCGCTGCTCTTCGTTCAGCACCGCGGTCATCGCCGTCTCAATGTAGCCCGGAGCCACTGCATTCACCGTGATACCGCGCGAAGCCACCTCTCGCGCCATCGCCCGCGTAAGCCCGATCAGCCCAGCCTTCGACGCTGCATAGTTTGCCTGCCCGGCTTGCCCGGTGCGCCCCACCACGCTGGAAATATTGATGATCCGCCCCCAGCGGTTCTTGAGCATCGGGCTCAGCAGTGCCTGAGTCAGCAGAAAAGTGCCGGTCAGGTTCGTATTCAGCACATCGTCCCAGTCTGCCCGCTTCATCCGCAGCATCAGCACATCGCGTGTAATGCCGGCATTGTTCACCAGGATCTCAACCTTCCCGAACCGCTCAAGGACCGCCTTCGCCGTTGCCTTGATCGACTCCTCGCCGGAAATGTCCAGCGAAAAGGCCGCCGCCTTGCCGCCGGCCGCTTCGATCTCCTGCACCACCGCCGCCAGTTTGTCTTCGCTGCGCGCCGCCAGCGCCACCGTGGCCCCGGCCTTTGCCAGCTCCAGCGCACAGGCTCGTCCAATGCCTTGTGAAGCCCCGGTCACCAGCGCAATCCGTCCTTCTAAACTCGCCATTTTCTTCACTTTCCTCTCGTCCGGCCAGCTCCGCGCTCAGCCAGGGACACACCAGAACACATTATAGGAACTTCACTCTCTCCCGGCTCGATTTTGCTTGAGCGCGTAAAAACAAATAGAAATTCTCTTGCAAAGAGTAATTCATTTGATATATTTCAAATGAACTATATGAAGAATGAGCTTGGAATCTGGGAAATCGCCGTTCTCGCCACACTGCGTGAAGCGCCCATGCACCCCTACCAGATGCAGCGGCTGCTCCAAGACCGCCACAAGGACGAGATCCTCGCTCTCAAGCGTGGCTCGCTTTATCACGCCATCGGCCGTCTTGAGCGCGCCGGTTTCATCGCGGCTGTCTCCACCACCCGCGACGGCCGCCGCCCCGAGCGCACCACGTATCAAATCACCGGCTCAGGCCATGATGCGCTGCTGCGTGCTTTGCGCAAGCTGGTTTCCACACCGCGCCGCGAGCCCTCTGAGTTTATGGCCGCCATGGCGCATCTCATCCACCTCGCGCCCGAAGACGCGATCCCGCAACTTGAAGCGCGGCTGCGCCTTCTTGATGCCGAAATCTCCGCCGTCGAAGCTGGCGTAAAAGCAGCTTTGCCCTTCGTGCTGCGAATCAACCTGATTGAAAGCGAATATCTGCTGGCTATGCGCCGCGCTGAGCGTGAATGGGTCACCGCTCTCATCGGCGATCTGCGCGAAGGCCGCCTCGCCTGGAATCTGGACGAAATCTACGCCCAGATCAAGGCCAGCACTGAGGCCGCCGGCCTCACAGAGGAGTAGCCCATGCAAACTGAAACCCCGGCATCTGCTCCGGCCCGTACTCGCTATGCCGGCCCTATCTGGACTCTGGTACTTCTCGCGCCGCTCATCGCAGAAGTCCTCAGCGGTTCCACACGCCTGAGTTTCATCTTTGTGTACATCCCTGAAGTCATGGTCTGGGGCTGCGGCGCGCTTCTCTGCCGCGAACTGGTCCGCCGCTGGCGAGCCGGAGCCACCAGTCTGCTGCTCCTTGGCCTCGCGCTCTCCGTCGCCGAAGAGTTCGTTATCCAGCAGACCTCGCTTGCGCCGCTCCCATTCCCGGGCTCGAATGCGAGCTATGGCCGCTTTTGTGGCGTGAACTGGCTCTACTTCCTCTTCATGCTCGGCTATGAGAGCGTTTGGGTTACGGTTGTTCCCGTCACTATTAGCGAGTTGCTCTTTCCATTGCGCCGCAGCCAGCCGTGGCTGCGCAAAGTAGGTGCCATCGTCGTCTGCGCAGTCTTCCTGTTCGGCAGCTTCATCGCCTGGCTTTCATGGACACAGTTTGCCCGCCCAAGCCTGCACGCAGCCGTATACCGTCCGCCGTTCGTCGCCATCGCGTCTGGCGTAGCGGCCATCCTGCTGCTCATCGGCCTGGCTTATCTGCTGCGCTGCGTGGACGGAGAAATGGGCTCCGTTGCAACCCGCGCGCCGGGCTCTCTCGTCACATGGACGGCTGGCATAGCCGCATTCGCTCTGTGCGCTGTCTGGTTCAAGCTCATCGCCATGCTCTTCATGCCGGTCCGCACGCCGGTATGGATTCCATTAACCGCGGGCTTTACCGGTGCTGTCTGCAGCTACGCGCTCTTCCGCGCGCTGTCGTCCTCTGCATGGGGAGACATGCCGCGCTGGTCCGTCAGCTTCGGTGCTGTCATGGCCTGCATGTCTGTGAGCTACCTCAGCACCGCCGGCTGGAGCCGCGTCGATCTCATCGGCAAGGCAATCTTGAATCTGCTCGCACTGATTGCCCTGTTATGGATAGGCATGGCGGTACATCGGCGCATAACACCGAAGCTGGAAAGCTGAGAGAGAACTACAGTCCCGACGGCGTAGCCGCCACAGTCACCGGCCGGCTGGCAATCGCCGGCCGCGCCAGCTCCGTGGGCCAAATGTAGACCGCCAACCGTCGTGAGTAGTGCAGTATCGGATCGATGACTGGCAGATCGATGCCGATCGTCGCGGGCAGGTCGTTGCGCTCGATCTCGGCCTCAGCCTCTTCGAGCGGCCATGGCACATAGTGCAGGTTGGCTCGCACCGGCTCGCCTGCGCGATTTGCGCTGAACAGGCAGGTGCGTTCGGTAATGAAGAACTCGAAGCTGCCGCTGCGGCACTCGGCCGTTTTGCGTGTGGGCCCCAGCCCCCGATAGCGCGCCTTGAACATCACCTGCCGTCCGGCAAAGAGTCTGCGGCTGTAAAACGAGAACTCACGGTCCGACCGCTGCTCCAGCCGCATCTCCGCCCAGTGGTAGGGCAGGTTAAAGAACAGCCGGGCCACGCCCACTGCAACCAGGTTACTGGCGTCGAGCGAAAAGCAGAAGATGCCACGCGTGCCCGTATACCGGTCGCGGACGTAGGTGCGCAAATTGAGATCGGGAAAGCTGCGCACGCCGGGAACCGGCGGTACGCCGCGGATCTTGATGCGGTCAAGCCAGAAGGGAACCACGCCCAGCCACGCCGAGCCCTGGAAGGTATCCACCTCCAGCCACTCGGGCAGCAGCGCTCCCATCGTCGCGGCAGACGCGGGCCAGTGCGCAAACAACAGATCGTTCCAGCGCTGGGTCATCGCCCAGCGGCCTGAGGGCAGTGGTCGCGGTTTATGCGACGTGCGTACCAGAAATTCCTGCATGGCCCACTCCAGCTGGCCCGGTGCGGCTCCTGCTCTCGATGGTTGGATGCCGTCCGGAAGATGCCGAAAAAGCTCTCTGCTGCGCACTAACCTCAATGACGTATTCTGTTCGCGAGACGACCTACATGTCCAGTGAATCTTTTTTGTCCCCGCACGCCAGTAACCAGACTGAGGTTTTTGCCGTCCATGGCGCCGACCCCGAAATCCTGGCCTACGCCATGGCCAAATACTCCCGCTCCGCTCTCTCCATGCGCGAGTCGCTCACCGAAATCAGTGCGCAGCGCGCCGAGCAGTTCCTCAATACATTTTATTTCCAGTACGGCCACCGCTCCATCGCTGACCTGGCGCACATCGCCTTTGCCGTCGAGCGCCTCAGCCTGCTGGCGGCGATCGTCCTCGTCGACGAGCAGCGCTGGGACGGCCAGGAGCGCTCTACCCGCTACCAGAACTTCCTGAAATCAGGCTGGTATCTGCCTGATTTTGGAGAAGATGCTGTCTCAAAGCGGATGTATGCCGAGACCGTCGAAAAGCTATTTGCCGCTTATCAAAACACCACAGCTGCGGTCCTGGAAGTGCTGCGCAGCCGCGTCCCGCGCCCCGACTCGCTCAAGCCCGAGGCATATGAGCGTACGCTCAAGGCCCGCGCCTTTGACGTGGCCCGCTACCTGCTGCCCCTGGCCACCAACACCTCGCTGGGCCAGATCGTGAGTGCCCGAACACTCGAGACCCAGGTCTCCCGCCTGCTCTCGCATCCCGTCGCCGAAATTCGCGACCTGGGTGAAAAGCTCCGTGAAGCCGCCACCGGCGCCGCCTGGAACGTCAACGCCCAGGCCGCGCAGGCCTTCGTCGAACAGCTTTCCGCGCTCGATGGAGCCGCCGGCCTCGCCGCCGAGGCCGCGCAGCTCTTCACCCGCGAGGTCCGTACCGCGCCCACGCTGGTGAAATACGCACAGCCCAACGCCTACGAGACTCAGACCCGCGCCGAGCTCTGCCAGGCCGCTGCCGAACTGCTCAACGGCACGCCCATTGCGCTAACCCGCGTCGTCGATCTTGTCGAGAGCACCGAATCTCTTGAAGTGGAACTTGCCGCCACGCTCCTTTACTCTGTCAGCCAGCATCCTTACCGCCAGATCCGCGACCTCGTCGCCGGTCTCCCCGCCTCTCGCGTCTCGGAGATCATCGAACTCGGCATCAGGCACCGCGGCAAGCACGACGAAACGCTTCGCGCCTTCCACGCCGGAGCCGCGCTCCGTTTCGACATCCTCATGGACATCGGCGGTTTCCGCGACATGCACCGCCATCGCCGCTGCACGCAGATCATCCAGAGCTTCACCGCTCGCCACGGCTACGAGACGCCCACTTCCGGCGATCTGGAGCCGGGTGTCGACGTGCTCATCGAAGCCGGCATCCTGGGCGACTACCGCGCCGTCATTGAAGCCGCGCACACCGCCAGCGCGCACATCGCCGCGCACGGGGCAGCGCAGGGAGCCGCTCAGTCCGCGCTCTATCTGCTGCCGCTGGCCACGCGCATCCGCGCACTTTTCAAAATGGACTTTGCTGAAGCACAGTACATCTCCGAACTGCGGTCGGCCCCTGCAGGCCACTTCAGCTATCGCCGCATCGCCTG
>DASZXD010000147.1:0-6751 GCA_035546015.1 Occallatibacter sp.
TATGGTCTTCGCCAAAGACGTTCCAGATGGCGTCAAGCGGAGCCTGATAAAAGTGCGGATTGGTTTCCAGCTTGCCGCTGACGAGGACGGGAATCTCAGAGAGCTTGATGAAGACGTGCGGATTCTGCGCGAGTGCTCGCAGGTTGGCCCAGTATGCATCGCGCGCGGCGGGCTCGGTGGGAATGGGTGCGTGCGGCAGGTGATCGACGACGATGCGCAGATCGGGAACCTGGTCGCTGATGCGGCGGATAGCCGAGATGAGCCGCGGGTCAGGGTTGGCGCTGTCGAGGACCAGGCCGGATGCGGCTAGATACTTCAGGCCATCCATAAAGCCGGGCTTGTCCATGTCGGCATAGAGGTCGCGGTTCCAGATATTTCCGTAACGGATGCCCAGGAAGAGGGGGCTTTCGTGCAGGCGATCGAGATCGGCCTGGAAATCGGATGCGTCGGGCAGCAGGTCGCCGACAATGCCGACAATGGCGGGATGGTTGATGGCCACGTTGAGCAGCCACTGGTTGTCGCTCTTAAGCGGGCTGCACTCGATGGCAATGGCGCCGACGACTCCAAAGCGTTTGGCCATGTCCATGTAACGCTCAGGCAGAGTGGGCTTGCAGATGGGATCGGTCTTGTCGGGCCATGGAACGCCGCCGGGGCGGAGCGGATCAAAGAGGTGAATGTGCGCGTCGATGACAGGAAGGAGTTCAGGCTGAGCCGGCGCGAGTTGTTGCACGACGGGCGCTGCGGCGCTGATGGCAGCGAGTTTGAGAAGATCGCGCCGCTTCATGGAAGGACCTCCGCCGCAGGCCGCGGCGCACAACTCACTATACACAGCGGGGCGCAGGCCGGGCTTCGGGATGGTCAGCCAGGGATTTGATCTGCGATTTTGCGGCGAGAGTACGCGCCGGATGGATCAGCCGTCGAAGCGATATGCGCTAATGGCTGCACCCATGGGCTCGTCGGAGAAGCAGCGCTTGCCGGGTGCGCCGCCTCCAGCGCCGGCGGCTACAAAGAGCGGAACAAGATGCTCTTCGCGCGGATGCGCGAAGGCGGCGAACGGTGCGTTGCGCCAGTTCTTCAGCAGGTTGTCGCGCTCGGAAGCAGACGACTCGATCGCACTGGTGAGCCACTGGTCGAAGGCACGTGCGCGCTCGACGGTTTGCGGGTGAAAGTAAGCGCGGAGGTTGTGGAAGCTCATGCCGCTGGCCACGATGAGCACGCCTTCATCGCGCAGGGGCGCGAGGGCACGGCCGGCGGCGAGGTGCAATGCGGGGTCGAGCGATGAGGAAAGCGACAGAGTGACCACGGGAATCTGTGCCTGCGGGAAGGCAACCTTGAGAGGCACGAAGACACCGTGATCGTAGCCGCGATGCGGGTCAGTAGCTGCGGGCAGGCCGGCACCGCTCAGCAACTCTGCAACACGCGCAGCCAGCTCAGGGTTGCCGGGCGCTGGCCAGGTGAGCTGGTAGGTGTGCTCGGGGAAACCGGAGTAGTCGAAGATGAGCCTGGGCAGTGCACCAGAGCCCGCAGTGAATGCAGGCTCTTCCCAGTGGCCGCTGATGACCAGCAGGGCTTCTGGCTCGGCGGGCAGCGTACCGGCGATAGACTCGAGGAAGTTTTGTGTGGGCTTCCAGGTGTCCGCCGGGCCCCACGTCCAGTCCATGAAGAAGCAGGGTCCTCCGCCGTGGGGCAGGAAGATGGCGGGCTGGCGCTGGGTGGTGGCGGACATCTCTTGATTTCTCCTATGTTTCAGCCCAGCCAAGCGGGCAGAAACAATAGTTGGTTAAACAACTATATCTGAGATGCCAACAAAACTTGTCTCGATTCAAAACTACTCTACGGGGGCGGCAAGAGCATAGACATAAGCCAGCATAGCCACGCCGATCAGGAGTGGGATCAGCCCGCAGAGATAGGGACCGCCCGGCCCGATAAGCGAACGCAGGAAGATGATCAGGCCAACACCGACACCAATGTTGATGAGCCCGCCCACCTTCAGGCCTTCGCGGCTCTTGAGACGCCCGAGGCGGTTTTCGGCGTTAAGCATATCGAGGGCCATCTTTGCGCCTTCGGTTGAGGACTCGGCCAGCCGCCGCATGGTTTCCGCCTTGTAAAAGGCTTCGCGTTCCTTGCGTCGGCTGTCGATCCACGAGACGAGCGGAATGAAGATCCCGAACAAGGACACTGCGCCGATGGAAAGAAACATCCACAGGCCGAGGTTGCTCAAATCGGGATCGCTGAAAAATGCCAGTGCCAGTCTCATCATGATGGTGCCTCCTCATTGCTTTTGGGGGTTCCTTCTTTTTCCCCATGCGACCAGTGAGACAGGGGCTGTTGCCGGCCGGTTGCATTTTCTTGGCGGTCCTTCTTTCGCAATAAAATTGCAACCACATGGCAGTCGAGCCTGTCTCACCGAACGGAGAAGGCCGCGTTGACCTGGACGAGCAGCCGCGCAACAGAGGGTCCCGATCAGGACGCCGCGGATGTTGCGCGCGTTCTGGCAGGCGAAACTGCGGCATTTGCGGGCATTGTGAGCAGGTGGCAGGGACCGCTGGTGAATATGGCATGGCGCTACTGCCGCGACAGGAGCCGTGCGGAAGAGATGGCGCAGGAGGCGTTTGTTCGCGCCTGGCGCGGGCTTAAAAGCTGGCGCCGGGAGTCGAGCTTTTCCACGTGGTTGTTTGCTTTGGCTGCGAATGTCTTTCGTTCGGAGCTTAAGCAGCTTCCGGCAGTGAACCTGCCGATGGAAGAGATTACCGAACCAGCCGCCGCGGCGCAGCAGCTCAGCGTGCTTGAAGAACGAAGACGGGACGAGGCAGTCCGGCGGGCCGTGCTCGCTCTGCCATTGCGCTACCGGGAGCCAGTGATTCTCTACTACTTTCATGAGATGGATCTGGGACAGACTGCGCGCACCATGGGCATGCCCGATGGAACACTCAAAGCACGGCTTGCGCGCGCACGCGATTTGCTGCGGCGGCGCTTTCCGCATCTCAATGAAGGGTTTGTGGCGGCGTCTCATTTCAAAAGAAACGAGGAGGTCTCGCAATGAGCTCAGGCACACATTCGGGAATGGGGCAGGGCTCGAATCCCAATCCTGTTCATTCCATCGATCGGATTCTTGCATCGGATGAAGCGCTGGCGCCGTCTTCAGGCTTTCTTGCTGCGGTGATGGCGCGCGTGCAGGAAGAAGCTGCAACGCCCGCGCCGATTCCGTTCCCGTGGAAGCGCGCTATTCCGGGCATTGTGCTGGCCGCATGCGTTCTCGGCTGGGGTGCATACGAGTGTCTTCGCCATGTTCTGCAGAACGCGCAGCAATTTTCGTTTGCACTGCCGCATGTTCCAGCCGCTGCGGAGAGCGCTCTTGTACCTGCAGGCTGGGTTGTGCTGGCGCTCGCCGCGTCGCTGCTCTCATGGATCTATGCAAGCCGCATGGCGCGCGGGACAGGGCTTTTCTAAAGCAGTTTCAGCGCGGCACTAAGCGTGGCATCCGGCTTCGAGCGAGGGTACGTTCTGGTGCTTGTACATGAGGAAGAATTCGCGGTGGCCAAGCTGCTCTGGCTTGCTGGGCTGACCGGAGGCAACGTCGGCGATGAGATCCATTAACTCGATCGAGGCTTCGTCGAGAGTAAGGGAGCCGCTCAGGATGCGGCCGGCATTGAAGTCCATGTCGTCGATCATGCACCGGTAGGTGCGTTCGTTGCCTGTGACTTTGATAAGCGGGGAAACAGCGCTGCCGATGACGCTGCCCCGGCCGGTGATGAAGAGCACGATCTGCGCGCCGGCGGCGACGAGATCCATGATGCCTTCCGTGTCATTCGGATTGGTGTAGCCGAACTGCATGAAGTGGCTGTCAGGCACGGAGTCGAGTAACCAGAGGCCGGGGTGCGGCGGGCGCTCGCTTACACGAATGACGCCCTGGATGTGCCGGCTTCCGCTCTTGGCGAAAGCTCCCATGCTCTTTTCTTCAATGGTGGTGAGTCCGCCGGCAAAGTTGCCGGGCGCAACAGAGTACTGGCGCACGGCCCTGCAGTAAGCGAGCATCTTGTCGTAAGTGGCGGCAAGCTGTTCTGCGGCTGTGGGCGTGGCGGCGCGCGCGGTCATTACTTCGCGCAGGCCGATCATTTCAACGATTTCTTCAAAGATGGCCGTGCCGCCGGCGTCGACAAGCCGATCAAAGACGCGGCCCACGACGGGATTACCGGCCAGCCCCGACGTGCCGTCGGAGCCGCCGCACTCGGCGCCTATGGTGAGGTCGGCGAAGGTCATGGGCACGCGGACGGCATCCGCATTAGCCCGTGCACGGAGCGACTGCAGGAGCTGCTTGCCGTGCTCGACACTGGAACGCGTGCCACCGTGCTCCTGGATGAAGAACGATTCCGCAGGACGGCCTGACTGACGGATGGCTTCGGCGAGACGGTGCGGCTGTGTGTACTCGCAGCCGAGACCTACGCAGAGCACGCCGCCAATGTTGGGATGCGTGCCGAGGGCCAGCATGAGGCGGATGGCGTAGTCGTTGTCATAGCAGCCGGGGAAGCCGATGACATGCACGCCGGGCTCGTCTTTGCCGATCTCCTGTGCGACAAAGCTGGCGCACTCCACGGTGTAAATCACCAGGATGTGATTGCGGATGCCTTTGCGTCCGTCGGGGCGCAGATAACCCTGCCAGGTGCGGTCAGCCATGTGCATTGTCTCCCGGCGCGCCGGTGTGCAGGTCGAAGGAGCCGGAGCGCTCGTCGAGCTGGCTGCGGCAGTTGTGCAGATGCACCCACGCGCCCGGCTCGATGCTGCGGCTGGCGATGCCGATGGGCACACCGAACTTGGTAACTGTATCGCCTTCCGCAATGGCGGCCAACGCGACTTTGTGGCCCATGGCGACTTTTTCGCGCGCGGCCAACTCGCGGTTGCCTTCGGGGCCGACGATGGACAGTGCGGCGCCTTCCAATGCCTCGTCGAGCAGCGTTGCGACATTGTCAGAGGCGTGGACCTGGAAGGCGGAGGGCATGTTTTTATTCTATGGCGAAGACGGCGTAGACCGTGGCCTCTTCGCGGATGGTCTGCGGGCGAATTTCGAGAGAGGGAAGCAGATTGATTCTGCTCGCTAACCCCGCACTTTCAGTGTTAAGGACCATGCCGGGGCGTTTAAAAAAGATTTGCGTATTCGGCGTTTCGTTGCTGGCATAGATGAGGTCGCCGAGCCTGACGTGCAGGCCGTCGGCCATCTGGCTGGCGACGGCGCGGGCCTTTATCAGCGCAGCCGCAGCGGCTTTGGCCTGCAGCGTCTTGCGGTCTGAGAGCCGCCAGTCAATGGCGCCGCTCTTGTTGGCACCAGCGGCGACGGCAACGCGGATCACCTCGGCTGCGGACTGCGGCGGCACACTTACTTCCCACGACTGGCTGAAGACGAACTGCCTGGCTGCCCGCTGCTCCGGCTTGTCCTTCTCGTCGAAGTCGGTATTGCGCTGCAGGCTCTGGCCGGTGCTTTCGATGCTCTTGTCCTCGACTCCTGCTTTGTGCAGAGCTTCGAGAACCGCATGCGAGACGTTGCCGCCGCTGGTGTATGCGCTTGTTGAGTCGGGGCCGTAGACCTCGAATCCCACAGTCACGGCAGCTATATCGGCGGTGGCGGTGGCCTCGTCGCTGGTGCTGATGGCGATGGTCTTGTTGTTCTTGTCGATCTGGATGGTTTGCGCGGATGCGAAGCCGGAAAGTGAGGTGCACGCGGCGATGCAAGCAATCGTGATATGGGTGCGCAGCATGGGATTGCCCTCCTGAACCTGCCGCGAAGAGTATCGCATGCGCGGCGAATGGAGATTCTGACGCCGGGAATGACTTTTGGTTGCGTTGAGGACAGCGGCCAGGGTGTTATGTATAATTCGTGACGCGAATAAAATCCCGATTCGCGCGGTCTGTACTGCTCGAGCCAGAAAAGAGATGCCTGCCGATGTAAGTCCCGGTGCGCCAGATGCGGTCCGCGCATGGAGAGCTGCAAATGTTGCTGGGAAAACTGAGACAGATTGCTGGAGTTGCGGCAGCGTTCGCCGTCTTTGCGTTGCTGAACGGTCGACATGCGTGTGCGCAGGATAGTGGGACGGTCATCAATGCTTCTGTGACGCTGGTGGAGAGCGGGCAGGAGTCCGGGCCGGTGCAGCGGGCGACCAAAGACCTTCAGGACGACTTCGGTAAGGTGTTTGGCCAGGTGCCGAAGATAGTGAGCGATGTGAAGGACGCGGGGCCGACGGCGATTCTGATTGCGCAGCGCGAGAATGTGCCCGCAGGCGTGGATTGCGTGACGACCGCGAATACCGAGGCTTTTGCGTTTTCAATCACAGGCGAAGGCGTTGGACCGACGCATCGTCGAGTGATCTGCCTGACCGGCGCAGACATGCGCGGGACGATCTACTCCATCTATGAGTTTTCGCAGACGGTGCTGGGCGTCGACCCGCTGTATCTGTGGACGGACAAGCAGCCGGCGAAACGCGTATCGATCACACTGCCGAAGGATTTCGCGAAGACGTATCCGAGCCCGGTGTTCAAGTACCGCGGGTTTTTTCCGAATGACGAAGATTTACTAACCGGGTGGGTTGTTCCGCCCAAGGGCGAGCAGGACGGGATTGCGCTGAGCGTGTGGGACCAGATCTTCGAGACCATTCTGCGGCTTAAGGGGAACATGGTTGTGCCCGGGACGTGGACGTTTCCCGACGATGCGCCGGTGCACGCGGCCACAGAGCGCGGGCTGATTGTGAACCAGCATCACGCC
>DASZXD010000148.1:0-4586 GCA_035546015.1 Occallatibacter sp.
TGAACATGGTGTCGCCGAGCTTCACCTTGCGATCAATCGCGTCAGCATCTTCGGCAAGGCTGCGCTTCCACCAGTTGTAGCTGATCACCGCAACCGGATTGCCGCCTTCTCGGTTGTCATCTGCATCGCTCAGCATCCGTCCCATCTGTGCCTGCACGCCGAGCGTCGAGAAGAAATTGCCTGACACCATCTGCACATGTATTGGCTCAGGGTTCGCATGCCCTTCCACACGCCCATACACTGTCGACTGCATGCTGTACACGGCGGCCATATCGGAGAACACAGCATTACTCTGCCGCATCTGCTTGAAGAACGGATACGAGTAGAGCTCTGTGATGGCAAAGCCATCGCTGATGCCACTCCACGTCCCCGACCCCAGCGCCACCAGTTGCGAAGGGTCTTTCACCGGCAGCGAGCGAAGCATCACCGCGTCAAGCAAACTGAAAATAGCTGTGTTCGCGCCAATGCCCAGCGCCAGTGAAGCCACGGCCACCAGCGAAAGCATCGGGCTGCGCCGCATAGCCCGTAGCCCGAACACGGCGTCTTTCGCAAAACTCTCCAGCCATCCCCATCCCCACGCCATATAGCTTCTCTCCCGGATGCGCGTCGCGTTGCCAAACCGCACGCGCGCAGTGCGATGCGCCTCCTCAGGCGGCACTCCGCGCTCGCGCTGCTGCTGTTCGCGCAGCGCAATGTGCAGGTTCATCTCTTCGTCCAGTTCGCTCTGAAAGCGATTGCGATGCCACAGCATCTGGATGCGCCGCTTCAACTCGCCCGCCAAACTCATCCCAATCACCTCAATCGAAAGACTGTGCCTTGTCAGGCCATTTGAATCACGCGTTCAATCGCGCCCATCACCCGCTGAAACTGTAAGAGCTCAACAGCAAGCTGCTTGCGTCCTGATGCAGTCAGTGTGTAGTACCGCGCGCGGCGATTGCCCGCTGTCACGCCCCACTCTGCCGTCACCCAGCCCTTGATCAGCATGCGCTGCAGTGCAGGGTAGAGCGAGCCCTCTTCCACCTGCAGCACGTCGTCAGAGTTTTGCTGAATTGCATCGGCAATCTCGTAGCCGTGCAGTTTGCCGCGCACGGCAAGGGTTTTCAGAATCAGCAGGTAGAGAGTTCCCGGCGGAATCTCTTCGCGGCTCTCCTCGCGATTGCGGCGAATCAGTGCAGCCATGCAGTCGACCTCACGCCACCGTCTCTGGCATAGTTAAACTATGCCAGTCTGCGCAACGCAACTTCTGTTGTCAAGCATATTGTGACGAACGCAGGTATTCCGGAATCCCGGTCTACGCGCGAAAACGTTCCAGGCTCTAGTGCGCTCCCGCCAGCAGCCCGCGCTCCCCCAGCTCCGTCACCACGCGCTCCACCTTCCAGTCCAGCGCTCCGGTTCCATCGATCTTCAGATCGGCATGTGCCGCCGAGGGCCGCACAAACGCCACGCTCGCCGGCCGCACCGTCGCCTCATACTGTTCGCGGACTGACTCCGGTGTGCGTCCGCGCTGCTCGATATCGCGCTTCATGCGCCGTTCAAAGCACAGCGTGTCCGGCGTGTCGATGTACACGCGCAGCTGATAAATCGGCAGCAACTCCGGATAGTGGAGCGCAAACAGCCCCTCCACAATCAGGAACGCTCCCGGCTCAACCCTCTCCGTACGTCCCTTCACGCGCGTGTGCGTCGAAAAATCGTAGAGCGGCCGATCGATCGCTTCGCCCCGTGCCAGCGCTGCAACGTGCTTCGCCAGCAGCGCGCTTTCAATCAGCTCCGGATCGTCGAAGTTCTGCCGCATGCGCTCTTCAAGCGGCAGATACGTCAGGTCGCGATAGTAGTTATCGAGATGAAAATGAATGCCGCCCAGCGCCCGCGCCAGCTCTGCGGCCAGCGTAGTCTTTCCAGACCCGGAACAGCCTGCAATGCCAATCGCTACTGGCGGAAACGGCAGCCGCGGCGCGGCCTCTTCGCGATTTGCGCCCTCGTTCATCGCGCTCAAAGCTCCGCATCCACCAGTGCAGCCATGCGCGGAGCCATCCGCTTCAGCAGCGAGGCAAGCCGCGTCTCCACCTGCTTGCCCGTCTCATACACCTCTTCGTGGCTCAGCGGTCCGCTGCTCAATCCCGCTGCAAGATTTGTCACGCAAGAGATGCCCATCACCTCAAGGCCCATGTGCCGCGCCACAATCGTCTCCGGCACCGTCGACATGCCCACCAGCGTTGCTCCCAGCGTGCGGAATGCGCGAATCTCCGCCGGCGTCTCAAAGCTCGGTCCCGGAGTCGCCAGATACACGCCCTCTTCCAGCGCGAACCCCTCTTCTGATGCGGCCTCACGCGCCAGCGTCCGCAGCCGTTTGCTATAAGCCTCTGTCATGTCGAAGAACCGTTGCCCCGCGCCCGGCCTGGTTGCAAACCGCTCTTCGTTGGGCCCAATCTGCGGATTCCAGCCCATCATGTTGATGTGGTCGCCAAGCGCCACCAACTGGCCCACGCGATACCCATCCTTGATGCCGCCCGCAGCATTCGTCAGCACCACCGCGCGAATCCCCATCATGCCCAGCACGCGCATCGGAAACGTAACCTGGGCCGGCGAATAGCCCTCGTAGTAGTGCACGCGCCCCTGCATAATGGCCACTGGGGTCCCCGACGACGGGTCTTTGTCGTTGGGGTGGTCAGCGGGCGCGCCGCCAAGAGAGCCTGCAACAATACGTCCCGAATGTCCCGCAACCGTGGACTGCGGAAAGTGCGGAATCTCGCCATAAGGCACAATAACGGCGTCCTGCACAGCCTCAGCCGCCGCGCCCAGCCCCGACCCCAGCACAATGCCCACACGCGGTGCAAGCTTACCCAGCCTCGACTTGAGAGAAGCAGCAGCTTCTGCAACCTGATCGTAGTAGCTCATGACAACGTTCTCGTCATTCTACAAGACAAGTGCGAACTGCCAGGGCGCGGCTTCAGAGCTTGCTGAAAAGTGATGTTTTTGAAAGGGCATGGCTTCAGCCGTGCCGCCAATGCAGCTCAATCGCGGCAGCCTTCAGGCGCTGAGTGATGCTTTCCCGGCAATTATGCGGACTGCAATTACCGTATCTCTGATGGATCGGCCGAATCCGCTGCATCCAGATCGACAAACGTATTCGCATTCTGCGGCAGCCCCGGCGCATAGCACATGCCGTCCGGCGCCGCATTGTTCGGGCATCCAGCGCTGAACTGCATCCTCCGTGGCGACTGCGCATACTGCCATACCACAGTAAATCTGTGCAACTCCGCAGGCGCTGCTTTCGACATCGGCGGACTCGTCATCGTGCACCCTGGCGCAGGCGGACACGCATCGTTCGCAATCCACAGCGCAAGGCGTTCCGCACGTCTTCCATTCGAGCCGCTCTTCGCCCGTGCAGCCTCACGCCGAGCAATATCCAGCGCCGTGCTGATCGTCTCGTTTCCATCGCGTACCTCAATCCCCGAGCAGTACACGCCCGCCCGCGCTCCCGCCGCGCGCAACGCATCGACCCACGCGAAGATGTAGCTGGCCTGCTCCGGCAGCAGTCGTCCGCCCTCTTCCTGATCCAGAAAGATCAGCACGCTGCGCGCAAACCCCTCGCGCAACGCCGCCGCAACTGCAGCTTTACCATCGGCCGCGCCCAGCGCTGCCGCATCCTGTCCCTTCAACTGCGCATCGAGCCTGCCGTTAAACAGCACCAGAAAGCCGAATCCATGCTGCTTGAGAATCGCACGCTTGCCCGTCCAGCTATTCGCCGTCTCTCCCGGAGGATTGTTGAGCCAGTACGACGTATAGCGAAAATCTTTGCGCAATGCCGGCAGCAGCGCATCGCCGGGATAATCGTTGCGATCAAATCCAATGAATGGCCCCTGCGCATGAACTCCGCGCGCGCAGAGCAGCATCAAAACAAAAACACGCATGAGCGCTGCAGTTCGTCTCATCATTCCGCATTGCCGATTTTACATACGAACGATACAGTGATGAAGCAGGCAGCCGCCCAGTGGAGGCATCGACCCATGTGCCGCAATATCAAAATGCTTTTCAACTTTGACCCGCCCGTCACGCCGGAAGAAGTGCGCGCCGCCTCGCTGCAGTATGTGCGCAAGGTGAGCGGCTTCAACAAGCCTTCCAAGGGCAATGAAGCCGCATTCGCCGCTGCCGTCGATGAAATCGCCGAAGCCTCCATGCGCCTGCTCACGCACCTTGAAACCGCCGCCCCGCCGCGCAACCGTGAAGAAGAGGCCGCCAAAGCCCGCGCCCGCGGCCTGGCCCGTTTCGGCGCATAAGCATAGGATGAGACCATAGAAGCAGCGACCTTATTCTCCAGGAGAAAAGATACGCATGCGACAGTTTGTTGCTATCGTTTTTGGGATTGGCCTGTTCGGAAACGCGCTCCTCTTTGTGCCCCAGGCCATCGCCGTGTGGCGCAAGAAGACCGATGAAGGCGTCTCCCTCGTCACCTTCGGCGGCTTCTGCCTGCTGCAGGTTCTCGGCGTCATCCACGGCTTCTACGAGCACGACAACTCGCTCATCCTCGGCCTCGGCGCAAGCTTCCTCACCTGCGGCACCGTGACGGCGCTGACGATCTTCTATCG
>DASZXD010000149.1:0-12094 GCA_035546015.1 Occallatibacter sp.
GATGAGGGGCCGCGCGCGGATACGTCGGCAGACGCGCTGGCGAAGCTAAAGCCGGCTTTTCATGCAGCGGGGTCGGTGACGGCGGGCAACTCGTCGCAGACGTCAGACGGGGCGGCGGCGTGCGTGCTGATGGAAGCGGAACGGGCGACGGAACTGGGTGCAAAGCCGGTGGCGCGGCTGGTGGCCTACGCGGTGACGGGGTGCTTGCCTGAGGAGATGGGCGTTGGGCCGATTACGGCGATTCCGAAGGCGCTGAAGCTGGCGGGGCTGAAGCTCGAAGACATCGAGCTGATTGAGCTGAACGAGGCGTTTGCGGCGCAGTCGCTGGCAGTGATCCGGACGCTGGGGATCGATCCGGAGCGGGTGAATGTAAACGGCGGCGCGATTGCGCTCGGGCATCCGCTGGGATGCACGGGGGCGAAGCTGACGGCTACGCTGCTGGGCGAGATGGAGCGGCGGCAGGCGCGCTACGGCATGGTGACGATGTGCGTGGGCGGCGGCATGGGGGCGGCGGGGATTTTTGAGAGATTGAACTGATTGGGAAAAACAATCGCAGGTCTTTCGACTCCGTTGGAGCTAAAAACGCTCCCAACTCCGCTCAAGATGACACATTTTAAAAATTGAACTTAGGTCTCCAGCTACAAACTGCGCATACACGAACAGCCGGGATTGCTCTCGGCTGTTGACGTGAAAGGGGTTGTAGCGGCCTGGCCTTTATGCCTTGGCGGTCGCCAGCGCCTTGAGGCGGGCGTTGAGGCGGCTCTTGTAACGGGAAACCGTGTTGTCGTGGAGGATGCCCTTCTGCACGCTCTTGTCGAGAACGGAGACGGTGGCGCGGAACTGCGTCTGGGCAGCCTTCACGTCGCCGGCGGCCAGGGCTTCGCGGATGGCGCGCAGGCTGGTGCGCACGCGGCTGCGGTTGGCGCGGTTGACGGCGGTACGGGTCTCGGTCTGGCGGGCGCGCTTAAGCGCCGATACGTGGTTTGCCATGGTTCTTCCTTAATCTCTTGGGAATGATGCGGTTAAGAATGCAACTCGAGCCGCATCCCTCGCAATTATGTAGTTTACGGGAAATGCGGTTGCGGGTCAATCGGAGACTGCCGGTGCGGGGCGGGTGATAGTCTCATTGCCAAGTGAGCTCAGTGAAGAACGAATCTGCCTCCTCCAACGAGATTTCTGCGTCGGCATCCGGCCCGGTGCGTCTGCAGCGCGCACTGGGGCTGTGGAACCTGATCATCATCGGGATGGTGATCGTGCAGCCCACGGCGCCGATGGGAATCTATGGCGTAATCAGCAACAAGGCGCACGGGCACGTAGTAACCACCATCCTGATCGCCATGGTGGCCATGCTGTTTACGGCAGTGGGCTATGGGCGGATGGCGCGGGTGTACCCGAGCGCGGGATCGGCTTATACGTACGTCGGACAGGAGATTCATCCGGGGCTGGGGTATGCGGTGGGCTGGGCGATGGTACTCGACTACCTGCTGAATCCTCTGATCTGCACGGCCTTCTGCGCCAAGGCGGCCATGAATATTGTGCCGGGGCTGAATTTCTATGTCTGGATTCTGATCTTTGCAGGGTTCTTTACGTGGGCAAACCTGCGTGGGGTGAAGACATCCGCACAGTTGAACGAGGCGCTGTGCGCGGGCATGACGATTGTGGTGCTGATCTTTCTGGCCGGCGCGGTGCGGACGGTGTGGGCGATGCAGCACGATCCGGGGTTCTTTACCCGGCCCTTCTATGAGCCGGGGCTGTTTCAACCATCGGCGATTCTGGCCGGGACCTCGGTGGCGGTACTGTCATATATAGGATTCGACGCGGTTTCTACGCTGTCGGAAGAGGTGCGGAATCCGCGGCGGAACATCATGCTGGCGACGGTGCTGGTGTGCCTGATTACAGGCGTGCTGTCGGGCATGGAGGTATATGCGGCGCAACTGGTGTGGGGATCGAAGCCCTTTCCGAGCGGGCAGGTGGAGTCGGCTTTTGCGCTGCTTTCGAGGCAAGTTGGCGGCACGATCCTGTTCCAGCTCATCAACTTTACGCTGCTGCTGGCGAATATGGGATCGGGGATGGGCGCTCAGCTTGCGGCGGGGCGGCTGCTGTATGGGATGGGGCGCGGGAATGCGCTGCCGCGCAAGTTCTTCGGCGCAATTGAGCCGAAGCGGCATGTGCCACGCAACAATGTTGTGCTGATTGGCGCGCTGGCACTGGCTGGGGCCGGAGCGCTTGAGTTTTTTGCTTCGCGGCTGGGCGGCGGCGCGTATGAAATTGGCGCGCAGGCGCTGAACTTTGGGGCGCTGATCTCGTTTATGGGGGTAAATGTGTCGTCGTTTGTGTATCAGTGGCGCACGGGCGAAAGGCGGTTCCTGGGCCTAGCGGCGCCGGTGATGGGATTCCTGGTGTGCGCGCTGCTGTGGACTAACCTGAGCCGGCCGGCATTTCTGGCCGGATCAATCTGGCTGGCGGCTGGACTGGCGTATGGAGCGGTGCGGACCAAAGGCTTCCGGGCAGAACTGGTGCGGTTTGAAGATGTTGCGGACGACGAGCTGGTGGAAGATGCTTCCGTGGCAGCAGAGCGGCCGGCCTGAGCTTCTTGACCGGGTCGGGTATCCACCGAGGCACAGGATTCATCAAATATATGCGTGGGTGTGATTGACGCACTGCGCGAGTCGCGCTACTCTCTAGGCCAGATACCCGATTTGGTCGCTATTACCATCCCGCGGTTCAGAACGGCAGCCCAAAGCTCAAGCTTCGCCCTGCCTTGCACACCCCTCAAACTTGTTGCGCCGATACTCGCGAAACCGGCTGCGCCAGCCGCCTGCTCCCGCAACTTTTCTGCAGCGTTTGCCGATAACTGTATTGAACCTGTGCCGGCTGGCGACAGCCGGCCTGTTTCTACCCTAATCTGCCCAGGAGGGCTTCGAAACCTTTGAAGATCGCTCTGGAGATCACACCCAACCTTGAGCCCCTGTTCGGGACCCGCGATGAAAACCTCAGACTGATGGAAGACTCGCTCGGCGTGCGGATCGATCTTCGCTCTGACGCCGTGCATGTGGAGGGACCGGAAGAGAGCGTAGCCCGGGTGCAACGCATCTTCCAGGACTTCGAGGCGCTGCGACGGCAGGGCATCCATCCGCATAATGGCGAACTGAACGGAATGCTGCGGCTGGTTGTGGCCGATCCGGCGACGACGCTGAAGTCGCTGGCCGACTCAGGCAAGCAGCGCTCGACGGGCATCAAGCGGACGGTGCAGCCGCGCTCGCTCAATCAAAGAAAATATGTCGAGGCCATTGAGCAGAACGACATGGTGTTTGGCGTGGGGCCGGCAGGCACGGGCAAGACGTATCTGGCCGTGGCCATGGCTGTGGCGGCGATGAACGCCAAGAAGGTGAGCCGCATTGTGCTGGTGCGGCCGGCGGTGGAAGCGGGCGAAAAACTCGGCTTTTTGCCGGGATCGCTGCAGGAGAAGGTCGATCCATATCTCCGGCCGCTTTATGACGCGCTTTACGATCTGCTGGAGCCGGAGCGCGTGGAGAAGATGCTGGAAAAGAATGTGATTGAGGTTGCGCCGCTTGCGTTTATGCGCGGGCGCACGCTCAACGATGCGTTCATCATTATGGACGAGGCGCAGAACACGACCATCGAGCAGATGAAGATGTTCCTCACGCGCCTTGGCAATAACTCCAAAGCCGTGATCACGGGCGACATTACGCAGATCGACCTGCCGAATCCACGCAAGTCCGGGCTGGTGGATGCAATCAATGTGCTCGACGGCGTGGAGGGCATTCACTTCTGCCACTTCGAGGACTCCGATGTGGTGCGGCACGCGCTGGTGCAGCGGATTGTGCGCGCCTATGAGAGCGCCAAGCCGCAGCAGCAGGAACTGCCGCTGACGGGTGGGCTGGATGTGGATGTGCCGCAGATGGAGGAACGGCCACAACAGCGGGTGAAGCCTCAATAAGAATGAGCAGCCAGATTCGGTAAACAAGAGGGCGCCCTGCCCGGGCGCCCTCAGTTTTTTCCGGCTGACGACGATGCTAATTCGGCGTCTTGGTCAGTACAGCCTTCACGCTGGTGGATTCGTATGGGTTCATGGTATCCGGCTCGCCGTCGAATGGCACGGCGAAGTAGTCGAGCTTCAGCTCCGATTCGCCTGCAGACACCCGTAGAAATCCGGCATTGCCGTCATCGAATGCAGTGAGCGACACGTTCTTGTTGTCCAGCGTGTGGAAGGGCAGCCTGGCGTGCGAGGCGACCTTCTGCATCTTATGCAGGGATTTCGCGGTTCGTGCGTACCCTCCGTTGCCGCAGATCACATATGGGATCGTTCTGGACCCGGACTTGCGAGAGAACATCTGCATGTTATGCACATGGCCTGAAAGAACGGCGTCAGGCATGCGCCTGGCCTTTTTGCATGCGGCATCCAGCGTCGCGAGAATATCCGGATAGCCGCCATGCGTTGCGTCGAGCGAGTAGCAGGGATGGTGGACGGCGACGATGAGCCACTTGTCGGCGGGCACCGCCTTCAACTGCTGAACCAGCCAGTCGTACTGGTCGGATTTCCCCTTGTCGTCAAGATTGCCACCCACATTCGAGTAGAGCCCCACGATGTGAACGTAGGGCGCGGTGAGCCGCCAGTAGCAGTACGGCTGGTCCATGGAGTCACGGTGCTTGAACTGCGGCGTGGCTGTGGCATCACAGAAGTTCAGCATGAATCCATAGAGGGAGTTCGGGTCGTTGTCGGGTCCTTCCAGTTCAACGTCTTCTTTTTTGACCTTTATGTCACCGTCATGATTTCCGGGTATCGCGAAGATGGGGGCGTTGTAGTTCTGGTACGGTTCATAAAACTGCTGCGTGTAAAGATTGCTCTGCCCGTTGAAGTACACGACGTCGCCCAGGTGATACATGAACGAGGGCGGAATGCCGCCGGCTTCGGATTCGAGCTGTTTCACCATCGCTGCTGCAACAGCATCCTGCGTTTCTGTTCCGGTAATGCCTCCGGTGTCGCCAAGCGCGTGAAAGACCAGAGCCTTGTTCTTTGCCGCCGCTGTCTGAATGTTGGGCAGAACGCCGGAAAGCGACTTTACCAGGTCTCCATCCGGGCGCGGCGGCAAATTGTAGAAAATCTCGTGCGCGGGCTTATGCGCCACCGCGTCTCCGGGCTGGATTGTCAGCTTGGCAAAATTACGTGGCGGTGCTGGCATTGCCGTAACCTCCTTGTGCGGATGAATTCTGCGGCCAATCTTATGTGCGGCGCTGAATCCAGGTCTACGAAAATCTGGTGGTGGTGCGCGATTCGTTCCGGAATCAGATCCGGGCCAGGCGGAGCCAAGTTGGGAGTATGTACCGGCCTGGGCTCGGGGAAAAATTAACAAGCTGTGAAATTTCTGCAGCGTGGCTTTGGATTCTCGCGTGTGAGATGGCGGAGGGCGTAGTTCGCACCTCGCGTATCATAGGGAATCAGAGGCGGTTTCTTCTGAGTAAGTTCCGCGTGCAATGATTCTTCTGGACCCAGAGCTGGACCCTGACCCTGCGCCCTATGCTTCTGCGGCGAAACGGGCCTCTGTTTCCGACCGGGCTGTGAATCCAGTTCAGCTTCGCATTCCTTCTGAGCGGTTGCTGGCGCGTTTTTTGCGTGAGGCGCAGGCGGCGGTACGGCTGCGCGGGCAGGTAACTGTGCTGCTCACGACCGATGCGGGGATTCGCTCGCTCAGCCGGAGATTTCGGGGAAAAAATAAAACTACGGATGTGCTGTCGTTTCCGGCAGAGGGCTTTGGTCCGGAGAAGATTGCAGGAGATCTTGCCATCAGTGTACCTGTGGCGAGGAAGCAGGCTGCGGAGCAGGGGCATCCGCTGGCAACCGAGATCAAGGTATTGATGCTGCACGGGCTGCTGCATCTGGCCGGGTATGATCATGAGACCGATTCGGGAGAGATGGCGCGGCGGGAACGGGTGCTGCGCGCGCGGCTGAAATTGCCGCTGGGGTTGATTGAGCGAACGGAAGATGACGCACGTCCGGCGAGAAAAGCAACCGCAGGTCCCCTTCGACAGGCTCAGAGCAGGCTTTCGACTCCGGCCGCCAGAGCAGCTTCCGCTCAGGATGACAGCGAAAATAAGACGCGGAGGATTGTGCGATCGCAGGTTAGGCGCAAAAATCCGCCGCGGCGGGCGCCGAACCCGGGGCACCCGGAGGTTGCGGGCAGGTCGAACGGCCGGAGGCGTGAGCCATGAAGTGGGGCGAGATTGTGCTCATTGCCGTTCTGGTGGTTGTGACAACGCTGGCCTCGTACATCAGCCGCGTGTACTCGGAGTTTGGCAAGATTCTTTCCCGCGAGGTGCAGGACAATCTGGACGCGTGGGAAGAGCGCGTTGAACCGCTGCTTGGCCTGAGCCGCGACCATGCCTATCTATGCGCGGTGGTCTTGCAGCAGCTTTCGCTGGCGCTGATTGCGCTGGAGTTTGGCGCGATTCTGTTTGACCGTGGGCCGCATCTGGGCCGGCCCACGTATCCGGAGATTGCGCAGGCTGTGCTGGGCGTGGTGCTGATTGTGGTGGTATGCAATCAGCTTGTGCCATCCCTGATCTTTAACCGGACGCGCGGCGTGTGGGCGGCTCGCATCATCTGGCCGATCCGGTTGCTGCTGTGGCTGATGACGCCCATCACGTTTGGTGTGCGGCTTTTCTTCTCGGTAGCAGCGCTCTCAGAACAGCCGGTCGATGCGGAGCAGGAGCCCGCGGCAGATGTTGAAGCACTGATCGAGGCCGGAGAGGAAGAAGGCATTCTGGAGCAGAGCGACCGCGAGCTAGTACGGTCTGCGGTGGAGTTTGGCGACAAACTGGTGCGCGAAGTGATGACGCCGCGGCCTGAGGTGTTCGCTGTTCCGGAGCTGACAACACTGGAGCAGTTTCTGGAGCTTCTGAAGGAGCATAACTACTCGCGCGTGCCGGTTTATGCAAAGTCGCTCGACAATGTAACCGGCATTGCATTTGCACACGACCTGCTGCAGATTGCCGATGCGGAGGCACGCACGCGGACGGTGGCAAGCATTCAGCGGCCGGCGGTTTTTGTGCCGGAGACCAAGAAGGGCTATGAGCTGCTGCGCGAGATGCAACGCGAGAAGCAGCACATGCGCATCGTGATCGATGAGTATGGCGGCGTGTCTGGCCTGGTGACGATCGAGGATCTGCTGGAGCAGATTGTGGGCAACATCCGCGATGAGCACGAGGACGTGACACCCATGGAAGAGCCGCAGCGCGAGGCGGGCGGGTCTTGGCTGGTGCCGGGGAGTTTTCCGGTGGATCAGCTGGGCGATCTGTTCGGCGAAGCAGTGGAGCTGGGCGAGAGATACGAAGCGACTACGCTGGGTGGACTGGTGAGCGAGACCGAAGGGCGCATTCCGCTGGCAGGTGAGGTGATGACACTGGAGCCGATGGGCATGCGCACTGAAGTTGTGGCTTCAACAGAGCGGAAGATCGAGCGGCTGCGCGTGTTTCCGCCGGTACAGCATGAGAGCGAGGCTTCAGCGGCCGCGAAGTAGATGCGCGTCTTTCCACGCGCGCCATTCCTCGGCGGTGATCTCCCATTCTTCAGAGAGCAGGCGGCCGGAGACGTAATCTTTCTCATGCGCGCCGATCAGGCGCATGCCCTGTTTCTCTGAGATTCGGCGCGAAGCGGTATTCTCAGCGGCCTTGGAGACGCGGAGAACCGGAAATTTCAGCGTGTCGAACCAGAAGTCGTTGACCCAGATGCAGGCTTCGCTCATGAGTCCGCGGCCATGAAAGGATGGCACGAGCCAGAAGCCGCGATGATCTTCCTCGTTGCTCTTGAGGGTGATGGAGCCGATGATCACATCGGGTGCGGCTTTGAGGCGCAGTGTCCAGTGCCAGGCATCGCCGCGGGCCATCTGCGGCAGCGCAATCTCTTCAATGAACTGGTGTGCGCCGTCGGGCGGATAGGGCCAGGGAACGATGTTGCGGAGATGACGCACGATCTCCCAGTCAGGGAAAATCTGCTGAATCTGCGGCGCATCGGCAAGCGCAAGCGGGCGCAGGATGAGGCGTTCGGTCTGGCCTTCGGGCGTCATGCGGCGATGATACCAATCGAATGCGGGATGCGGGTGAGATTGATCCGGACGAAATCCGCGATAATGGAAATGGGAGCGAGAGCCGTTTGAAATCAGGATTCGTAGCTATTGTGGGCCGGCCCAATGTGGGCAAAAGCACTCTTCTGAACGCGCTGACAGGCGAGAAGGTGGCTATTGTTACGGCCAAGCCGCAGACCACGCGCAACCGCATTGCCGGCGTGGTGGAGGTAGCCGCGCGCAAGGGCGCTCGACAAGATGCGAAACCGGCAGCGCAGATTGTTTTTGTCGATACACCGGGCGTGCACAAGCCGGGAACGCAACTGGACCGGCGGATGCTGCAGGAAGTGCATGAGGCACTGGAGACGCGGGACCTGGTGCTGGTGCTGATGGATGCGACACGGCAGGTAAAGCTGAGAGCCTTAGATTCCCAGGTCCCCAAAGGCGAGGGATCTGGGACGCCCTATTCAGTGACAGATTCAAAATCTCAAGCGGAGAAGAGAGAGTCCGCGTGGGCCAGCGAAGATGAGTTTCTCTTCAGCCTGGTGCGCAAGCTGGACTGCCCGGTGTTTCTGGTGCTGACGAAGATCGATCTGGTGAAGAAGGACGAGCTTCTGCCGCTGATCGATTCTCTGATCAAACAGCACAACTTTGCCGAGGTGATTCCGGTGAGCGCGCGCAAGCGCGACGGGCTCGACCTGCTGGTGCGCAAGATTGTGGAAGCACTGCCAAAGGGAGAGCGCTACTATCCGAAGGATCAGTACACGGACCAACCGCTCCGGTTTATGGTGGCCGAGCTGATTCGCGAGAGCATCCTGATCGAAACGGGCGAAGAGGTTCCGTATGCTTCTGCGGTTGTAATCGAGCGGTTCGAGGAGGCGGATGCGAAGGCGAAGAATCCGCTGACCAGAATTGCGGCTGCGATTTATTGCGAGCGCGAGGGGCAGAAGGCGATTCTGATCGGCAAGGGCGGGAGCAAGCTGAAGGAGATTGGCACAGGGGCGCGGCGCAAGATCGAGTCGCTGCTGGGGACAAGGGTTTATCTTGAACTCCACGTGATTGTCGAGCCGGGATGGCGTGAGTCGAAGGCGTTTGTGGAGTCGCTGGACTGGCGGAATCAGATTGAGAAGCTTGCGGCCGGGCAGGCGGGCGATGAAGACGACACGATATGACCACGTGTGTAGAACCCGGCACGTTGCCTTCACGCACGACGCAAATGGTTCCCAAATAATGACTATCGTACGCAACTCCCTCGAATTGTTCATGACATGCCAGCCGGCTTGAAGGTAGATTAGCTGCATGTCATTCATCGAAACCGACCTGGCGCGGGCGTTCGACGAAGGCGAGTTTTACCCGGTCTTTCAGCCGGTGGTGGAGCTGAGGACATGCCAGCTTGCGGGCTTTGAGGTGCTGGCTCGCTGGAATCACAAGCAACTCGGACAAGTTGCGCCGGATGAGTTCATTCCACTGCTGGAAAAGTTCGGGCTGATTGACAGGCTCTCGCGCACCATTTTGACAAGCGCATTTGCCTTGCCTGTGCTGGCAGAGAGCACGCTGAAGCTTGCAGTCAACATCTCTCCGATTCAGCTGCTGGGCGACAGACTGGCGGAGCGGATTGCCGACACGGCTCGCCAGAGCGGCTTTCCGCTGGAGCGGCTGGTTATCGAGATCACCGAGAGTGCGCTGCTGAGCGACCTGGAACGTGCGCTGGATGCGGCGCAGGAACTGAAAGCGCTGGGCTGCAAACTGGCGCTGGACGATTTTGGGACCGGCTACTCAAGCCTGAAGCACCTGCACACGCTGCCATTCGACGAGCTGAAGGTGGATCGCTCGTTTGTCAACTCTGTGGTGGAGAAGCGCGAAAGCCGCAAGATTGTGGCCGCAGTGCTTGGACTGGGCCAGAGCCTGGGCCTGACCACGATTGCCGAAGGCGTGGAGACGCATGAACAGGCACAGATGCTGCTTTGGCTGGGCTGCGACTTTGGGCAGGGCTGGCTGTTTGGAAGACCAGTGACGGCCGACCGGCTGGAGGCCGTGGTGGCGCAGGATCTGCGAGTTGACCTGACGGCTACGCCGGTGTTGCCCTCGGAGATATCGCCGATCCATCTGGATACAATTCCCGCCGAACGGCTGGCGCTGCTGCAGGCGATCTATGACGGCGCTCCGGTAGGCCTGTGCTTTCTGGACCGCAAGATGCGTTACATGAGCCTGAACCGGCGGCTCGCAGAGTTGAACGGCGTGCCGATCGAGAATCATCTGGGCAAGACTGTGGAAGAAGTGATTCCGCATATCTTCCCTCTGGTCGAGCCGTACATCCGCCGGGCGATGCAGGGCGAGCCGATTACCGGAGTGGAGATACAGAAGCCTGCGCCTGCGAGCGGCGGCGAACGCAGAACGCTGCTGCTCTCATACCAGCCGGCTCGCGACGAAGCGGGCGAAATTTTAGGAGTCTCCGTAGCCATTATGGACATTACGGAGACTAAGCGGACAGAAGCGGCGCTGCGCGAGAGCGAGGATCACTACCGGCACATGATGCATCTGAGCCCGCATGTGCCCTGGGTGCTGGACACCCGGGGACACGTGACCGAGGCCGGCTCGAGCTGGGAGAGGCTCACCGGGCAGCCCATTACAGATGCGCTTGGCAACGGCTGGCTGGAGATGGTGCACCCTGAAGATGTGCCGCACACTCTGGAGGCTATTCGCCACTCTCTCAACACCGGCCAGCCGATCGATATCGAATATCGGGTGCGGCGGCCCAGCGGCGAGTGGATCTGGATGCGCTCACGGGGCTCGCCCCGCTTTGGCCCAAGCGGCAGGATCGTCTGCATCTATGGCGTGGTGGAAGAGGTGCACGGGCAAAAGCAGACCAGCGAAGAACTGCAGGACAGCAAGGCGGCGCTCTACGCCGCAATCAACGCGGTCCACGATGGAATGGTGCTCATCGACGCGCAGGACTGCACCGTCTCGATCGTGAATCCAGCAGCGCAGCAGATTCTGGGTGACGCCGTCCATGCCGGCATGACGCTGGCTGACTATACACGGCTGCCCATGACACATGCGGATGGACGACGCATGCAGCCGAGCGAGTTCCCGCTGGTGCGCACGATTCTGCGCGGTGAGCCGGTGGAGGCTAAACAGGTGATCTACAAACGGGCAGACGGGGCGCAGGTCTGGCTGTTGCTCTCCACGCGTCCTATCTACTCCGAAGATGGACAACTCATCGGCGCCTTCTCGATCATCCGCGATCTGGATCACGCAGTCGATATCCGGCGCGAGATTTCTGCGCTGCAAGACGAATCTGAAGAGGACTCCTCCAAATCCCCCCTGCGGTGATAGCCTTCCCGGGTGAATCAAATCGGGAGGATATCCGTGCACTTCAGTTGGAATCGCTTTGCCCTGCTTTGCCTTGTCGCTGGCTGTGCCGCGTGCGTGCACGCGCAGCAGCATTCGGCTGCAAATACATCACAGATTCCACCTGCAGATAATCCTGTGGCCGATCCGCGAGCCGTGGTGACGATTGGAAATGCGCGGTTTACGGTGCTCACGCCGCAACTGATTCGCATGGAGTGGTCGGCGGACAAGAAGTTTGAGGATCACGCTTCGTTTGTGTTCATCAATCGACACCTGCCAGTGCCGAAGTTCATGAGCCGGATTGAGTATGCGGGAAAGATAGGAATATTCCAGATCAAGACGGACTCACTAGAGCTGAATTACGTGGTTGACGGCAAGCCGGACGCGAAAGGCATATTCAGCGCGGACAATCTGTGGATCACACTCATGGTTGACGGCAAGCAGGTCACGTGGCATCCGGGCGATACCGATTCTGAAAATCTGCTGGGCACGACGCGCACGCTGGACGGGGCGCTCGGCAACAAGACAAAAGAACCGATTGGGCAGGGATTGATTTCGCGCTTGGGGTGGGCGCTGGTGGACGATTCGACACGGCCGCTGTTCGACTCGGCAGATTTTCGCTTCCTTGAGGGCGAGAAGAGCCCATGGCCGTGGGTGATGGA
>DASZXD010000150.1:0-25347 GCA_035546015.1 Occallatibacter sp.
CGGCTGATGGCGCTCGCCGTCTTCGCCGACGTACTCGAGCTCGAAGCGCGCGGGCAGGTTGAAGTCGAACTGCACGGTTGAAAGCTGCCAGAGACGACCGAGGACATCGACGAGCTTGACGTCGATCTTGGGGCCGTAAAACGCAGCCTCGCCTGAGATGGTTTTGTAGGGGATGCCTTTGCTCTTGAGCACGTTGTCGAGCGAGCGAATGGCAAGGTCCCAATTGTCATCCGAGCCGGCATAGTGGGCGCGGTCGTTCGGGTCCCAGGTGGAGAGCTCGACCTTGAACTCAGTAAAGCCGAAGGTCTTGAGCACGGCTTCGGCAAAGTCGATGCAGGCGGCGACTTCGCTTTCGATCTGCGAAGGCATGCAGAAGATGTGGGCGTCGTCCTGCGTAAAGCCGCGCACGCGCAGCAGGCCGTGCATGGTGCCTGAGCGCTCGTAGCGATAGACATTGCCGAGCTCGGCGTAGCGCGCGGGCAGGTCGCGATAGCTCTTGGGCGAGTTCTTGTAGATGAGGATGTGGAACGGACAGTTCATGGGCTTCATGCGATACATCGCATCGTCCAGTTCCATGGGCGTGAACATGTTGCCGGCGTAGAAGCCTTCGTGGCCCGAGGTCTGCCAGAGATTCACGCGCGCGACGTGCGGGGTGTAGACAAGCTGGTAGCCGCGGCGGAGGCACTCTTCGCGCATCCAGTCTTCCATGATCTTGCGGATCATGGCGCCCTTCGGATGCCAGAAGATCAGGCCCGCGCCGGCGAGTTCCTGGATGCTGAACAGGTCGAGCTGCTTGCCGAGGACACGATGATCGCGGCGTGCAGCTTCTTCAAGACGCGCGAAGTGCGCATCAAGATCTTTTTGCGAGAAGAACGCTGTGCCATAGATGCGCTGCAACTGCGGATTCTTTTCGTCGCCAAGCCAGTAAGCGCCGGCGAGCGAGAGAACCTTGAATGCCTTGACGCGGCCAGTCGAGGGCACATGCGGACCGCGGCAGAAGTCAACGAAGTGACCGTTGCGATAGAAGCTCACATCTTCGCCGGGCTGTGTGAACTTCGTGACGAAGTGCGTCTTCATGAAGTCGCCGTGCTGGTCGAAGTCCTCCAGCGCCTTTTCACGCGGCTCGTATTCGCGCGTGAACTTCTCATTGCGCTCGACGACCTGGATCATGCGCTCCTGAATCACCGCGAGATCTTCAGGCGTGAAAGGCTTTTCGCGATAGAAGTCGTAGAAGAAACCGGAATCAGTTGCGGGGCCGTGGCCGAGTTTGGTCTCAGGGAAGAGCTCGAGCACCGCCGTCGCCATGACATGCGCGGCGGAGTGGCGCAACACTTTGAGAGCTTCGGGGTCTTTCTCAGTGACGAGTTCGAGGCGCGTATCTTCGGTGAGCGGCGTGGAGAGATCGACAAGCCGTGGAGCGGACGCATCCTGCGCCAGATACATGGACGCTTCGGTCGGCTCTTCGTTGTTCGCCGCAGCCGATGCGGCGCCGGCGAGTGGAGTGAGGCGCGCTACGACGCTCGCCGAGGCAAGGCGCGGTGAGATGGAGTTGGCGATTTCAAGAGGCGTTGTGCCCGCGGGCACTTCGCGAACGGACCCGTCGGGCAGGTGGATGGCGATGGTCGACTTACTCATGAGGATTCGTTGTTCCCTGTGGGTGAAACGCGCGGTATTCGATCAACACTTTAGGATATACCGGCGCGCAGAGGCGGATATGAGGGCGGATGCGGGCGGCTGATCGCACGAGGCGATGTTTTCGAGAGGTCTCGGAAGTAATGCGGGGCCTGACTCGAACCGGTTATCGGACGCTGGCACCAAAGAGTGCCGGTCTTGCCGCGAGGTGGAATGGCAAGTAGTGGAATGGCGGAGCTATTGTGGCAGGCATAGAGCAGTTTCCCAGTTTGCGTGGCGTCTCCGGTCACTTAAGAGCCACGGTACCTTTTGAAGCAACTGGAAAACTGCCGCCGCTGGAAAAACCGCCAGCGGGCAAGAGGCAACATATGCAGGTACTGTGCAGAAGGACGAATGGGAACGCAGAGCTTCACTGCTGCGTATGTGGTCAGGGATTTGTGATGTTCTGGGATCGGCAGTCACGCTCTGAGCGAATGAGCGTGCTGCATGAGATTCAGGAGACGATGCGGCGGCATCATCGCACGGCTCCGGGGCCTGAGGCTCATCCGCAGGATGGGTTTCTGGCGCCGCAAACAGTGGGTTCGCTCGAAATGGCAGGAGCAGGATCGGCAGGCAGCGCGCCTGTCTGGGAACTCTAGATACAACGCACGAGAAGAGCAGCACAACGGCAAAACAGCCTGGGCTGCTCATTACCAAAGAGTCCTGGGATTCGGTTCGGGCGCAGGTGGTTTACTAGACGGCTCACGGGGTGGGCCGATAGAGCAGTCATAAACAATCTATATAGAATAGTGCCGGCCCGGGTCCAGGTGGTGAGTACAGGGCTGGTGGAAGGTTAAAGCTGTGGGGGTGTTTTTCCTGGAGTCCGCGCCGCAGCCGCAAGGCGCGCCAACGGACCTTATATAGAACCGCACACTTGCGATGCCGGCCAGCGACTTTACCCTTTGAGGTCATCGCTGCCGGCATCGATTCTTTTTGGGGTCACATTACTTTGCCTGCCATCCGGTAACACAAATCCGAATCCAGCGTGGAATGCCGTCTACATCCTAGGAGCGGGCATGCACCCGTTCCTAGGTATACCGATGCGGCTGCAGGTGGGCTAATGTTTCATTTAACCGGACCGTGGATTTAGACCACATATATTACTTCCTCCACGGTTTGGTGATTATTGAAGGGGATGCGCCTCGGGGGGCGCTGTAAGCCGGCCGCAATACATTTATTAGACAAAAATCTCCCGTTGCCTCGGCGGCCGAGGGCAACGGGAGATTCTTTTTGCCGTGAGCAAATTTCTGCGCCAGATCTGACGCACGACGGACCCTTCACCCGCATTGCGTGGCGGCAGGCGATAAAAAATCTCTGAGGTCCGTTTTTGAAATCAGGAGGGCAACCGGTTACTGGTCTGCAGAGACACAAAGGGCCGGGAAAAATCCCAGCCCTGTTGTGTGTTTTTGTGCCAGATTCTGCCGGAATCCGGTCCTTGCGGGACTACAGCGGCTGCACGTCGGCAGCCTGCCAGCCCTTGGGACCCTTCACAACATTGAACTGCACGGCCTGGCCTTCCTGCAGACTCTTGAAACCACTCGAGTTGATTGCAGAGTAGTGCACGAAGACATCTTCGCCGTTCTGACGCGAGATAAAGCCGAAGCCCTTCGCATCATTGAACCACTTCACGGTACCTTGTTCCATTTTGATCGTATTTCCTGGTTTGAATTGCGCTGGATGAATCGGAGCGACCACTGGCAGAATCTTGCTTGGTTGGGCGAGTACTGCTCACGCCCGGTTCGGTTCTAACGCTGGCGATAGTGTACCATCCCTGTCAAAAAACGGGCATTATTTATTTCCCTTTGTCCCATTCCATAAGTTCAGTTTGTTTATGTTGTTGAAATTGATAGCTATAAATTGAAGCCGCCGGCTGTGATAGTGTGTTTATTCGCCATGGCACACGACGCTGTTCCCGGTTTGCTTGCCCGCTGCACCCAGTTGCTGGAGTCTGAATTTGCCCAACTGCCCGGTTACGATTCCGGCGTTGAGGAGCATGCCCTAGAAGAGATTCTCGCAACCGTGGCACACCGCCTGGGAGACAACTACCCCTACTTTCATCCCCTCTATGCGGGTCAGATGCTGAAGCCACCGCATCCGTTGGCCCGGGCAGCTTATGCACTGGCGATGAAGATCAACCCCAACAACCATGCGCGAGACGGGGGCCGCGCCAGCTCCGATATGGAAGTGGAAGCGGTGAAAGAGCTTGCGGCCATGTTCGGATGGGCGGGGTTTCTGGGACATCTGACCTCGAGCGGGACGCTGGCCAACCTGGAGGCGCTATGGATTGGTGGGCAGCTGGCTCAGGGAAAGCGGATTCTGGGATCGGAGCAGGCGCATTACACGCACCAGCGCATCTCCGGGGTGTTGCGGCTGGATTATGCGAGCATTGCAACGGACAACCGGGGGCGCATGGATCTAAATGCGCTGGAAACCGAACTCCGCAAAGGAGATGTCGGCATGGTGGTGGCCACGCTGGGCACCACGGCCATTGGTGCGGTGGATGCGCTGGACGAGATTCTGACACTGAGGGAGCGGTACGGGTTCCGGGTGCATGTGGATGGGGCGTATGGCGGCTACTTCGGGCTGATTCCGGACGAGTTAGACGAGCCGGCGCGGCGTGCTTATGCAGCGATTAGCAGGGCCGACTCGATTGTGATCGACCCCCACAAGCATGGGCTGCAGCCTTATGGGTGCGGGTGCGTGCTGTTTCGCGACCCGGCAGTTGGGCGATTCTACAAGCATGATTCGCCATATACCTACTTCACCTCGGCTGAGCTGCATCTAGGAGAGATAAGCCTGGAGTGCTCGCGTGCGGGAGCGGCCGCGGTAGCGCTGTGGGCTACGCTGCAGCTTTTGCCGCTGAGGCCGGGCGGGGAGTTTGCGCACGGTCTGGCCAGCGGGCGACGGGCCGCAGTGGAGCTGGACCGGAGGCTGCGGGAAGATGCGCGATTTGAGGCGCTTGCCGCGGGCAGGCCGGAGCTTGATATTGTTGTGTGGAAGGCAAAGGCAGAGAGCGTTGTGGAGGCGTCGGAGGAGGCACAGAAGATTTTCGACCTGTGCGCGGAGCGCGACCTGCATCTTGCTCTTGTACAATTGCCCCATTCCTGGTTTGGGGTGTCAGGCGATATGGAAGGCGCGGGTGTAACGTGTCTGCGTTCTGTGCTGATGAAGCCCGAGCATGAGACCTGGCTGGACCAGATATGGGAACGGCTGAGCGCGGCGGCCGGATAGACGGAAAGCTGCGTCGATCTGCACGTGAAAATGGCGAGAACAGAAAACGTTCTCATTCCGCCAGAAGATTGAAGGACAGCAAGTTGCGGGTGTGACGCGTGGGGTGTGCAGGGGCTTCTTCCCCGAGTAAGTTGACTTAACCCGTCTGGCTACAGCTTGTCGCCAGGAAAGAGGTCGTGAATCTCAATGCAAGATCCAGCTAAACTTCGTTCGCTACACGTCGAACGTTTTCATGCCGAACCGGCAATTTTTGTAGCTCCGGGACGGGTAAACCTGATCGGCGAGCACACCGATTATGCCGAGGGCTTCGTGATGCCTGCGGCCATCGATTTTGCCACACTGGCGGGGATTTCGCCGCGTACGGATGGCAAGATCGTTATCTATTCAGAGAATTGCGGCGAAGAGAAGAGCTTTGACGCCGCCGCACTGCCAGCGGAGCGCACCGGGGAGTGGACAGACTATCCCGTTGGCGTGGTACAGATTCTGGCCGGTGAGGGGCATAAGATTCCCGGATTTAGCCTGAGCCTTTGGAGCGACGTGCCGGTAGCTTCGGGGCTTTCGAGCTCGGCGGCGCTGGAGGTGGCCACTGCGCTGGCGGTCGAGTCGCTGATAGGCGTGAGCTATCCGGGGCCGGTTGTGGCCCGGTTGTGCCAACGCGCAGAAAATGAATATGTTCGCGCAAGCTGCGGCATTATGGATCAGTTCATCTCGGCCAATGGCGAGGCGAATCACGCGCTGCTGCTCGACTGCCGCGACCTGAGCTTCAGGATGGCTCCGATTCCAGACAATGTGGCTCTGGTGATTGCCAACACCATGGTCAAGCACTCGGTTGCGGGCGGCGACTATACGACGCGGAGGGCGGAGTCAGAGGCGGCCTGTGCGGTGATCGCCAGCCACCGGACAGGGGTGAAATTCCTGCGCGATTGCACGCTCGAAGACCTGGAAAAATGGGGCCATGAGATGGCGCCCAAGTCACTGATGCGGGCACGGCATGTGATCAGCGAGAACCTGCGCACAGTGGCTGCGGCAGACGCACTGCTGCGGGGCGATCTGACTGAACTGGGAAAGCTTATGGCCGAGGCTCATTGGAGCTATAGCAGGGACTTTGAGGCTAGCTGCATTGAGGCTGACACCATGGTGGAGCTGGCCCAGGATTTGCCGGGGCTGATCGGCGCACGGCTGACAGGCGGGGGATTTGGCGGCTGCACAATCAATCTGGTGGAACAGAGCCAGGCTGCGGAGTTTTCGCGCGTGCTGGGCAGCCGCTATGCGGCGAAGATGGGGATTGTGCCGGAGATTCACATCTGCCATGCCTCGGGCGGCGCGCACCGGCTCTCTTGAGCAAAAACTGCATCAAAAAGACAGGAGATTTCTCCATAGAGGCGCCGGAATCTGCGCGTCCGGTGTCACCGGAGGTAACACCACGGTGCTATCGATGGTGCACTGGCGCTAGGGTGGTTCCTTGCTAAACTTGGAAGATGTTTGTTCCGATTCTTCCCGCATAAAGGGACATTCCTTTGGGCCCGTGATTATGGCCCGCAGAATATCCAGCAGACCGGGGAGCACAACGGAGTAACGAGAGCATGCACTCGATATCAATCAAGCCTTATTCCTACGAAACTTTTCCTGCATCTGGCCACGTCGCTTACTTCTCCATGGAGATCGCCATCAATCCGGGTATGCCCACATACTCGGGCGGCCTGGGCGTGCTTGCGGGCGATACGCTGCGCTCGGCGGCCGATCTGGGCGTTCCGCTGGCAGCGTTTACACTGCTGCACCGCAAGGGCTACTTCCAGCAGCATCTGGACGCTGCCGGCAGCCAGACTGAAGACGTGCAGCCGTGGAATCCTTCAGACTATTGCACCGAAGAGCTGGCGCGTATAACAGTGCAGATTGAGAACCGCATTGTGACGGTGCGGGCGTGGCGCTATGACCTGGAGGGGCGGTTCGGGCATGTGGTGCCAATCTATCTGCTCGACACGGATCTCGATGTGAATTCGGGATGGGACCGCGGGCTTACGGATCACCTTTATGGCGGCGACGAGAATTACCGGCTGCAGCAGGAAATTGTGCTGGGCATGGGCGGCGCGCGTATGGCCAATGCACTGGGCCTGAAGGTGAACGTCTACCACATGAACGAGGGGCACGCCGCACTGCTGACGCTGGCGCTGCTCGAAAGCCAGCTTGGCGGCGGACCTCTGGATGCGGTAACTGAAGCGGACATCGAACAGGTGCGGCGCAAGTGCGTGTTCACGACGCATACGCCGGTGCCGGCTGGACACGACCGCTTTTCGACCGAGCAGTCCATGCGCATTCTGGGCGGCGATCGCACAGCGCGGCTGCAACAGTATGGATGCTTTCGCGATGGGCTGCTGAATATGACGCTGCTGGCACTGCGCTTTTCGCGCTATGCCAACGGCGTGGCCATGCAGCACGGCAAGGTTTCCCGAGAGATGTTTCCAGAGTTTGCGATCGACACGATCACGAACGGCGTGCACGCGGCTACGTGGATGTCAGAGCCCTTCCAGCAGATGCTCGACGAACACATTCCCAACTGGCGGCGCGACAATCTTTTTCTGCGCAATGCAATCGACCTGCCGGTGGGGAAGATTCTGGCAGCGCATGCGCGCGCCAAGGAAGAGTTGCTGGCCGAGGTGGGTTCGCGCACGGGAAAGGTGCTCAACCCCAATGTGCTCACACTCGGCTTTGCCCGCCGCGTTGCGACTTATAAGCGCGCTGCGCTGATGTTCACGGACCCGAAGCGGCTGATGGAGATTGCCGAAGCGGCAGGCGGACTGCAGATTCTCTACGCAGGCAAGGCGCACCCGCACGACCAGCCGGGCAAGGAACTCATCCACCGGGTTGTGGAAGAGGCATCCCGGTCATACGGCGATCTGTTGAAGATCATCTATCTCGAAGACTACGAGTGGGGACTGGGCGCTAAGCTGACGGCAGGCGTGGATGTATGGGTGAACAATCCGCGGCGGCCTTATGAGGCATCGGGCACGAGCGGCATGAAGGCCGCGATGAATGGCGTTCCCAGCCTTTCGATTCTGGATGGCTGGTGGATCGAGGGCTGCATTGAGGGCGTGACGGGATGGGCGATTGACGACGGCGCCAACGACGAAGAAGAAGCGCAGTCACTCTATCGCAAGCTCGAATCGGCAGTGGCGCCGCTCTATCGCCAGGCTCCAGAAGTGTGGGCGCGGCTGATGCGGACCACGCTGGCATTCAACGGCTCCTACTTCAACACCAACCGCATGGTGAAGCAGTATAACCGGAATGCGTATTATCCGGAACGACTGGTTGACAGGGTGAAGGTAGAAGAAGAGGAGTATGCTCTTTGAGCGCTGTGCATGCACACGTGCGCAGCGCTTAAGCATGTGAAGAATTCAAGCGGCGACAATTGGATTCCCCCCGGCCGCTGCAGTATGCTGGTCCGCAAGATCGAACCAACAATATCCCAGGGGGAAATAAAACGTGGCAATCACACGCCAGGTTATTACTTCGCTGACAGGCGACGGCACAGACATTCTTGGCACCAAGGTGCTGGCCGTTAAGATCGCCGATGAGAGCATCGTTTCGGGCTCACTGCTTACAGTTGAAAGCAACCACTTCTGCGTTTTGAAGTCGCGGGGAGCGGTGCTCAACGTATACGAGACGGGCCAGTACGCACTCACCACACCAGACAAGCCACTGCTCGGGTCCATTGCGTCGGGTTTCTTTGGCGGGAACTCGCCGTGGGTTTACGAAGTGATTTACATCAACCGTTCGAAGCTGCTGATCCGCAGCGAGGGCGTGGCTACCAGCGAAGAGATGGCTGAGATGGCCTACCAGGTGGACTACTACATCCACGTGGATACCAAGGAAGCGGCTCTCGACCTGATCACGCATCTGCCGTTCAACGGGCACATCATCGATACGAAGGAAGTGGCCGATTACGCGGGGCCGGCGATTGAGCAGTCGATCAACCAGATTGTGCAGGTGACCAAGATGGAGGACATCAACGAGCACATTAACGAGGTGCGCGAACTGGTGAAGAACCATCTTTCGGAGTTCCTGAAGACCTATGGCATTACGCTGAACGATCTGAAGATCCTGATCATGCCCAAGGACGAGAGGATGCGCGAACTGATTTCGCTGCAGGCCATCGGGCTTTCGCCGATCGAGGCGGTGCGCTACTATCTGGCGCTCAAGATGGCAGACAAGGGGCTGGTTTCCGCTCCGAACGCGGCGGCGGGCGTGCCGTTCAACCTGGGACCGGCGACAGGATTTTATCCGGTGGGCGCCGAGACCGGAATGAAGTGAGCGGAGGAACAAGTGCCGGCTGACAGCTTTTACGATGCAGGCCTGCTGCGGCAGATTGCGACCAATCTGTTTTATGGCTGGGGCTATAACTTCTATCGCAAGGAAAACCAGCTTCGTGCCGACGACCAGATGATCCGCAGCAAGGCCGCGTCACTGCTGGGCGAGGCGATGGCGAGTGTGTCGGAGGCGGAGACCGAGTACCGGCGCGAGTATCTGCCGCCGCCGTCGCGGGCCAAGCCGTTTCCCGATGCGGACGCGGTTGCGTCTGCGCAAAAGCTGGAGCGGCTGGCGAAGGCGATTGGCGCGGTGGAGGCTGCGCTGCAACATCAGCCTGTGCCGGAGAATGATCGCATGACGCAGCGCTACCGGCAGGAAGCGCCGACACTGGCGAAGCTCATCGAGTTCGACGAGAGGCTGGTGGGGCAGTGCGAGCTGCTGCGGAAAGCGGTGAGCGGCGTGGAAGGGCTGGCGTTGCTGAAGAGTGTGGGCGAGCTTGATGTGGGAGTGGATGCGATCCGGGAGACGCTGCGGAATCGGGAGACGATGCTGCTCTGATCGCAGTCGTGCATAACAGCGGGAATCAATGCATGCCGTTTAAAAGCTGTAGATATCCCACCTTGGCCGCTAAGCAAGAACGCGGCGAAGATGGGGATCCGGTCTGTGCGTGAACCGCAGAGTTTGAGATCGCAGCGGGAAGATAAAGCTACCCCAACTGGCGGATTTCGCTCGATGTGCCGCCTGCTGCGGGGACGTAGCACTTCATGGCGTAGTCCATGACCATGCGGTCGGCGTTGAAGCGCCAGCCGAGGGTGCGGATGGTGCGCTTCATGCGCCTGATCCAGCCGCGCGGCAGGCCGTCCTTGTCGACCTGGTAATAGAGCGGGACCACTTCGTCGAGGAGCACGCGGTAGAGGTCGTCGCCGTCGCGGCTGTCATGCACATCCATGTTCGAGTGCGTGCGCCCGGTGCCGATGGCGAAGCCGTTGAGGCCGTCGTAGGCTTCGGCCCACCAGCCGTCGAGGATGGAGAGATTGAGACCGCCGTTGAGCACAACTTTCTGGCCGCTGGTGCCTGAGGCTTCGAGCGGTCGGCGCGGATTGTTGAGCCATACGTCGACGCCCTGCACAAGATGGCGGCCGACGTTGATGTCGTAGTCCTCGATGAAGACGAACTTGTCAGCGAAGTCGGGGTCGCGCATCATCTGGGCGATCTGCTGCAGAACTTTCTTGCCGGGCTCGTCGTGAGGATGCGCCTTGCCGGAGAAGACGAACTGCACGGGGCGCTTGGCGTCATTGACCATGATGGCAAGACGCTCGATGTCTTTGAGCAGCAGGTTGGCGCGCTTGTAGGTGGCGAAGCGCCGGGCAAAGCCGATGGTGAGCGCGTCGGGCGAGAGCACTTTGTCGAGGCGCTTGAGGATCTCCGGCGATTCGTTGCGGCGCTCGGCCTGCTCGCGGGCGCGCCGGCGGACGAATTTGATCAGCGCGGCCTTGAGGGCGAGGTGCGTCTCCCAGAGCTCGCCGTCGTGGACCTTTTCGATTCCAGCCCAGGTGTGATCGGCGCCGCTCTGACGGAACCAGCCTACGCCGAGATGACGGTCGTAGAGGCGGGCCATCTGCGGGGCGAGCCACGAGGGAACATGCACGCCGTTGGTGATGTGGCCGATGGGTACGGCATCCTCGGGCCGGTTGGGATAGAGGCCCTTCCACATGGAGCGGGAGACTTCGCCATGCAGCGAGCTGACCGCGTTGACACGGCGCGCAAGCTTGAGGCCTAGGACGGTCATGCAGAAGGGCTCGCCGCTGTCGGAAGGGTATTCGCGGCCGAAGCCCATCAGGTTTTCATGGGAGATGCCGAGTTGCTCGCGCAGCGGTCCGAGATGCTCTTCAATGAGATCGGCGCTAAAGCGGTCGTGGCCGGCGGGAACCGGCGTGTGGGTGGTGAAGATGACTTCGCGTGGAATCGAGCTGGCGGCGGAGTAGAAGTCGAGGCCTTCGTCTTCCATGCGGGCGCGGATGGCTTCAAAGACGGCAAAGCCGCTATGGCCTTCATTCAAATGGAGCACGCCCGGCGTGATGCCCATGGCGCGCAGCGCGCGGAAGCCACCTACGCCGAGCAGCAGCTCCTGACGGATGCGGGTGCGCGCGTCGCCGCCGTAGAGGCGGGACGTGGTTTCGCGGTCTTCAGGCGCATTGCCTTCCACGTTGGAGTCGAGCAGGAGAAGGTCACAGCGGCCCACTTTGACACGCCACACCTTTGCGCGAATAGCCGAGCCGCGGGTGGCGATTTCAACGACGACCGGCTCGCCGTTGACGCCGATGGCCGGCTGCATGGGCAACTGGTTCACATCGGTCTGCAGGTACTCTTCGCGCTGCCATCCGCTCTGGTCGAGGCGCTGGAGGAAGTAGCCCTGACCGTAGAAGAGGCCGATGCCGATCAGCGGGATATCGAGATCCGACGCGCTCTTGATGTGGTCGCCTGCGAGCACGCCGAGGCCACCCGAGTAGATAGGCAGCGACTCGTGGAGACCAAACTCGGCGGAGAAGTAGGCGACAGGGCGCGGGCGCAGCACACCGGCGTGGTTCGCGCCCCAGGTGCGATCGGCGCTGAGATACTCCTGCATGCGGCGATAGACATAGTTGATGCGGCTGTGCAGGAGCAGTTCGCTGGCGCGGCGGTCGATTTCGCCGAGCGGCATCTCGCTGAGGAGCGAGATGGGATTCTGATTCAGCTCGCGGAAGCGGACCGGGCTGAGATCGCGAAATAGGCTGACGCATTCGTGATCCCAACACCACCAGACGTTGCGCGCCAGCTCCCAGAGCTTTTCCTGCGCGGGCGCGATGAAGCGGTCGAGTGTGCGGGCCTCACTGATAATGGGCGCCACCTGGCCGGCGGCCTCAGAGAGCATGCGAATCTCGGAGTCGCGAAAGGTGCGCGGCTCTTTGGTCTGCACGACGAGAACACCCTGGAGGATGCCGCGGTCGATGATGGGCACGCCGAGGAAGGAGTGGTACTCTTCTTCGCCGGAATCCTTGAAGTATTTGTAGCGCCGATGGTTGCGGGCGTCGGCGACGGAGACGGGACGAAGCTGCTCGGCGACGAGGCCGGAGAGCCCTTCGTTGAGCGGCATGCGCAGCGTGCCGATGCAGCGAGGATGAAGGCCGAGCGATGCGGCGAGAACGAGGTTGGCGCGGTCGGGTTCAAGCAGATAGGCGGAACAGACGTCGGTGCAGAAGCGCGACGCGATCAGCGCGACGATGTTCATGAGCGTGTCGGCTGGCTTGCCCGATTCTTCGGCGAGGCTGGCAATCTCTTCCAGGGTCAAAACAAGATTGGCGTCAGTGGGAGTCTGGATGGGATTCATCGAAGAGCCTTCGCCTTTCATTTGAGATAGAGGATGACTACACCTGTGCCATGCGCCAGCATGGCAGCGTCAGAGTGAGATTGATCCAAGAGCCGAATCGTTCAATGCGGCAGACTGACAACTCGCGGGAAAAGCGCCCGCGTTGCTAATAGAGGTATCTCCCACAATAGCACACCACAGAGTGGCAAACGCGTGAGTTTTGCCCACATTTGAGCCAATCGAACTGAGGTTGCGCGGTGTTGTGACAAGACGGCGCTAATCACCGTGCGCTTCTTCGAACTCCATGCCGATGCGGCGCAGTTTCATGAGTTTCCACTGCAGCCTGTCGAAGAAGAGGTAGACGACCGGCGTAGTGAAGAGCGTGAGCGCCTGCGAGACGAGCAGCCCGCCGACGATGGCAATGCCAAGAGGCTTGCGCAACTCGGAGCCGACGCCCATACCGACAGCCAGCGGCAGTCCGCCAAAGAGCGCGGCCATGGTGGTCATCATGATGGGCCGGAAGCGGAGCAGCGCTGCCTGGTATATGGCTTCGATGGGCGGAAGACTCTGGTCGCGCTCTGCCTGCAAGGCGAAGTCAATCATGAGGATGGCGTTTTTCTTCACGATCCCGATGAGCAGGATGATGCCAATGAGGGCGATGATGCTGAGCTCAGTACCGGTAAGCAGCAGTGCGAGGATTGCGCCAGCGCCGGCAGGCGGGAGGGTAGAGAGAATCGTAAGCGGGTGGATTAGGCTTTCGTAAAGGATGCCGAGGACGATGTAAACGGCGACGATGGCGGAGAGGATAAGCCACTTTTCGTTTTGCAGAGATTCCTGATAGGCCTGTGCGGTGCCCTGAAATGTGGCGTGGACGCTGGAGGGCATGCCGAGCTCGCGCTGGACTTTTTCGAGGGCAGTGACTGCGTCGCCAAGCGCTACGTTGGGCGCGAGGTTGAAGGTGAGCGTGACTGCGGGATATTGGCCCTGGTGATTGACCTGCAATGAGGTGCGCCGTTTGTCGAAGTGCGCGATGGCCGAGAGCGGAACCATGGAGCCGGTGGACGACTTGATGAAGATGCCATTGAGCGAGTCAGGGCTGCGCTGGTAGCGCGGGTCGACTTCCATCACGACGAAGTACTGGTTGAGCGCGGTGTACATGGTGGAGACTTCGCGCTGGCCGAAGGCGTCGTAGAGCACCTGGTCGATCGCCGCGGCGGTGATGCCCAGCCGCGATGCGGTGTCGCGGTCAATGATGAGGTTGGCTGCCAGGCCGCGGTCCTGCTGATCGGTAGAGACGTCGCGCAGCTCGGGCATTTTGCGGGCCTGAGCTTCGAGCTGCGGAGCCCAGTGATTCAGCTCATGGAGGTTTTCGTCAGAGAGTGTGTACTGGTATTGCGCGGAGCTGCCGCGCGCGCCGATCTGGATATCCTGCTGTGCCTGGAGGAACAGCGTTGCTCCGGGGACGCTGGTGAGCTTGCTGCGGAGGCGGTTGACAACGTCGTCTGCCGAGACGCGGCCGGGGCGGTCCTCAAGCGGCTTGAGGGTCATGAACATGCGGCCCACATTGTTGCTGCCGCCGCCGGGACCGCCGCCGCCAGCGAATCCGTTGAGAGATTTTACGGCCGGATCGTTGAGCGCGATCTGCGCAAGCTGGCGCTGCTTGCCAATCATGGCTTCGAAGCTGATGTCCTGGGAGCCGATGGTCTGGCCGCTGATGCGGCCCGTGTCCTGCTGCGGGAAGAAGCCCTTGGGCACGATGAAGAAGAGATAGACGTTGAGCACGGCCACACCCACAGTTACGCCGAGCATAAAGAACTGGTGCGAAAGCACCCAGCGCAGGATGGCGGCGTACTCCTCATGCAGCCACTCGAAGGCGCGTTCGCATGCGCGGTAGAGAGCGCCATGGCGGCTTTCATCGCGGGACTTGAGGAAACGCGCGCAGAGCATGGGGGTGGTGGTGAGCGAGACGAGCAGCGACGCGGCGATGGCGACCGAAAGCGTGACGGCGAACTCGCGGAAGAGCTTGCCGACGATGCCGCCCATGAGCAGGATGGGCGTGAAGACGGCGATGAGCGAAGTGCTCATGGAGATGACGGTGAAGCCTATCTCCCGGGAGCCTTTCATGGCTGCTTCATAGGGCTTCATGCCCATCTCGAGATAACGGGTGATGTTTTCGATGACGACGATAGCGTCGTCGACGACAAATCCGGTGGAGATGGTGAGCGCCATGAGCGAGAGGTTGTCGATGCTGTAGCCGAGCAGCGACATGACGCCAAAGGTGCCGAGGAGCGAGAGCGGCACGGCGATGGAAGGGATGATGGTGGCCCATACCTCGCGCAGGAAGAGGAAGACGACGAGCACCACGAGCATGACGCTGATAATGAGCGAGATTTCGACGTCGCGGACGCTGGCGCGGATGGTCTGCGTGCGGTCACTGACGACGTTGATTTTGATCGTGGGCGGAATGGAAGCCTGCAACTGGGGCAGCTCGGCCAAGAGACGGTCTACGGTGGAGATGACGTTGGCGCCGGGGCTCTTGAAGATGAAGAGCATGATGGCTTCAGTGATCTTGCCCGGCGGGCCTTTCTCAGGATTGATGCCGGCTACACCGCCGGTGAGGATGTTCGAGACGCTGTCTGTTACATCGCCGAGATCTTCGAGACGGACGGGCGCGCCGGTAGTGCGGTTGTAACCGACGATGATGGGCGCGTAGTCACTGGCCTTGAAGATCTGATCGTTGTCGACGATGGCCCAGCGGTGAGACGCGTCCTGAAACGAGCCTTTGGGGCGGTTGGCATTGGCATTGGCGAGTGCTGTGCGGACTGCTTCGAGGCCGATGCCATTGTTGCCGAGCTGCATGGGATTGAGCTCGGCACGGACGGCCGGGCTGGAGCTGCCGCCGACGAAGACCTGGCCCACGCCCTGCACCTGCGACATCTTCTGCGCCAGGATGGAGTCGGCCATATCGTAGATCATTGGCTTGGGCACCACATCCGAAGTGAGGGTCATGATGAGGATGGGCGCGTCAGCCGGGTTGGCTTTGCGATAGTTGGGATTCTCCGGCAAATAGGCGGGAAGCTGGCTGCGCGCGGCGTTGATGGCGGCCTGCACGTCGCGAGCGGCGGCGTCGATGTTGCGGTTGATGTCGAACTGGAGATTGACGGAGGCTGCGCCGAGCGAACTCGACGATGTCATCTGATTGACGCCGGCGATGCGGCCGAACTGGCGCTCGAGCGGTGTGGCAACGGCGGAGGCCATGGTCTCAGGGCTGCCGCCGGGAAGACCTGCGCCGACGCTAATGACGGGAAAGTCGACATCGGGTAATGACGCGACGGGCAGCACCGAGTATGCGATGGAGCCAGCGAGGAGCAGCGCCAGACTGAGCAGCGATGTGGCCACAGGGCGCTTGATGAAGGGTGCGGAGAGATGCATCGCGGGCTCCTCAGTCGGCGCTGACAGTCTGCGGCTCCTGCTCGGTTTCAAGAGCGCGCGGCTTCATGCGGTGGGCCAGCTTGTCGAAGTAGAGATAGACGACCGGCGTTGTGAAGAGCGTGAGCATCTGCGAGAAGATGAGTCCGCCGACGATGGTGACGCCGAGAGGAATGCGCAGTTCCGCGCCCACGCCGCCGCCGAGCGCGAGCGGCAGACCACCGAGGAGCGCGGCCATTGTCGTCATAATGATGGGGCGGAAGCGCAGCAGACAGGCCTGAAAGATGGCTTCTTCAGCGGACTTTCCTTCCTCGCGCTCGGCCTGAAGCGCGAAGTCGATCATCATGATGGCGTTTTTCTGCACGATACCGATGAGCAGGATGATGCCGATGAGCGCAATGACGCTGAAGTCCACGTGGGTGATAAGCAGCGCGAGCAATGCGCCTACGCCCGCCGAAGGCAGCGTGGAGATGATGGTAATGGGATGGATGTAGCTCTCGTAGAGCACGCCAAGCACGATGTAGACGGTGATGAGAGCGGCGAGGATGAGCAGCGGCTCATTGCGGAGAGAGCTTTGGAATGCGGCGGCCGTACCTTCGAAACTTGCATTGATGGAGACAGGCATCTGGATGCGCTGCTCGACGCGATTGACAGCGTTGACCGCGTCGCCGAGCGCCTTGCCCGGCGCGAGGTTGAAGCTGACGACCGTAGAGGGGAACTGGCCCTGGTGCCCGATGGCGAGCTGCGCGCGGGACTGTTCCCAGTGGGCCACCATGCTGAGCGGTACCTGGGTTCCATTGCCGGATCTGACGAAGAGATGCTGGAGAGTGGCGGGGTCGGTCTGGAAGTTATGTCCCACTTCCATGACGACGTGGTACTGATTGAGCTGCGTGAAGATGGTGGAGACCTGGCGCTGGCCGAAGGCATCGTAGAGCGTGTTATCGATGTCGGCCATGGCGATGCCGAGACGCGAGGCGGTATCGCGGTCGATGATGAGGCGCGCGCCGAGACCCTGATCCTGCAGATCGCTGGCTACGTCGGTCACGACGCTTTCCCTGCTCAGTTCGTCGACCATTTTGCGGGTGTAGATGGCGAGCTCTTCAGGGTTGGGATCTTCGAGCGCGTACTGGAACTCGGTGCGGCTGACGCGGTCTTCCACGGTCAGGTCCTGGAGGGGCTGCAGGAAGAGCTGAATGCCTCCGACTTCAGCCACTTTTGGCTGCAGGCGATGGATGACTTCAGTGGCAGAGACCCTGCGGATATCGAGCGGCTTGAGAGTGATCTGGATGCGGCCTGAGTTGAGCGTGGTGTTGGTGCCGTCGACGCCGATGAAGGAAGAGACATTATCTACGGCGGGGTCTTGCAGCACGACGTCGACGAGCTGCTGCTGACGCTGGGCCATGCTGGTGAAGCTGACGGTCTGCGGCGCCTCACTGATGCCAAGGATGACGCCGGTGTCCTGCACCGGGAAGAAGCCCTTGGGCACGATGATGAAGAGCAGCACGGTGGCGACGAAGGTTGAGACAGTAACGAGCAACGTGGCGAAGCGATGGCGCAGGATTACCTGCAGCATGCGTCCGTAAGCGGCAATGATGGCGTTGAAGACATCTTCAGACCAGTGATAGAAGCGGGTCTGCTTTGCGTGGGCTTTATCGCGCAGGATACGCGAGCACATCATGGGGGTAAGGGTGAGAGAGACCACTGCCGAAACCATGATGGTGATTGCGAGGGTAATGGCGAACTCGCGGAAGAGCCTGCCCACCACGTCACTCATGAACAGAAGCGGAATGAGCACCGCGATGAGCGAGACGGTGAGCGACATGATGGTGAAGCCGATCTGTTCGCTGCCTTTGAGCGCAGCGCGCATGGGGCTCATGCCTTCTTCAATGAAGCGCGAGATGTTCTCGATCATCACGATGGCGTCGTCCACGACAAAGCCGGTGGAGATGGTGAGCGCCATGAGGGTGAGATTGTTGAGCGAGTAGCCGAGCAGGTACATCACGCCGAAGGTGCCAACGATGGAAAGCGGCACTGCGACCGAAGGGATGATAGTGGCGGCGAAGTTGCGCAGGAAGAGGAAGATCACCATCACAACGAGCGCGACGGTGAGCATGAGCTCGAATTCAACGTCTTTGACCGACGCGCGGATGGTGACCGTGCGGTCAGTGAGCACGTGGACCTGGATGGTGGCAGGCAGGGCCTGCTGCAACTGCGGCAGCAGCTTGTGAATGCGGTCGACGACGGCGATGATATTGGCGCCGGGCTGGCGCTGAATGTTGACGATGACCGCAGGCTGGCGGCCCATCCACGCGGCCTGCTGGCTGTTCTCAGCGGCGTCAACGATGGTGGCTACATCAGAGGCGCGGACCGGAGCGCCGTTGCGATAGGCAACGATGACCGGCTTGTAGTCCTGGCTGGAGAGGAGCTGATCGTTTGCGCCGATGGTGAAGGACTGGCGCGATCCGTTGAGCGTACCCTTGGCCTGATCGACATTGGCCGCGGCGACGGCGGTGCGCAGATCTTCAAGGCTAAGGTTGTAAGCGGCGAGCTGTGCGGGGTTGGCCTGGATGCGGACCGCGGGCTTTTGTCCGCCAGCGATGGCGACGAGACCAACGCCGGAGACCTGCGAGATCTTTTGTGCGAGGTTGGTGTCGGCGGCGTCTTCGATCTTGTCGAGCGGCAACGTGTCGGAGGTGAGCGCCAGAGTCATGATGGGCGCGTCAGCCGGGTTGACTTTGCTGTAGATGGGCGGATTGGGCAGATCGGTGGGCAGGAAGTTGGTGGCGGCGTTGATGGCGGCCTGGACTTCCTGCTCGGCGACATCGATGTTTTCGTCGAGCTCGAACTCGAGAGTGATGACGGAGCCGCCGCCGGAGCTGACCGAGGTCATCTGCTTGAGGCCGGGCATCTGGCCGAACTGACGCTCAAGCGGCGAGGTGACGGATGAGGCCATCACCTCAGGGCCTGCGCCGGGATAAAAGGTGAGCACCTGGATGATAGGGTAGTCGACTTCAGGCAGAGCGGAGACGGGCAACTGCTGGTAGCCAAGGCCGCCGGCAAGCAGAATGGCGGCCATCAGCAGCGATGTGGCCACCGGGCGCAGAATAAACGGCCGGGATGGGCTGAGGCTCACTGCGCCGCTCCCTGACTGGCGGAACTGCCACCGCCGCCTGGCTGCGGAGTGTTCTTTGGGTGATTCAGATCGGCACTGACGGGGGCTGCCGGCGTACGCACAGGCTGCAAGTCAGTGGCGATGATGTGCGCGCCGGGGCGGAGGCGGTCGGCACCGTCGACGACGACCTTGTCACCGCGCGCGACACCGCCATCAAGGATGGCGATCTGACCCTGAGTGAGCGCTACTTTAACCGGCTTCATCGATACGGAGGCTGCTCCCTGCGCGTCTGTGTCGGCAGTCCACACATAGGAGCCGTCGACGCCGCTTTGGATGGCGGCCGATGGCACGACGAGAGCGTTCGGGCGGCTTTCCATTACGAGATGGATATTCACGAACTGGTCAGGGAAGAGGAGATTGTCAGCGTTGGAGAAGACGGCCTTGAGCTTGCCGGTTCCGGTGGTGGTGTCGATCTGGTTGTCGGCGGTGAGCAGCTCTCCGGAGGCGAGCTTTTGCACGTCTGCGTGATCGTAGGCGTCGACGGGGAGGCGGCGGTCGGCGGCCAGCATGCGCAAGACCTGCGGGAGCTGGTTTTCAGGCAGCGTGAAGTAGACGGCGATGGGCTGGAACTGGTTGATGACCACGAGATTGGTGGTGTTGGCGGTAATGATGTTGCCGGGGTCGACGAGACGCAACCCGATGCGGCCGGTGATGGGCGACTGGATGTTGCACCAGCTTAACTGGAGCTCAGCGGTTTCAACGGCGGCCTTGTCAGCCTGAATTGCGCCCTGATACTGGCCCATGTTGGCTTCGTCGGTGTCGAGGGTTTCTTTTGAGACGACACCGGCTTCGTAGAGGGCCTTATAGCGTGCGTACTCGGCCTGAGCATTTTTGAGCAATGCTTCATCGTGAGCGAGCGTGCCTTTGGCCTGATTAAGGGCAGCCTGATAGGGCTTGGGATCGATCGTCATGATCGTGTCGCCCTGGTGAACGAGCTGGCCTTCAGTGAATTTCACGGGCAGCAGCTCGCCGCTGACGCGGGCCTTCACGGTGACGCTGTTGTAAGGCGTGACGGTGCCGAGCGCGGCAAGGTAGATGGGCATGGGGCGCTGGTCGACGGCAACGACCTGCACGGGTACCGGACGGCTGAGAAGCGCCGCGGCCTGGCGGGCGCTGTTTTCTGCGGTCTGGCGCTGGTTCTGATAGATATGCCAGACGGCAAAGCCGGCCGCGCAGATGAGGACGAGATAAATGAGAACACGCACCAGAGAACGCTTTCCGGATGGCGGGTTTGCTTGCGCGCGGGGAGCGGAGCGAGAAGATTCCGGATTGATTTCGAGAGAAGACATGGATCGGTTGCCGTCGCTTTCCTGGGATGCGCCCCTTTACGTGTGTTCGCGTCTGCTCTGAAGACGGCAGATTGCGGGGTGCAAGATGCATTCCCTGAGGCAAAATTTTTGAGACGCCGCCATGCCGACCTCAAGGGCCAGTGCAGCTTTCTCGGGTGAGAAAACCGTTTGCGCTCAATTCCCAGGGGTAAATGACGGGATCATTGTAAGCCAATCGGTAGATGGTAGGACAATCGGCGGGATGTTAAAGGCTGAATGGCGCAGCGGGAGCGCGAGCGGAGACGGGAATGGTTTTACCATTCGGTAAGAAATGCGTGTTTTGACCGGCGCGGAGGCGGCTGCGGATGAGGGTTCTGCTGTTTGGTGCAACCGGGATGGTGGGCCAGGGCGTGCTGCGGGAGTGCCTGCGCGACTCCGATGTGGAGGCGGTTGCGGCCATTGGGCGCAGCGTAACAGGGTTGAGCGATGCAAAGCTCGTCGAGATTTTGCATGCGGATATGACAGACTATGCGGCGGTTGAGGGTCGGCTGCGCGGTTTCGACGCCTGCTTCTTCTGCCTGGGCGTTTCTTCAGCAGGGATGAAGGAACCTGACTATGAGCGGATTACGTATGGATTCACGATGGCCGCCGCGGAGACGCTGAGCCAGCTCAACCCTGGTATGACGTTTATTTATGTCTCCGGCGCGGGGACCGATTCGACGGAGAAGGGGCGCACGATGTGGGCTCGGGTGAAAGGGCGAACGGAGAATGCGTTGCTGCGGCTGCCGCTGGATGCATACATGTTCCGGCCCGGCTTAATTCAACCGCGGGATGGCATACGGTCGAAGACCGCTGTGTACCAGACGGTCTATACGCTGATTGGGCCTGTGTTTGCTCTGCTGCACAGGCTGCTGCCGAACCTGGTGCTCGACACGCGCGAGATTGGACAGGCGATGCTGAAGGTGGCACGGAGCGGGTATGAGAAACGGATTCTGGAGGTAAGGGATATCCGGGAGGTCCTGCGGACTTAGCTTGCGTGGTAAAGTGAGATTCCACGGAGGGTGCAAATGGCAGCAGGCGCGCAGCTTGCGGGCAGCGGTGAAACGATCGATCTGCAACAGCAGGTGGCGCGGCTGCAGGCGCTGCTGGAGGCCTCGCGGCAGGTGCACGCGACAACCGACGAGCAGGAAGTGCTGGAGCAGGTGCTGCGCATCGTGGTGCGCGAACTGGAGATGGCCGGGGCGGCGTTTCCTGATGCCGGGCTGAGCTATGGCAAGGAGACGCAGGAAAGTGGAACGGGACTGCTTGCGTATCCGCTGATGGACCGGGACGGCAAGCGCATGGCCGAGTTGCGCGTGGCCGCGCCGGAGGGCCGGGCGCTTACGCTCTATGAGGCGGACTTTCTGGAGGGGCTGGCGCTGCAGGCGGCGGTGGCTCTCGAAAATGCGCGCAACCATAAGCGCAATGTGGAGTTTGCGCGCGTACAGCAGGACCTGGAGGCTGCGCGGCAGATTCAGCGCTCGCTGCTGCCGCAGCGGTTGCCGCAGATTGCAGGCTACTCGATCGGGTTCCGTTCGAATACGTGCTACGAGGTGGGCGGCGACTATCTCGATATTGTTTCGCAGCCCGATGGGAGCCTGTTGATGGTGGTGGCCGACGTGGCAGGCAAGGGGCTTGCTTCGGCATTCATGTCGGCGAGCTTTCGCGCGGCGTTTCGCGGCATGGCAACAACACTGCCGCCGCTGGACGAGCTGGCGACGCGGATGAACCAGCACCACTGGACCGAAGGCGAAGAAGCGCGGCGGCGGTATGTGACGGCGATCTTCATGCGTCTGGTGCCGGAGGCGGGAGAGATCGAGGTGGTGAATGCGGGGCACAATCCAGGGTTTTTGATTGTGCCGGGCGCGGAGCCGCGGCAGTTCGAGGCGGCCGGAACACCACTGGGGCTGCTGCCCGGAATGCGCTATACGAGCGAGCGGGAGAAGTTTCCGCCGGGCGCGCGGCTGCTGTTCTATACCGATGGGTTGACAGAGGTTTTCCGCGGCGATGAGGAGTTTGGGCCGGAGCGGCTGCTGAAGGAATTTTCGGCGTGCCGGTCTGAGAATGCCGATGGTATTCTCGATGCATTGTGGACAGCCATTGAAGAATTTGCCGAGGGCGGCCCGCAGGGAGATGACATGACTGCACTGGCGCTCGCCGCGGCGAGCCGCACGACGGGCTCAACGGAGACAAAGGCATGAGCCCGGCCAAGCCCACATCAGTTGAGGTAAGACTGCCCTCGCGCATGGGCTACGAAAAAGTCGCCATGAGCGCCGCCGCGGCCGTGGCCAAACTGGTGGGCTTTCGCGAAGACCGCATTGAAGACCTGAAGACCGCCGTGGCCGAGGCGTGCATTAACGCGATTGAGCACGGCAACCGGCTGAACGAGAAGCTTTCGGTCGGTGTGGTGCTTTCGGCAGGCGAGGACGCGCTGGAAGTGAAGGTCATCGACGACGGCAAGGGCATCAAGACGAAGCCCGTCAAGCCAGACATCGACCGGAAGATGCACGGCGAGGAAGGTCCGCGCGGCATGGGCATGTTCCTGATCCAGGCGCTGGTGGACGAGGCGGAGTGGGTAGCCGGCTCGGACGGCAAGAGCTATGTCCGCCTTGTGATCCGGCTGGATAAGGACCCGGAATAATAGAATCAAGACAAGCCGATCGAGATTGGGGAGGCAGCAAGAAGTGCAGAGCGAAACCAAGTCGCGCATTGACCAGCTCACCACGCCGGCAGGCCATTCTGTCGCCGTCCTGCGCTTTGAGGGCGATATTGCCAGCACGTCGAAGGAGGCGGTACTGGGCGCATACCAGTCTCTGCCGAAGTCGACCGCCAAGCTGATCCTGCTCGACTTCACCAAGGTGGACTACATCAACTCGAGCGGCATTGCGCTGGTGATTCAACTGCTGATTGAGGCCTCGAACTCCGAGCAGAAGGTGTATGCCTTCGGGCTTTCGGCGCACTTCACGAAGGTCTTTACGATGGTGGGAATCACGAAGTACGCGAAGCTGTTTGCCAGCGAGCAAGAGGCGGTGGCGGCGCTGTAAGTGGTCTCTGCGCGCTGCCAGCTGCGCGTAAAATTGCGTTATGCAACTCGACGCGATTCAGGCAGCGCTGCGCGACTCCGGCCTTGACGGCTGGCTCTTCTACGATCATCACCACCGCGATCCCATCGCGGCGCGCATTCTCGGGCTCGATGAGAAGGCGCATATCACGCGGCGGTGGTACTACTTTATTCCAGCAAACGGTGAGCCGCGCAGGCTGGTGCACCGTATTGAGCAGGGGCGGCTGGACGCACTGCCCGGCACCAAGGGCCTCTATTCAAGCTGGCAGGAGCTGCATGCGGGGATTGCCGCGATGCTTGGCGGCGCGCGGCGGATCGCCATGCAGTACTCGCCGAACAACGACATTATGTACGTCTCGATGGTGGATGCAGGGACTGTCGAGTTTCTGCGCTCGCTGGGCAAGCAGATTGTGAGCTCGGCCGATCTGGTCAGCCAGTTTGAGGCGGTGTTGAGCGAAGAGCAGATGGAGAGCCACGCCGCGGCGCAGCGGGTGATTGACGAGGTTCTGGCCGAGGGGTGGAAGGAGATGGGACGGCGCGTGCGAGAGGGCGGCGTCTCCGAGTTTGAGATGGTGCAGTGGCTGAGCGAAGGGATGCGGCGCGAGGGGCTGGTGTGGGAGAACGGGCCGAATGTGAGCGCGAATGCGAACAGCTCCGACTCGCACTATGAGCCTACGGCGGAAAAGTCCTCGCCGATCCGGGAAGGGGACCTTGTGCTCATCGACATCTGGGGGCGGGTGGACAGGCCGGGCACGGTTTTCTATGACATTACATGGACCGGGGTAGTGGGCCGCGAGCCTTCAGAGCGCGAGCAACAGATTTTTGAAACGGTGCGGAACGCGCGAGATGCAGCGATTGCGGCAGTGGAGTCGGCATTTGCCGAGGGGCGGCCGATCTGCGGCTATGAGGCGGACGATGCGGCGCGCGGCGTGATTCGCGGGGCGGGGCTGGGAGAATACTTTACGCACCGCACGGGGCACAACATTGCGCAGGAGCTGCATGGATCGGGGGCGCACCTGGACAACCTGGAGACGCATGACGACCGGCGCATCCTGCCGCATACGTGCTTCTCGGTTGAACCTGGTGTTTATCTGCCGGAGTTTGGCGTGCGCAGCGAGGTGAACATGATGACTGCGCCGGGCAAGGCCTGGGTGACGGGAAGGATTCAGCGGGGGCTGGTAAGGATTTGAGCAAACGATGGAACTCATATCTCGTCTTTACCGGCAGAGGATGCGCACATGAGGAAGACGGCATGGCTGGTGGGTCTGCTGACGTGCACCGGGCTGGCGGCGCAGACGGTTCCGCTGTCTACCGATCTACCCAGCCATCCTTTCTTCATCCGCTCCACCTGGTACATTGGCGGCGCGGGTAACTGGGATTATCTGACGATGGATGCGCAGGCCGGCAGGCTCTACATTGCGCATGGCACAGCGGTGCAGGCTGTGGACGTTGACTCGGGCAAGCTGGTGGGCGAGGTTGGCGGGTTTTACGAAGCGCGGCAGGTCGCGCTGGACGACACCGGGCAGTTCGGGTTTGTCAGCGATGGCGGGCAGGGCAAGGTAACGGTCTTCGACCGGCAGACGCTGAAGAAAGTGGCTGAGATCGAGACGGGACCGAATCCGCGGTCGCTGGTGTACGACGCCGAGACCAAGCTGCTCTTTGTTGTACGGGCCAATCCACCGACAGAACCGGCGGCAGAGCAGGCGGTGCGGAGACGGGTTCCGCCGCGAGGGGAGCCAGCGGCGGAACCGGGTACGCAGTCGCATATAACCGTCATCGACACGGAGTCAAATACGGCGATCGGCGAGATCATCCTGCCTGGTTT
>DASZXD010000151.1:0-7502 GCA_035546015.1 Occallatibacter sp.
AGCAATACGCCCCAGGATGTGCACGCGCACATCACTGAGAGCATCCAGCGTTTGCAGGCTGCGGGCGCAAAGGAGAAGTCTGGGACCGGAACGCAGGCGCTGCAAGCCCTGAGAACCTACAAGGTGACCAAACCCACAGGAGCCAGTGGCTGGGGTACCTTCCGGCTGGAGATTACAACCGATGGAGTGATCGAATCGCAGCAGATGTCGGGCGAGCAGCACATTGCCAGCATCAAGCCCGCCCTCGACAAGATGAAGTTTCCCGAGCTTTTGCCACCGGACTCAAAGGCTCATTTGCTGCGTAGCGCCGTGGTGAGCTGCTCCATGGGCTCAACCTGCGATCTGGTGCTGGTGCCTGACGGAGGCCTGCAAACCGAGCAGCAGTAAGGGCAGGCTCTACTTCACGCCCTTGCTCGGGTCCCACGCGTTTTCCAGCTTGCGCACATAGAGGATCTGGCCAATGTGGTACGCGTTATGTGCTCCTACGTGCGCAATCAGTGAGGCATTGGCTGCGAGCTTCTGGTCGTCGGCCGCGGCAACGGCGTTGTCCCAGTCGGTGAGCACCTGGTTGAGCTTCTTCACCAGGTCGTCCCACTGCGCTGCGTTGAAGTCATTGAAGGTCTCGTCATTGTTGCCGCTGAACGCAGGCGGTTTTTCGCCCTTGAAGTGCGCAAGCTCGGTCGTATTCCAGAACCACAGGTGATACGCAAGCTGGCCCACCGAGTGGCCGCCGCCTGCAGGAGTCCACTTCGCCTGCTCGGCAGTCAGCCCCGCCACGGCAATGCTTGCCGGAATGAACCAGTCCTCCTGGTCGTGCGTGGTGTGCAACTGCTCGAGCAAAACTCCGCGCAGAGTGGTGGGCGGCTGCTTTTTCTCTTGAGCAGGTACTGCAAGCGGAAGAGCAAGAATAAGGAGAAGCGCTGCTTTCTTCATGGCGAAAACTCCCGGCATTATGATTCGAGGTGCAATGCCGGGAGTATACCGCTACTGAGCAGAGTTTGATTTTGCCGGGTCCGCGCCCTGTACGCCCATTCCCAGCCCGTCCAGGCTGGCAAAATCCAGCCGCACCACCATCGTGGTTCCGTAAAACTCCTCCACGGGCAGCCGGTGCAACCGCAGAAACGGCTTGTGATCGGTCCACTCCATCGGCGCAATATCCAGCCGCCACTCCACCGGCCTGCCGTCGTTCAGCAGCACCGCCCGCTCCGGCGCCAGAGCCAGCGGACGCAGCCGCACCTCCTCGCCATCCGGCGGCATGTAGAGATGCACATACAAGCTGTTGCCTTTGCGCGTCAGCAGCACATTCCGATTCCCGGTCAGCGCCGACACCGGCGCCGCATCGTCAAACGACTCGCGCACCGGCCTGTACCAGCCGCCAATGCGCCGCAGCACGTCGCTGGGCTTGTCGGGCATCACGCCGTCGGCATCGGGACCAACGTTGAGCAGATAGTTGCCGTCGCGCGCGCGATACTTGTCGATGCTCGACGTCAGATAGCGCACGTCATAGTAGTCTTCGTCCTTGCGAAAGCCCCAGCTCTCCATGCCCACTGACTGGCAGGCCTCCATGCGCCGCTTAAAGCTGAGCGGAGCGTCGTAGGTGCGGTCATAGTCGCGCTCCGGCGTACCGAAGTCGCCCTCGTCGAATCCGCGATTGTTGATCACCGCCGCCGGCTGCAACTGGCGGATCATCGCGTTGATCGAGGGATCTTTCACGCCGGTCACATTCATATCCCACCAGATTCCGCTGATCTTGCCGTAGTTCGTGCACAGCTCGCGCAACTGCCCGCGCACATACTCCACATACTTCGCCGTATCCGGCGTATCGCCCGGCTGCGGCTGCAGTTCATGCGTCCGGCCCTGGTTGGGATAAAGCGGGCTGTGCCAGTCGGCCACCGAGTAGTAAAGGCACAGCGGAAAGTTCCGCCGATGGCACGCGTCGGCAAGCTGCCGCAGCACGTCCTTGCCATACGGAGTCTTCGTGCAGTTGAAATCGGTCAGCTTCGTATCCCACTGGCAAAAGCCCTCGTGATGCTTGGTCGTGAAGCAGATGTACTCCATCCCCGCCGACTCGGCCAGGTCGAGCCATGCATCGGGGTTGTAGTGCTGCGGATTGAACTTCTGAAACAGCTTTTCGTACTCCTTGCGCGGAACCCCGCCGCGCCACTCCAGTTGCTCATGCCATCCGGCAATCGAGTAAAGCCCCCAGTGCACAAACAGTCCAAAGCGATGCTTGAACCACCAGTCGCGCGCATCCCCAAACCGCGGAACCAGCGTGCCGTCCCCACCCGAAGGCGTTGTAGATTGAGGCGGGTTGCTCTGCGCAGCCAGCGGCTGTGCAGAAGAGATCAAAGACGGAGCCGCCGTAAGCGCAGCCGCCGCAGTGCCAAGAAATGAGCGCCGGTTCATGGTTAGTTAGGGGTCCTCTCGCAGCTTTTCGTAAACGTTACCGAAAAATGCCTGAATTTTGTTCCCATCCAAGGTACACGATGCGGCTGCGATCTGACTTCATTGGCGATTTTTCAGCAGCGTCTCAGTTTGGACCCTGAGACGTCGTACCCTGCCAATTTCAAGCTCCGCTAATTAAGGGAATCAAGAGCAGGTGTATCCGGAAGCCGCAGGCTTTCAGTCGACGCAGCCACCCGGCAGCGGTGACCCTGCGAGAATCTCACCAGGACACAGCAACTCTGGTTTTGTTCTATCGGGCGCAAATGTCTGAAGTGGGAGGGAGATTGGTTATCCCATGAGCGACCATTTCCGACAGTGCTGAGATGGTTGCGCTGGGGTTTGCTCCCACGGCTGTTGGAACAATGGCTCCATCCGCAACGTACAAGCCTTCATATCCGAATACCGCTCCAAAGTGCCGGTTTGCGTCCGTTACGCCTGTTTCCGGAGTGTCGGATAGCACGCATCCGCCGAGTGAGTGAACGGTAAAGTTGTTACGAATAGGCCAATCCCAGGTGGGCAAAGGCGTAAAGGATTTAGCTCCTATCGAATCGCGAAATGCCTTGCTGGCCGCAACGATAGCGTCGTAAAGATCAAGATTGTCGCGCCAGGGCCATTGAATCCACAAGTCTCCGCCTGAATCAAGAGACATTTGCCCTGATCCGCTATCGAGTCCCATGCAAATAAGGGTTGCGGATTGTGGCGAGATGGCTCCGGTCAGCAGGTCTGAGAAAGCGGCTCCCAGTACGCCCGGTGACTTTCCCGAGGTGATGTTTTTCAATATCGCTCGAACGGCTCGCGCGATTGGATTCCACCACATCCACCTCGGCCGAACTCCTTCAACAAACCATCCAAGAAAACTCGGAATGCTGACATCTTCAACAATGAATGCGCGGTTGCCATCGAATTCGTGGAAGAGGTTGTAATCGGTCGCTTGAGTGATCGTCGGACCGTAGTTGGAGCCGCCCTCGAACTCTTCGAGAACAAATGACAGAAAGTCGCCATTCGCCGAGTAGTTCTGCCCGATTTGCTCGGAGATGCGTGGCAATGTCTTGAATTTTAGTTTGCATCGCAACAGCATCTCGGTTGAGCCAAGTGTGCCGGCAGACAAGATTACTCGCTTTGTCTTTACCCTCTCATCCTGATTCTTCATCAGTTGCCTGTAGTGGACCTGATAGCCAAACCTCCCGTCGGATTCGGGACTCTCATCTCCCTTCTCGTTCAGCGGCACAATCTTTGTGGCTAGGCAATCGGTCCGGATATCGGCTCCATGTTTGTGCTCGGCAGCATAGAGGTAATTCAAATCGAGCGTGTTCTTCGCATGGTAATTGCAGCCGGCGATGCATTCGCCGCAATAGGTACAGGATGTTTGCAACGCACCGTGGCGATTGAGTTCCTGCACTCCAATCGGAGTGGGATGTTCAAAATCATTGCCAAAGAATACGTTGATGTCGACAAGCTGAGACTGGCGGTTTACCGCCGCTGCTGCCCGTTCGAACAGGCGGGTCCGTTCAATCCTTCGACGCGGATCGTCATTGATCGGAATTGGCCGGGATCCGAGTACGGATTTCACCACCTCGTAATACGGCAAAAGCACGGCCTTCTGGCATGATGCCGGCCAGCGCTCATTCCAGACCTGGTCGGGTGGAATCAGGAACACGTTCGCGTATATGAGCGAACCGCCCCCGAGACCGGCGCAGACCACAACGTCCAGATGACTGTAATTGCGCACGTCATAGAGTCCATGGAGATCGCCTCCGCTCTTCTCGACTGCCTGCTGGATTCTCCTGGGTCTCGCAGCGCGAGCATGCGGATAACTCGAAGCCCAAAAGTTTTTTGAGAAATCCCCCGGACTGCGCGGAAATTCACCAAGTCCGTATCGTCGCCCACGTTCCAGAACAACGACCTTGCCTGGCCACTTCCTGGCCAGGCGGCAAGCATTGATCGCGCCACCGAATCCGCTTCCAATGACGACAGCCTCGACGAAATTCTCCATTTCGCAGTCTCTCCATGAATGCGCCTGTATCGAGTTGTCAGTACGCGCATCAGCTGCAGCGGAGGAACGGGCCCTTTGAAATCACAGATTGACCCGGTTGAGAGGGCGTCGTAATAGTAGCACCACAGATCAACCTCCAATCCAATGGGCAGGTGGCCCGGGTGCCAGGAGGAGGTGAGTTCATTCACTGAATCTGGCTGCCCCAGGGTCCCTCGCGTTTGGGAACCTCGGAGACCACGGATCTCCACCAGCGTGATGTGGGCCACGTTTCATCACGATCAATCTCCGTAAACGAATTTCTGTCGAGCCAATATCCAAATGTTCCACGTCCCGAACGGCAGGTGGCCCAATCATTCACTGCAAATAAACACGATCTGTGCCCCGTTCTTCGCGCTTTTGCGATGAGCGGGTGGGGTAGGGTTCGTGGTCTCCCACTCAAAACGCAACGCGTTTTGAATGGGACACGGACAATCATGCCATGAAGCATGAGAAATTTGGGCGGCCCACCTGCCAGCGTGCCATCCCCACCTGAAGGCGTTGTAGATTGAGACGGGTTGCTCTGCGCAGCCAGCGGCTGTGCAGAAGAAGTAATCAAAGACGGAGCCGCCGTAAGCGCACCCGCGCGGTGCCAAGAAATGAGCGCCGGTTCATGGTTAGTTAGGAGTCCTCTCGCAGCTTTTCGTAAACCTTACCGAAAATACCCAAATTTCGTTCCCATCCAAGGTACACATGCGGCTGCGATCTGACTTCGCCGGTGAATTTTCGGCGGGATCTCAGTTTGAACCTCTATAGAGCACACGCAACTATGCGATGAACTCATCGAGAGCCCGCGACCTTCAGAAGCGATAAGGAGACAGTGCGGGTTCGCCAGAACTCAGGTCGCTTTGGCGAACCGTGGTAGAACCTGCCAGCAACAAGTCACTCGCTCAACTACGGAGTCACAACCAGATTATCAATGAGAGCAGGAGGAGTGATTTCCGGTAACTTGCCGTCTGTATAGCGGCCTTCAGCCACCTCGGTGAACACTTTGTTGACGGTGTCTTCAGTCCGGCCGGAACTGACGTGCAACATCCGCACCGCGCGCATCACCACATTGGACAACAGAAAGCGGTTTTCCACCTTGAGCCCAGCTAAATACACCAACTCTGATCGCATGTATGCCCCAATTCTCGGTAGTTGTGCGTTTGCTACAGAGCCGGGCTCGTCTTGGTGTGATCCACTGAACCGGTCAGTTTGGTGCTCTACGAGAGCACCGGAAACACGAGGAAGAGAAGGCTGAAGAGAGGAGAATCCTAGAGTTATCTCTGTCGCTAGCATACGCTTAATTGCGCTGTTTCAGGCAGGAGAAACAACCCGGCTCCGTTTCTGACAGGAGGCTGAAGGTGATGATGAGACTTGGCGCGAATGGAAACAGCAATCTCAACACCCTGATTACACTCGTCTTTCGTCAAGTGCGGCCATCGATGAATAAATGTTATCGACGCCGGTAATTGTGGTCTTGCGGGGTATACACTAAAAGAGATCGAAGAATCCGATCTGGTTTTTCTTGCTTGTTCCGCTTTCCGCTCTACTCGCAATCAATTCCACATTGAGTTCGGCGGTACATCTATTCAAAGGAACAAGTTCAATGGAACAAGGAACAGTAAAGTGGTTTAACGACGCGAAGGGATTCGGCTTTTTGAGCCGTTCCAGCGGCGATGACGTCTTCGTGCATTTTTCGGCAATCCAGAGCGAGGGCTTCAAGAGCCTTCAGGAAGGTCAGGCCGTGACTTTCGACGTCGTGAAAGGCCCCAAGGGCTTTCAGGCTGAGAACGTACGGATCGCCTGAAAGTGCCAAAACAGCATACGAACGGGGGCGGTCATCCAGGCCGCCCTTTTTCGTTATCCCGAGGAGGTTCCATGGGAAAGCCTGCACGGCGGCATGATAAGTACTTCCTGCGAGATCTTCATCAGGAGATCGATCTCTACGATCGCAAACTCGCTTATCTTGAAAAATTCGTTGAGTTTGCCACATCCGGCGAGCGCGAAGAGGCCGAAAAGAGCTTGTTGGCGAAGAGGGCGCCTCTTGAGAAGGCTGCCCTGGAACTCGTAGCCTCCGGCGTTGAATACGAGACAAAAGACCTTCCACGATCCTTACGCGCCCGGCACATCGAGATTAGCGAAGGGAAAAAGAATCTCACTTTGGTAAAGCGATCTTAGCGTCGCTGCAGCTGATCGAATGCTTGCAAATCCTGGTTCCCTGCGCCAGCCACGCTCTGACGAATAAGAGTCTCACCATGTCGTCCAGACAGCAGTTTTCTCCGCTATGCGATTTGCATCATGTGCCAATGCGGCGCGTAATGCTGGAGCAAGACGCGGAAGAAATCCGGTCCTGCCATTCGTGCCAGCGGCGTGATTGCACCCGAATTTTCCGTGATTCTAACGGCTATTCGGATTTGGTTGAAGGTGAATTTGATGATTCGCGGGCTTCCACCAATAGATGCCCTTTATGTGGAGCCGTTCTTTATCTCGCAGCCGTGGATCACTCAAAGAAAGTGGAGACCTGGGAGTGCCCGCACAACGTGTGCGATTTCTCCGAAGAATCTCCATCGCCCTCCGCACGATAACGTCAGGCCATCGCAGCGGTGAAATACCGCTGCCACCTCACGCAGGCAGAATTCTTCTTAGGCAGGTGGCCCAATCATTCATCGCAAATACACATGATCCGTGCCCCGTTCATCGCGCTTTTGCGATGAGCGGGAGGTGTGGGGTTCGTGGTCTCCCACTCAAAACACAACCCGTTTTGAATGGGGCACGGACAATCATGTCATCATGAAGCATGAGAAATTTGGGCGGGCCACCTGCCCGCTGGTATTGTTCTTCATCGAGGGTCAGGTAGAATCCGCCGCGACCTCGTTCGAGTCCGTATTCGAGCAGAGCTTTCGATTCGGAATCGCGCAGTGCTCTGCCTCGCTCGGCCAACTGAGTGATTTTGGCCGGGTCTTGAAAGACTAGCTTTTTGCGCAGCGGTGTGAGCAAGTCCTCTTCAAGAAACTGAAGCTGCCATCCCTCGCGCAAAAATAGG
>DASZXD010000152.1:0-3948 GCA_035546015.1 Occallatibacter sp.
CAGGTCAGCAGCTCGCCTTCGCGCAGTTGGTTCCAGGTCTGCGGCCGGATTCCCATGCGGCAGCCCATGCACTGTTGATTTTCTGCGCGAGCAATACCTGTCCCGCGTGCCGCGGCCAGCCGGTCAAAGCGGCTCAGCCACTCCGGCTCAATCACCGCGCGCACCGCCTCACGCTCCGCATTCAAGGTCACAAGCCGCTCAGCAAGCTCTTTCTGTCGTGCGGCGACCCGTGCGCGCGTCTTTTCGAGCGCCTCGGCCAGAGATTCCACATCGGCGCGAGCCTTCGCCAACGCAGCTTCCTGTTGATCTGTCCGTTCCAGGCTCTCCAGCTCTTCGTTTTCCAGCCGTTCGATCTCGTTCGTCGCAAACTGGATCTCATGCTCCACTGCCTCAGCCTGCGCCGATGTCTTCACCACATCGAGCTGCGCCCGAAAACGCGCCGCCTTCTGCCTATGGTTCCCGATCTCCCGTTCGAGCTGTGTGCGCAGCGTCTCCTCACGGCTCAGCGCTGCAGAAGCATCGGCCGACCTCTTCTGGGCCGTGCCAAGCTGTGCCTCCGCATAGCTCACCTCGCCGGGCAGTGCGCGTGTCGCTTCGGCAATGCCTGCGCGGTCCAGTTCTACCGCCTGAAGCTTTACAAGGTTTTCAATCAGCTCTCGCATCCGTGCAATGAAGTCTACGGCATAAGGCGCCAAATCAAAAAATCGTTCCGCTGGCCGCATGCGCGTTGCCCCATTTTCCGTCTCTATTTTAAGGAGCGATGCACCAACCCTATACGATGCATCTATTCAAAGATGGCTGATGGAATCCGGGAGACCGTAAAGGACGAGCAAAATAAAGACATGAGAGCAGCGCGGCCATCTTTCTGGCGGAGGCACCGATGGCTCAAGTGGACCCTGTCGATCGTACTGGCTGTCCTCGTCGCCCTGGCCATCACGGTCACCGTCATCATGCACCGCGCCGAGCCCCTCCTGCGCGCATACATCGTCCAGGCGCTTGAAGACCACTTCCATTCCCGCGTAGAGCTCGACGGCTTCCACGTCTCCGTCGCCAGCGGCCTCTGGGCCGAAGGCCGCGGCCTGCGTATCTGGCCACCTGCTGAAGTGCACGGCGTCTCAGTCCCCGCTCCCATCCCTGATGCACCAATCATCAGCCTCGATGAGTTTCGTTTTCACGCGCCGCTGCGTTATTCGCCCAACACTCCGGTCCATATCTCGGTTGTGCAGCTCAAAGGACTTATCGTCAATATCCCGCCCAGGTCGCGCTTTGCTCATGTCCAGTCTGCGCAGCCCTCCGCTCCTCAGAGCAGTGAAAAGTCGGCGGTCAAGAAAGCCTTGCTCAACTTCGTTCTCGACAGCATCGTCTGCACCAGCGCACAGCTCAATATCGAAACCAGTAAACCCGGCAAGCTGCCGCTCAACTTCGTTATCTCCAGCCTGAAGCTCACTCACATCAAAGCGGGTGGCACCATGGACTTCGATGCGCAGCTGATCAACGCGCGCCCCGTGGGAACGATCTTTACCACTGGAAACTTCGGTCCTTGGACCGTCGACGACCCGGGCAACAGCCCGGTATCCGGCCAGTACAAGTTCCAGCACGCTAACCTCGGCGACTTCAAAGGCATCTCCGGCACGCTGGACTCCACTGGCAAATATCGGGGCACCCTGCGCAATCTCATCGTCGACGGCGTCACCGACACGCCCAACTTCCAACTTACTCACTTCGGCTCGCCGCAGCCTCTGCATACGCAGTTTCATGCATTGGTCGATGCCACCAACGGCGACACCCATCTCGACCCCGTTCACGCCACCCTGGGCCAGTCGCAGTTCACCGTTCGTGGAGATATCGTACGTGTTCCGGTGAGCGATGCTGGCAGCAAGCCCTCGCCGTCCGGCCAAAGCGCCGCTCCGCCGCACATGAAAGGTCACGACATCTCGCTGATGGTCAACGTGCCTGGTGGCCGCATGGAAGACTTCCTGCGCCTTGTCAGCTCCAGCGGAACGCCATTGCTCACCGGCACGCTCACCATGAAGACCTCGCTCGACATCCCTCCCGGTCCCGACCCCGTTCACCAGCGCATGAAGCTCAACGGCAGCTTCACACTCAACGACGCGCAGTTCACAGACGAGAAAATCCAGCAGCGCATCGGTGAGCTGAGCCTGCGCGGCCAGGGCCAGCCGGGTCAGGCAAAAAAAGATGAAGCCACGGCTGCAGTTGTCTCAACCATGCAAAGCGGCTTTCAGATGGCGAACGGCATCATCACACTGCCCGATCTCAGATATTCGGTCCCCGGAGCTGATATCTCTATGACTGGCAGCTATGGCATAGAAGGCGGCACTCTCAACTTCACCGGCAAGGCGCGCATGCAGGCCACGGTCTCGCAGATGGTTGGCGGCTGGAAAGGCTTCCTGCTCAAGCCCGCTGACCGCTTCTTCAGGAAAGATGGCGCTGGCACCGAAGTTCCCATCCACATCAAGGGCACCCGCGAACACCCCGACTTCGGCGTTGACATTAAAGGCGTAAAGTCCACCTCGCCCCAGCGCCCCGATCAACCTCACTAATCGCCGGCGTGGTTAACGGCCTCTTGGTTCACGTCTGTGCTTACACCACAGGAAATCGGCATGGTTTGCTCTGACACAAGAATCGGGAATAGCTCCACCTGTGGTGCACGGTGAGCTAGGTCTCTCGCCCGTGTCACTCGAGATAAAACCGCTTCAAGCAGCGGCGTCACGCACGTCAGTTGCCTGGCACGGATAACCATGTCCCACAGCGGCTCAAACTTCTTCCAGCCGGCTGCATAAAAGAAATGCTTGATCTGGTGTTTCAACGTTCCATGATGCTGCGAAGCCCGGGCAATCGCGCTCCAGCGGTAAAACTCGCGATATGCCCAGTCATATCCATCCTTCAGCTCGACAGCATTCAGCTTGGCCGGACGATAGACTACATGACGAGTGTCGTACATATCCCAGTTTGAAGTCAGTATGCGTCCCTCCTGCATCATCCGCGCATATAGCCGCGTTCCCGGATACGGCGTCTGGATATGAAACGTCGCCGTCGTAATGCCATGATCGATGGCCCAATCCACAGTGCGACGAAAAACATTCCTGTCATCGCCATCCATGCCGAAAACAAAACTTCCATTAATCATGATTCCGAGCGAGTGCAGCCGGTCGGCCACAGCCTTGTAGTCGCGTCCGAGGTTCTGCCTCTTGTTGCTCTGTTTCAGATTCTCTGGCGCGAGCGTCTCAAAACCCACAAAAATGCTGCGCAGCCCTGCCTCGGCAGCGCGCTCGATCAGGTCTCCGCGAAGGATTGAATCGACTGTCGCCGCGCCCTGAAACAACCGCTTCATGCCGCGCATGCCCTCGAAAAGCGCTTCGGCAAACCGCCGATCGCCTAGCAGGTGATCGTCGAGAAAGTAGAGATGCCGGCCGGGTAGCCGATCGATCTCAGCCAGAGCATCGTCTGCGCGTTGCGTATAAAACCCGCGTCCACCCGTAAAGAACGCATCCTTATAGCAGAAGTCGCAGTGTTGTGGGCAACCGCGCGTCACCACAATGGAATTCGGTACAAGGTAATAGTTGCGGCGGATCAGATCGCGGCGGATTGGTGGAACCCGCTCCAGCGTCCTTCCTGAGGTGGAAGCGTACATCGTCTTTGCAGAGGCTGTACGAAAGTCTTTCAGAAAAGCAGGAAATGTCTGCTCGCCTGGTCCAAGAAAGATCGCATCGGCATGCGCTGCTGCCTCTTGCGGCATTGAAGTCACATGCAGGCCACCCAGACAGACAAACGCACCGTGCTTCCGGTAGTGATCGGCAATACCGTACGCGCGGTATGCATTCGTAATGTAGACCTGGATCACAACCAGATCGGGTGTGTCGTCGAGCACGAGCTTCTCTACGTGCTCGTCCACAATCGCTGCATCGTCGCTGTCTTCCAGATACGCCG
>DASZXD010000153.1:0-31381 GCA_035546015.1 Occallatibacter sp.
AATTCGGCGAAGTTCGGCGAAGTCAATCGGAGGGGTTGCTGCAAGTGCTTGAATAATTGGCTCCTCAGGTAGGACTCGAACCTACAACCCTTCGGTTAACAGCCGAATGCTCTGCCATTGAGCTACTGAGGAGTGTCTGGAGCTAAGTTGTCCTCTATCAAGGTAACAGAGCGAGGCTGAGGCGTCAAAGGAGCGGCAAATGTGCAAAATCGTGGCCAGAGCACCAGGACCGCAGGTGCGATAGGCTGGAAGGAGGAGGGGCGCCATGTCACGAATTTCCAGGCTGGATCGAAGCGAGGTGAGCGCCGAGTTGGCCACGCTCTATGACAAGGCCTATGCACAGCGCGGCAACGTGCCCAACATGTTTCGAGTGATGGCGCACCGGCCAGAGATCTTCGCCACCATGCAGGCACACTTTGCCGCTGTGCTCAATACCGGTACAGTCTCAACCAAATTGAAGGAGCTGATTATCGTACGGACCAGCCAGGTGAACGACACGCCCTATTGTCTGGCGAGCCATACCATCCTGGCGCGAAATTTGGGATGGACTGACGATCAGCTTTCGCATCTGGCAGACTGGCGCGAGCGTGCTGATTTTACGCCGGCGGAGAAGGCCGCGCTGCGGCTGGCTGAGACGGTAACGCGCGACGCGCATACTGTTAGCGACGAGCAGTTCGCTGAGTTACGCAATTTTTACTCCGAGGGAGAGATTGTGGAACTGTTGTGCGCGATTGGGCTCTTCAACTACTTCAACCGGTTCAACAACGCGCTCAAGATGGAGCCCACCAAACCCGGCGAGGGTGGTTGCGCTGCCCCTGCAACACATGACGGCCCGCGGCTGGCGCAGAATGCAACACTTCAATAAGCTTCAGCATTCCTGACGGCGCGCTCATTCACGCGAGAACTATCCCTCCCCCGCTTTCGCATTACTACATCGATTCGAAAGGGACACCCTTGCTCATGAAGTTGAACATCCCCCAAGGCGCATTTCGCGCATACCTATTCGACTGCGACGGCACAATTGCCGACTCGATGCCGCTGCACTATATTGCGTGGAAAACAGCGTTGAACGAGTGGGGCTGCGAGTTTGATGAGGCTCTGTTTTACGAGTGGGGCGGAAAGCCGGTTCACGAGATCATCTCAACATTGAACCACATCCAAGAGCTTAATATGCCGGTCGAAGAGGTCGGCATACGCAAGGAGAACCTTTATTATGAGCAACTGCTCAATTTGAAGGCTGTGCCCGAAGTACTGGAACAGATCGAAGCACAGTACGGGCTGATTCCGTTGGCAGTGGTTTCGGGCAGCAGCCGCGAGTCGGTGATAAACTCGCTCACGACGCTTGGCCTGCTTGACCGGTTCGACACGATTGTCGGCGCAGACGATTATGCCCGGAGCAAGCCTGCGCCGGATGCGTTTCTGATGGCAGCGGAACGGCTGGGTGTGGCGCCGGCGGATTGCCTGGTCTTTGAAGACACGGCGCTTGGCATTCAGGCTGCAACAGCGGCAGGCATGGCCTCTGTGCGCGTACCATCGGCGCTCGAGCGGCGCTTGGGAACCGAAGCCGAGGTGCGTGCGTAACCATCAAGCAGCGGAGGCGGAGAATGGCGCAGGCAGATACGACAGTTGCGGTCATGCGGGATGCGCTCCCAGAACGTGCCGCACGTCGAGCGGATACCGCTGTTCTGCTGGCGATTGCGGCAACAATCGCATTGATCCACCTGCTCACGAATAATCGCTACGGTTTTCATCGCGACGAGCTGCAGTTCCTAAGCGACGCGCGCCACCTCGACTGGGGATTTGTCGCGTATCCGCCGCTTACGCCGTTTCTCGAACATATTTTGCTGGCCGGCTTCGGGCTTTCGATGGTAGGTCTGCGGATGTTTGCAGTGCTTGCACAGGCAACTGCAATCTTCGTCACAGGTCTGATGGCGCGCGAACTGGGCGGCGGACGGGTCGCACAAGCCGCTGCTGCACTGGCCGTAGCGTTCTCGCCGCTCTCATTGTTTGAAGGCACCGAGTTTCAGTACACATCGTTCGACTACCTGTGGTGGATTCTGATTGCCTATTTCGCGATCCGGCTTTTGACGTCAGACGACACACGATGGTGGATTGCAATTGGCGCAGCCGTAGGGTTAGGCCTGCTGACAAAATATTCGATTGTATTTTATATCGCAGGGATTCTGGCTGGCATAGCACTCACGCAGGCGCGGAAGTTTGCAAAGAGCGGATGGTTCTGGGGCGGAATTGCGCTGGCGCTGCTGATATTTCTGCCGAATATTGTGTGGCTGGTGCAGCACGACTTCATCTCGTATCGCTTTTTGCAGCACATCCACGCGCGCGATGTAGGCGAGGGCCGCGCAAGCGGCTTTCTGAAAGACCAGGTGCTCATCTGTATCAATCTGGCAGTTACGCCGCTCGGTATTGTGGGCCTGATCGGCTTTCTGCGCGACAAGCGCTTCAGGATGCTGGCAATCATGTTTCTCGTACCTGTGGCGCTGTTCTTCCTTGCCAAGGGCCGGGGCTACTACACCGCAGGCGCTTATCCGATGCTGATGGCCATGGGCGCAGTGATGAGTGTTCGCTGGCTGCAGTCCTTACCTGCGATTGGTCGGCGCGTCATCTCGGGCCTCTATATTGCAGCTTTCGCATTCGTCAGCGCATATGTCTGCGCGATCATTCTTCCACTTGCATCGAGCGGGCCGCTCAAGCAGTTTGCACTAAAAAACAATGGCGATCTACGTGAGGAGTTCGGCTGGAACGAGCTGGTAAAAACCGTCGCCGATATTCGTGACTCGCTGCCGCCGGATCAACAGGCCCATCTGGGAATCACCACGGCCAACTATGGGGAGTATGGCGCCATCGAGATACTCGGCCGCGCTTACGCGCTGCCTATGCCTATAGGCACAACCAACTCAGAATGGCTGCGCGGCTATCCCGCTGCGCCGCCTACCACGCTCATTGTTCTTGGCCTTAGCAAACAGGAGGCCGATTCCATCTTCACAGGCTGTCGGCTTGCCGGGCACAACGGCAATGCCGACGGCGTGCGCAATGAAGAGAGCCGCTTTCATCCCGATATCTTTGTCTGCGGTCCTCCGCGACAACCATGGGCTGAGCTCTGGAAAGAACACCAAGACTTCGGCTAATAAAGCAGCACAGCAATGCGATAAGCCGCAAAAGCGCTTTGCCCACCCTGTGCGGGACAACTGCCAATCGAGGCCTCGGTGTAATTGCCTGAGCTGAGCCGGTCAACTAGCGCCTGCGGCAAACGCGCGAGATCAGCATCCTGCCAGCGCATAATAAACCGAGGCTGCGGACCACCCGCAGCTCGCGGCATGCCTGAGTTGGTTGCGCAGGCGGCCCGCGCCAGCGCCGGGTCCTCAAGGATTCTCACGCCGCTTGGGCGAACAAGGCCAGCCACACGTGCCTCAATCTGCGATGCAGAGAGCGCGGCCACACCGTGCGAGTAATCCGCAACTGCGTAGAGCACTCCGCGGCTGGCCACAACTGCGATACCAACTCGATCGACCTCGGGGTTAAGCAAATTGCTGCGATGTCCTGGCGAGTTCATCCATTCTTCGTGAATTCCCTCGGCCGAAGGGCCAATCGCCACGTTCTCCTCGATAAGCCCAAAACGCGCTCCGGCCTGAGAAGCGCGGGCAGCCAGATCAGGCTCGCCGCCATAACGGTGCGCAATGGGTCCTTCATAAGCCATGCGGCGGCAATGATACAGCGCCGCTTCAGCCAGAGCCGGGTCCCATTGCAGGCGGCCCGCGCCGGCTTGAGCGCGCGCCTGGTTAGCGAGGGCAAATAACTGCTCGGCTTGCGAGCGCAGGTCAGGCATGCTCTGCTGTTTTCCGGGTGCGTACATCTGCGACTGAGCAACTGCTGCAAGCGACGCGGTGGCTAGCGCCAGATTGACAATGAAAACGCGGCAAGTGTACCTCATATCGATTTAGACCCGAACTGGCCGTATGTGTCGCTGTATTCTTTTTCAGTGTGATGTTTTTTCCGGGTTCCAAATTGCTTGTGAGTGCCGGCAGACGGGTCCGTCGACAGCCTCTGGCTGCTGCCGGAGTGGTTTTGCTGGCTGGCTTCGTTGTGTGTGGGTTGGCTGCGCCGTGGCTTGCGCCGTATAATCCCGCCTCCATCGATCTGGCGCACAGGCTCGAAGGCCCTTCGATGGTGCACTGGGCTGGCACAGATGAGCTGGGCCGCGACACGCTGGCGCGCTTATTGTGGGGCGCGCGGCTTTCACTGGCTGTGTCTGTGAGTGTGGTTACTGCGTCTCTCGCCCTGGGGCTGGCCATCGGCGGTCTGGCTGGCTATCTCGGCGGATGGGTCGACACGGCACTGACCACCTTTGCGATGAATACATTTCAAGCGCTGCCGGGCATTCTGCTTGCGATTGCCTTCGCCGCATTCCTCGGGCCGGGATTCATCAATCTTGTCCTCGCACTAGCCATCGGCGGATGGGCCGGCTATGCGCGGTTGGTGCGTGCGCAGGTGATGGCCGTGCGCGAGCGCGAATATGTAGATGCTGCACGCGCACTCGGCGCCGGCGGCATGCGTATCTTCTTCCGTCACATACTACCCAACATTGTTCAGCCTGTACTGGTGCAGGCAGCTATCGGAATGGCTGGAGTCATCCTGGCTGAAGCGACTCTCTCGTTTCTCGGGCTCGGCATTCCCGCGCCCACACCTAGCTGGGGCGCCATGCTTAACGACGCACGGCTCCATCTGTTCGACTCGCCGCATCTGGTGCTGTTTCCCGCCGCAGCGGTCGCGGGTGCCGTGCTGGGCTTTAACTTTCTTGGCGATGCGCTGCGTGACGAACTCGACCCGCGCACGCGTCTGGAGCTTGGGTTGTGAAGATCGGCGTCATCAGCGATACGCACGGACTGTTGCGGCCTGAAGTTGCACTGGCGCTTAAGGGGGTGGAGCGTATTCTGCATCTGGGCGATGTAGGTAAACCTTCGATTCTCGACGAGCTCGAGAAGATTGCGCCGGTGACGGCAATCCGCGGCAATATCGATCGTGAAGGCGCATGCGGCAGACTGCCGGAGACAGATGTGGTGCTGATCGAAGGCCACTACATCTACATGCTTCATGATTTGAAGACGCTGCATCTCGACCCTGCCGCGGGCAAGTTTTCCGCAGTGCTCTATGGGCACACGCATGTGCCGAACTACCACACGAAAAAGGGCGTGCTCTACTTCAACCCCGGCTCATGCGGACCGCGAAGGTTTGAGCTGCCGGTAACGGTGGGTTTGCTCACTGTAAATCCTGACGATGAACTGAAGCCGGAGATTATCACACTAAATATCTCTTGAATTTTTCGTCACCCGCGCATCCGTGGATTGATCCATCGATACGCCACATCGGTCAGGAAGTTCACCAGCACGTATGTCAGTCCGATGGCGAGCAGGCAACCCTGCACCAGCGCGTAATCGCGGTTTGAAATGGCATCAACAACAAGCCGGCCCAGACCTGGCCAGCTGAAGATCTTTTCGGTGACGATGGCTCCGGCCAGCAACGCGCCAAACTGGAGCCCAACGACGGTAACAATGGGAATGAGCGCGTTGGGCAGCGCGTGGCACCATACGACGGCCGTTTCACTCAATCCTTTGGATCGCGCAGTGCGAATGTAGTCCTGCCCTAGCTCTTCCAGCATCGCTGTGCGCACCATGCGTGTGAGGATCGCAGCCAGCGATGCGCCCATCGTGATAGCAGGAAGGACGAGGTAGTTCCATCCGATCGACGTGGAACCGCCGCTGTTTGCGCCGGACACTGGCGTCCATCCGAGGCCGATGGAAAATATCAGAATCAGCACAGGCCCGAGCGCGATGCCCGGAACCGACAGTCCAAAGAGACTAACGACAGAGAGCGACTGATCAAGCGTACGTCCGCGACGAAGTGCTGCCAGAATCCCTGCAGGCAATGCAAGCACTAGCGCCAGAACCAAGGCAGCAATCGTGAGCGCAAGCGTGTACGGGTAGCGTTCGAGAATCAGATGGGTCACTGAATCATGCAGCCGGATAGAAGCTCCGAGGTTGCCGTGCACAACACCCGCCCAATAATGGACGTACTGCATCCAGAGCGGCTGATCCAGGCCGTACTGATGGCGCAGCGCCGTCACATCTGCGGCCGTTGCGCCCTCACCGAGCATCTGCAGGACGGGATCGCCAGGAACAAGATGAATGAGCAGAAAGACGAGCGAAACCACGAGCCAGACGACCGGCAGAGTAAGAAAAAGGCGGGTAAGGGTCTGCTTCATGGCTCGAATACCACAATAAATCAGAGATTGGGCGATCCAGCAGCAGTGTGCTTTTTATGAGCACTAAAGATCAACCGGCGTGCCGCTCCACTCCTCGGGTACTTTGCCAGCCACGGACTGCGAAAAGTCCAGGGATGACCGGCGAGGTCTTCCGCGTTGTATCGCCGTTCGCCGTAGAAAGGTGTTACGGGCTCATCCCTGATGAAGGTACTGTTCTGCCGTTCAATACTACCGGTAAACCTCAGGAATAAAATTCTGCTCCTGGATAGGCGGCCGCACGTATTTTGATTTGCCAAGCGGAGGCAGCTTCAGCGGTTCGGGCGTAAGATCGCGGTAAGAAATCATCGTAAGCAGGTGGCGAATCACGTTGAGACGCGCGCATTTCTTGTTTTCGGCGTTCACAACGTACCAGGGAACCTGCTTGGTATCGGTCACCGCAAACATCTCGTCTTTGGCGCGCGAGTAGTCGCCCCAGTGCTTCCGGGATTCGAGATCCATAGGGCTGAGCTTCCAGCGCTTGGTTGGATCTTCCATACGGTCCTGGAAACGGCGTTCCTGCTCCTCATCGCTCACTGAAAACCAGTATTTGATGAGAATAATTCCAGAACGGACTAACATGCGTTCGAACTCAGGGCAGCTCTGCATGAACTCCTGATACTGCTGTTCGGTGCAGAAGCCCATGACGCGTTCAACGCCGGTACGGTTGTACCAGCTGCGATCGAAGAGGACCATTTCTCCCGCAGCGGGCAGATGCGCGACGTAGCGTTGGAAGTACCACTGTGTTTTCTCGCGCTCTGTGGGCATGCCAAGGGCGACGACACGACAGATACGCGGGTTGAGGGATTCCGTAATTCGCTTGATGGCGCCGCCTTTGCCCGCGGCGTCACGGCCCTCAAAAAGCACGACGACGCGCAGGCCGTTGTGACGAATCCACTCCTGGAGCTTGACGAGTTCAATCTGCAGGTGCCGGAGTTCGCAGTCGTACTGGCAGTCTTTGCCGAGATAAATAGGCCCCAAAGAAGAGAGCAGGTGGTCTTCGACCTTGATACCTTTTCCTAGTGCGCGATGAGCATTCTCTTTAATCCTATCCGTCATTGGTCTTCCTCCTGACGGTTTCGTCTTGTGAGCCCCAAATAAAGGTCCGCATCGAGCCGGGCAGATTCCCTGTGGCTCGCACTTTCCGGACAGCGCCTTCGACGAATCCACGGGCTCACGTCGCAGATCCGTCGCAAGAATGAGGCTTCGGCATTTGCGAAAAGTATAGCGCTTATGAGGCAACAGGGCCTCAGTAAAGATGTGGAGGAGCGGTTTTCGTTGGTTTGGGCGGCTACCGGCCAATTTTTTTCACGGCACCCGGCAGTTATACGGCATTCGCGTTGTTCCTCTCCGTATTGTTACGCAACACAACCAATCTGTTAGGTTCCATCCATGCCTGCTGGACAATGCCGCGGCCGGAGTTGCCCTCGGCGAGACACGAGTCTACGGTTACCTGGCTGGATTCGGCGATAGTGATGCCATCAATCTGATTGCGCGTAAGCTCGCATTCGCGAATCGTGACATCCTGCCCAAAACTCAGAAAAATCCCGCTGCCCCACATGCAGTCTGCCAGCCGCGAACCGGTAACGGTCACGTGCGAGACATGATTGAGCTTGAGGTTGTGATTTTTGCCGGGGCCCGGCGGAACTTCACCGCCGCTTGCAGAAAAATCGCAGTCCGCCACATCAACATGCTCCGCACCGAAAAATTCTACGGCGCTCGCAGTGCAGTTGCGCACCGTCACATGCTCCAGGCGGATATTACGAATCGTTGTGCCTGCGTCCGCCAGAAACACGATGCCGAAGCGGATGGGCCCGCGGTTAGATCTGCGGTGCTGCACATCGGAGTTTGGATCGCGCGGCGCATGTGCTGCCTGTCCACCTTCAATGACGAGATCGCGCAGCACAACATCGTGCAGGTCTGCAGCAGCATTGGTGATGGCAGCCTCAAAGTTCTTGGCATCGGGATCGAGGAAGAGTTCGCAATCGAGTCCCGTGCCGGCAATGGTCACATTACTGGGCAAACGCAGAGTCGCAGGCAGCGTGTAAAGACCTGCAGCAAGACTCAACGTGCCGCCGCGCCCGGCCAGTTTGTCCAGCGCATCCTGAATCGAATCACCCGGCGTGATTGAGATAGCAGATGTCGGCACAGAGGCAGTTGGTTTGGACTGTGCACCCGCCAGTGTCGCGATTTTCGACGGCTCGGGTGCGGCGTGCAGCATATCCGGTTCATTGCCCTGCGGACCGCGGAAGAAGGTTACGACTCCATGCGAGCGTTCTCGCGCACGGAGCGCGGCCTTCTCGGTATACGTCATATCGATGTGCTTCACGTAGCGATAGTGTTGCAGAATGCCCTCATACACATCGCTGAAACGGCTGCCATGATCGACGATGGTTCCGTAAACAGGCACGGCTTCGCCCAGCAACAACCTGGATGTGTACTCGAAGCCAAGTGCAAGCCGGTTGTCGGCCTCGGCAAAAAGATCGACCCCCTGGTTCCACGCGGCAATGGCCGTACGCGCAAAGTAGCCGAGGCCCAACTGCACATGTCCCTGGTCGCGAGTCGTCTCCTCGCACTGGCCGCTGGGATACACATAGCGCGTGATACCGCTGTTTACCTGGCCTGTGCGAAAGTGTACGTAGACCGATTCCATCAACTGGCGATCTTCACAAAAAATGCCGATGGCCAGCAGCGTAAACATGATCGCCGCGTCCCAGTTGCCGTTGGCCTCCGGATAGTACATGCGCAGCAGCGGCACATAGACGGTGAGCAGCATGCGCTTGAACTGATTGAGCGACTCCCTGCTCCAGCCCGTATACGTGGCGCGTAGAATCTCTGCTGCGTTGGCGAATTCGCCGCCTGTCCATGCAGCCAGCAGCATCGCGTCATTCTCGCTGAAATCCGCCAGCGTGGAAGACCATGCATCGAATATTTCGATGACTTTGCGCGCATGCGCCACTTCGCCGGTCACTACCCATTGATTCACGTGGCTCGCAGCGGCCGCGGCACTCGCCGAAAGCTCGGCACCACCCTTCTGGCCCGCGCCATAGGCGCCGCGAACGATGTGAGCAAAGGGCTTTGGCTTGAAGTCGAGTGACGAAACGGGCTCAGCACCCCAGTGATCCCATGCCGACTTCCATGGATCTTCTCCTGCATGGATCTTCGCTTTCATGAAATCGAGATCGGCCTGCGTTTGCAGAATGCCGGGATGCACGATCATACGATGCGGCCCGGCAGCAGGCTGCGATGTCGAGTGAGAGGAGCCTGAGTGCTGGCCAAGTGCAGTCAACGAAGCGGCCGCGATGCCTGCGCCCGCCTCAAACAGAAATGTACGGCGTTTCATGCTGATTCAATGTCTCCGGATATATGCAAAATCTTTGAGCGCATAACCTCGCGCGTTTAGCGCTGAGGTTAGAGCAAATTTTCTGCCCGCGCCAGTATAGCGAAGCGCGTAACGCTCTTCCGGAATACCTGTTTGTATGTGAGAACACTCGCAGGAAGACGCCAGCGCCTGAGTATCGCCATCATCGATCACGCGCAGACTACATGAGATCTTCGGCAATGGCTCTCAAACCTAATGAGTTCGGTTAACTCGCCGGCGAAGCCTCGGGCTCGATGGGTTCAATGCGAATCCTGGCGATGCGCCGCGCATCCATCTCAACAACTGTGAACCGGCGGTCTTCAAAGACGATCGACTCACCGGGCTGCGGAATGTGTCCCAAGCGATAAAGCAGAAAGCCGGCCAGCGTCTCCACACCTCCATCACGCGGAAGTTTCCATTGCATCTGGGTTTCCAGATCTCGCAGGTTCACACCGCCTTCCATCAGCACGGTACCGCCCGCGGTGGTGAATACCGGACGAGACGGAGAGTCGAACTCATCCTGAAGTTCACCCGTGAGTTGTTCTATTGCATCCTCAGCGGTGACCAGCCCCACTATCGACCCATATTCGTCAACCGCCACAGCCAGATGCCGCCGCCGTTGCTGAAGGTCGCGAATGAGATCAAGAACTGACTTGGTTTCAGGCACAACGAGCACCTCACGTGCAATCTGCGCCAGGCGCAGCTCAGGCTGCGGCGAGCTGGAAGAGGTGCGGAAGTAGAGCAGCCGGGCCAGATCGCGTGCATATACAACGCCAACTATGTGTTCCGGCCCGCGTGTCTCGTCGTAAACAGGAATACGCGAGTAATGGCGCGCCATCACTCGTGCGCACGCGTCTTCGAGCGTAAGATTCGAAGGCAGCGAAAATATCTTCTGACGCGGCGTCATTATTTCGCGCACGGGTACGTCGTCCAGCTCAACGGCGCGATGTATGACCGTCTCCTGAAACTGAGGCAGCAGCCCAAGACGCCGTGCGGCCGTGGCGATTAACTTAAGTTCCTCGGCTGAATGAACGGCAGCGCGCTCGTTCATTGGCACATCGAAACCTCGCAGCACGATGGCGGCAGAGCCGCGCAACAACCGGACCGCAGGCCGGACGACTGCCATGAAAATCAGCATGGGTGGCGCGACTGCAATGGCAAGAGCTTCAGCGCGCCGAAGCGCCAGCGACTTAGGCACTAGTTCGCCCACAACTACGTCAAAGTAGGTAATCAACGCAAAACCGAGCACTACGGCAACAACGTGCGCGTAAACAGCGGAGTGCGGCAGCACTCCCAGCCACGGCTGCAGAAGCGCGGAGACAAGCGGCTCGCCTACCCATCCCAAAGCGAGCGAACAAAGTGTTACGCCAAGCTGCACGGCAGGCAGCAGATCGTCAATGCCAAGCTGCAACCGTCTTACGGCACGGGCTCCGGGAACCTGGGCATCGAGAAGCTGCTCAATGCGAGTATCTCGGATGGAGACCAGCGCGAACTCGGCGGCCACGAAAAAGGCATTGGCCAGAATCAGCATGGCCACTGCAACCGATTTGAGAAGTGGAAGACCGTGCATCTGGGGGAGAGGATAGCATCTTAGAGGAGCCGCCGCAGACTGCGAGGCTGGTGCTGGCTAAGGGCAAATAAATCGGATAACGCGTGGAACCCCAATCCCGAGATAATCGTATGGGAAGAAAGATAGGGAGTGCTGTGCTATGAAACAGATCTTTGCGGCAATCGGAATTGCAGTGGCGGCGCTGGCGATGGCGAATCCGGCGCGAGGCTCGGAGGCCACCTTCGAGCGCGATCTGGCGGTTAACGGCAGGGTGCAGTTAACAGTGGCTACGGGCTCGGGAACGATTCGCCTGACCCAGGGATCTGCCGGGCGAGTGCACATCTTCGGGCGCGTCCGGTCGAACTGGGGAAGCAACGACGCCAAGGTGAGCGAAATTGCAGCGCACCCTCCGATCGAACAGACAGGTAACATCGTGCGCATTGGAGAGCGGCACCAGAATCTGCACAACATTAGCATCGACTATGAGATACAAGCTCCCGCCAATTCCTTTTTGGATGCGGCTTCCGGTTCGGGCAGCATCAACGACGATGGTGTTGGCGCTGATGCCAAGCTGAGCACGGGATCAGGCAGCATTCACGCTACCGGACTCCAGGGCGGCTACTCGGTTAGCACAGGATCGGGCAGCATCTATGCCGATGGGAGTGGGAGCGGCGATGTGAAGGCTGAAACAGGCTCAGGCTCCATAGAGCTTCACGGCCTGCATGGCCCGCTCAGGGCAACTACAGGCTCGGGCAGCATCAAAGTAGAAGGAGTACCCGTCGGCCCATGGCACCTCGAAACCGGATCGGGAGGCATTGAGCTGTGGACGAACGGCGCAGCCTTCGATCTTGATGCCTCCACAGGGTCGGGCAGCATCCACTGCGAACCTGAGATTACGGGGCATCTCGGTTCGGACAAGCACCATGTCACAGGCCGCGTCCACGGTGGTGGACCAACGGTGCGCGTGGAGACGGGATCAGGCTCGATCAGGATTAACTGAGCATAGCGGCCAATTTATCAGGGAATCAGGTAATACGGGTTCGGATATTTCACGCTGAACTCGGCCTTGGAAGTCCCGTTAAGATCGCTCCACTGGTCACCGACATTGAGCACGATCGTGTAGCCCTGAGCTGCGATCTGCGCGCGTGCACCGGATTTGTATTCGACAGTTGTCTCCGAGCTGGTTGATGCGGGACGAAGTGCGAGTTGTTTCCAGACGTACCCCTGTGCGAGCAGATCGCGCTCGGTAGCCGCGCGCTCGGAGTCATCCCGGCCTGTGATGAAGAACACATCTACGCCGAGCCGCTGGGCCTCCTTGTCCAATCGCAGTGTGCCAGGAATTGCAGGCGCGGCCGCGGTGTTCACCCAGGCATCGAAGACCTTTGGATCGAAGACGAAGTGCGAGCTTTGCATCTCCTGGTAGTTCGAAAGCGAGGTTTCGTCAATGTCGAGAACTACAGCAAGCTTTTCATTCGATTTGCGGTGGGCCACACGATGATCGAGAAAGTCGATGGCGCGATCGGCCTGCATATCGAGATCATGTGTATAGCAGCCACATGCGCAGGTGCAGTCGTGGTACTGCTTCAGTTCAGTGATGTGCGCGTCAAGATTCGGAATCTGCTCGGCCCGCGCATCAAAGCTGACACTGCGTTGCGCCTGCGTCTGCACATGGAACGAATAGAAGATCAGTGCAATGGCGAAGATTAGAGCAACAAGGGCCGAAATTTTCTTCAAGACGCGGAACTCCTTTACAGGGTTTGTGTGACGAGTTTATCTGACCGATACGAATCATCTGGATACCTATCTGGTTCACTGAGCCGCATCCTGTCCCAAATGACACGCGAATCAGGCAGGTCCCGGCACCTGCTGGTCCGATTAGACTAGAGACATGGTTCGAGTCTTTCGAGAGATTCCTGTGGAGCAGCTCAAGCTGCTGGTCTTCGATCTGGACGGGACGTTGATCGACTCCGCGCAGGATTTGTGCAACAGCGTCAACGCGACGCTGCAGCAATTCAGCCACGAGCCGCTGCCCGATCCGGCGATTGCAAGCTTTGTGGGCAATGGCGCGCCGATGCTCGTGCGCCGGTCGCTTGCAATGTCGAGCAATCTGAACCTCGGAGAGGTGGATCCCGAACTCCTCGACAAGGCCTACCAGTTCTTTCTGCAGTATTATCGCGAGCACAAGCTCGATTTTACGTACGCATACGAAGGAGTGCTTGAAACGCTCAAGGCTCTCCACGCTCTGCATGAGGACCCGAGCGGTACAAGGCGCACCATGGCCGTACTCACCAACAAGCCGGTGCGGCCTGCGCGCGGCATCTGTGAGGGTCTCGGACTTGCCGGCTTCTTTCCCTATATTTATGGCGGCGACAGCTTTCCTGCCAAAAAGCCTGATCCCATGGGCCTGCGCAAATTGATGGAAGAAACCGGCGCAACGCCGGAAGAGACGGCCATGATTGGTGACAGCCAGGTCGATATGATGACTGCGCGCAATGCCAGTGCGTGGGCTGTGGGATGCGCCTTCGGGTTCGGCCCGCAGACGTTGATGGATACTCCACCGGATATCCTGGTCGACCGTGCCGCGGACTGGCTGGAAGCGCTCAGTCCCGCGAGAAATGACGATGCGGCACTGTCAGCAACCAGCAACGCCCGCTAACCGACCCCATTGATAGCAGCTTCCGGCCTGTTAATTTCCTGTGTCGGACCCGCATCCGTTGCTTCGTCAGGCTGGACTTGGGCGCTCACTCCTGCGAAAATCGGGATGCGGCCCAAAAGCGCTTAACGCTCGGGCTGCAACGTTGTTTGGAGGCAGCTGACAACGTTATTGCAGAAACCTGCGTCTTGAGACGGGACCAGCAGCAGCCACGAGCCCGCCGATGCAGTCGATCTCGTCCGAACTGTTCATTTTTATAGCTGTTGCCTGAGGTTTTCCATGCGTTCTCTTGCCTTGGCTGTTCTTGCGTTCGCTCCTGCCGTTGCTTTCGCCTGCCACTCATCGGTTCAGCCGCCATCGCCAGGCCCAACGCTGCGCGGTGTTGTTGCCGACACGACCGGCGCCATCATTCCCAACGCCGAAATCGACCTTGTGGAAGCCAACGGGACGGTCGACGGAAAATTCCAGTCCGGCGCCGATGGCAGCTTCCTGGTGGTAGCGCCTCATGGAGGCACGTACACGCTGGTGGTCTCCGAGCCGGGATTCAAAACAGTAACAACGCAGGTATCGATTGTGGCTTCAGCTGCATACGCGATAGCGAGCCAGGCGGCAGTGAAACTGGCTGCCCCTGTGCATATCGCGCTTCCCATCGCACCAGCTGCAACCAACGTCACAGTCAACGCAGACAACAGCCAGGACCTGACTGCAACCGACGATAATCACGACGCATCGGTGATGACTGCGCAAGACCTGAAGTCGCTGCCTATCTTTGACAACGATTTCTCCTCCGCAATGGGAGCGTTTCTTGACTCAGATGTGGCCTCAACCGGCGGCAGCGGCCTGATGGTGGACGGCGTAGAGGCTAATCGGGTCACCGTTTCGGCATCAGCAGTGCAGGAGGTCCAGATCAACCAGGACCCCTACTCGGCACGCTACTACTACCCCGGCCGCGGGCAGATGGAAATCATCACCAAATCTGCCGCACAGAACTTTCACGGTGAATTGAATTTCTACTTCCGCGACTCGGCGCTGAATGCGCAGAACGCCCTTGCTCCCTCCAAACCCTTCGAGCAACGGCGCATTTATGAAGGCAGTGCAACCGGCCCCATTCCACACGCCAAAGACTCGAGCTTTCTGGTTTCTTTTAACCGTGCAGAAGAAGACAGGGACTCGGTGGTAAGCGCAACCATCGAGCCTACAACGGCTAATCCATCAGGGGCATTTCAGGCCAACGTTCCGGCTCCAACGCGTGACACCGAGTTCAGTCTCCGTGCCGCGCACCAGTTCGGTATGAGCTCTGCATACGTGCAGTACAGCTATCAGGATTCAACCGCGCGAAACCAGGGCGTAGGTGGGCAGACGCTTGCCGAGGCCGGATACAATAACGGCTACCACGAAGATGACTTGATTGCGCACGCGGACTCGGCACTCTCAGCCAGCCTGCTCAACCAGGTCTCGCTCGTGGGCGAGCACTGGTCAAATCGCAACCAGAATGCAGTAGAGGCCCCGCACATCAACATTTCCGGAGATTTTTCCGGCGGCTCGGCGCAGGCTGACTCGTTCGGCACTGAGTACAATGCCCGCCTGTCCGACATCGTTACCTGGACCCATGGCCGCAACCTGGTCAAATTCGGCATCGGCATTCCACACATCAGCCGCCGCGCCTTCGACGACGAGACTAACCAGCTTGGCTCTTATACCTTTGCACCCACGCTTGCCGCGGACGGCGTAACCGTGCTCGCATCCGCACTGGATAACTATGCCAGCGGCCTGCCCTCGGGATTCTCAGAGAACACCGGAGATACACACTTTATCTACCACCAGCAGGAGATGGGCGCGTTCATTCAGGACCAGTTCAAAGTGAACGAGCGGTTCGCCATTATGCCTGGACTGCGCTACGACTGGCAAAACTTCCTTGCCAATCGGCGTCTTGGTTTCTCTCCACGACTCTCATTCGCCTGGGTGCTTGACCCACAGTCGAAGACAATCATGCGCGGCGGAGGCGGCGTCTATTACGACCGCTTCGGCGGTGGTCCGTTGCTCGATCTCGTTCGCTACGAGGCGGCACGACGCCGGTCAGTGATTCTCTCGCTCAATCCTGCCACACTGCCCGAAACCGGCTGCGTGCCCATTACCAACTGCGTTGCTCTCACCGAGCAGCCGCCGGCCCTTGCCGAGCTCGAACCGGATGCCAAGATTCCCTACCAGCTCCACTATGGCCTCTCAGTCGAGCGCGCACTTGGTGAGCGCGCCACGGGTATTGTCAGCGTCTACCAGATGCGCGGAATCGACATGTTTCGCTCGGTTGACATTAACGCTCCTACATCTGAATCCGGGTATACCGAAAGGCCCGATCCCGATTTTGGCCGCATCCGGCAGATGCAGCCCGCTGCCTTCTACACCGGCACAGGCCTCGACATTTCTTATCGTGGCATGTGGAACAAGTACTTTACAGGCTTTGGCCGATACACCTGGTCCCACTACGAGTCGAATACGGGCGGGATTGGCTGGTACCCGGAAAACCAATATGATCCCGGCAACGAGTGGTCAAATTCTGGCTATGACCGCGCGCAGCGGCTCGGCATGTACGCCATGTTTCAGCGGAAGAGCCTGCTTAATCTGGCCGCCGGCATCTTTGCCAACAGCGGCTCACCATGGACAGTGCTGACCGGCACCGACTACTACGGCGACGGCCTCTTCAACACCCGGCCTGACGGCATTGGCCGCAACTCCGAGATCGGCCCCGATTATGTGGACCTGGACCTCCGCTGGGGTCATGACTTCGCCATCACAGCTGACAAATCAGACGAGGCTCCGCGACTGGGCTTCTCTGCGAGTTCGTTCAACGTACTCAACCACGTGAACGGCTCGGGCATCGACACCGTGGAGACCTCGCCGCAGTTCGGGCAGATTACATCCGCAGCGCCTGCACGACGCATTCAACTGGCAATGCGGTTCCAGTTCTGATCTTTTCTGGGAACTGACCGCACGCCACCCACGTATAGCGGGTTATGATGCCGGGAATTCGACGCATTCTCGGGGTATTTCTGGTGGCTGCCGCACTTGCCGCTGCAGCCACGCCAGTGCGCGCCGATGAGGACGCGGTGCAGTTCTTCCACGACATCAATGTCACACCCGATACCCCGGTTCATGACGTGGTTTGCTTTTTCTGCAACGTGCGCATGGATGGCCAGGCTCTGGGCGATGTCGTAGTCTTCTTCGGCGATGTACACATCAATGGCCAGGCTCACCACGACGTGGTGAACTTCTTCGGCCATATCACGGCAGAGGACAACTCCTCAATTGGCGACGATATGGTGAGCTTCTTTGGTGGCGTGCGGCTGGGTGAAAATGTGCACGTAGCCAAGGATCTTGTGTGCATCTTCGGCTCTGTCCGGGCGCCGGGTTCAGCCACCGTTGGCGGAGACCGCGTCGGCATTCCGGGCTTCGTCCTCTACGGGCCTCTCATCGTCATCTTTCTCATTGTGTGGGTAATTGTGCACGAGTTACGCGCTTACCGGTACCGCCGCTGGATGGCCGGCGGCTACCCCTATCCTCCGCAGCGGTAGAACACGATACGCTGGACGCATGGGGGATCTTTCACCATTCAGCGGACGGCGTCTGCGCATCGTTATTCCCGGTGGCAGCGGCCAGGTAGGCCGCGTGCTGGCGCAGTACTTTCAGGAGTGCGGCCATTTCGTGACCGTGCTCACACGCAGCCCCTACAGCGCGCCGTGGCAGACCGTGCACTGGGATGGAAAGCGCATTGGCCCGTGGGTCGAGACGCTCGAGGGCGCCGATGTCTGCATTCATCTCTCAGGTAGAAATATCAACTGCCGCTATACCGCCAAAAACCGGAAAGCGCTCCATGACTCGCGCATCGGGCCTACGCGCTTGCTGGGCCACGTGATTGCGGGGCTCGCCGATCCGCCGTGGGTATGGCTCAACGCTTCTGCAGCCTCGATCTATCGCCATTCCGTCGACCGCGACATGGACGAAGCCACAGGCGAGATCGGCGGAGGCGAGATGATCTCTGCACGGCAGCGAGTACCGGAGAAATGGGCCTGGACAGTACGGTTATTGCAAGATTGGGAGGCTGCTCTCTTTGAAATGCACACGCCGCGTACTCGCAAGATTGCGCTGCGCACTTCGCTCGTCTTCAGCCCCACGCCGGGCAGTGTGTTTGCGGTGCTTTCGAATCTGGTGCGATTTGGCCTGGGCGGAGCACAAGGCAACGGACGACAATATGTTGCGTGGATGCACGAGCAGGATTATGCGCGTGCGGTCAGGTTCCTGATAGCACATGAAGAGGTCGATGGGCCGGTCAACATGACCGCACCGCATCCGCTGCCCAACCGGGAGTTCATGGCTGCGCTGCGCGAGGCCTGGGAGGTGCCCAACGGATTACCGGCGCCTGCCCTGCTGATGAAGATCGGCATGTTCTTTCTACGCACTGAGCCTGAACTGGTGCTCAAGAGCCGGCGCGTAGTTCCCGGAAAGCTGCTCGATGCAGGATTCGAGTTCGACTTCCCCGAATGGCCGCAAGCCGCCGAGGATCTTGTGCGGCAGTGGCGGCAAAGACAGTGAGCGGTGATCAGTCATCTACGGTTCGGTGCCTAGCAGACTGCTCACCGATCCCTGTCCACTGGCTGATACTTACTTCGGCGTTGTGTCCGTCACCGGCAAATCCCAATGCGCTGCCAGAATCTCGAAGCGACGCTGCTCTTCTTTCTTGTACGTATCCTGATCAGGCCATAGCTGCTTGATGAATGCTTCTTCGTCGGGATTAGCGGTGGTGGCCACCGTCGAGTTCTTGTAGACAATGGTTACGCGGTAATCCCAACGGCCATCTTCTGTGGTGTGATACGCGGGCGATTCGATCTTGAGCGAGAGGATGCGTCCCGTGGATTCGATTTTCTTAAGCAGCGGATAGTGATTCTTGAGAAAGAGATCGAAAAACTCCTGCTGATGGCCCCATTGGACCTTGTAGTAGTACTCAACTGTATAAGGCTGGCCGGCGCCACCCTGCGGCGGCGCTCCCTGAGCGAGGAGCGCTGCGGAAAACACGACCGCGAGAACGGCGAGCAGGAATCTGCGCATAATGCCTCCATGAATGCGATGGAAGCATTGTACGTCGCTTCGACTGATTGCGCTGCAAATCGGCAGCGATCTATGCGTGGTCTATCACAGGGAAGCAGGTGAAAGGCTCGCTGACAACCTGCCAGTAGGGAACGTATTTGAACTGCGCGTAGCCGTCGATGTTGAAGTGCAATGGCCGGAACGAGTCCTGCTGCAGGCGGTCGAGTATCGCTTCCGGCGCTGCGTCAGCGGCTTTGAGCATCGCACTGTCAGAGCCGATCAGGGCCATCAGGATCGGGCCGTATTCAAGCGCGTAACGGTGATGACCTTCGATCTGGTCGAGGCCTTCGTAGCGCGTGAGTTTGAATTTCATCGGCAGCGTGAAGCGAATGGTATCGCCGGTGGACCAAGTGCGGTCAAGAGTTACGTACGTTCCCGGCCTTCCGGTTGCCGCCGTCTGCTCATTCACCCGAAGCTCAACCTGCGATGCAGCCCAGGAGGGAATGCGAACGCGTATCTTTGCCTGTGCAGGATGTGATGCTGTTATCGTCAGAGTGATATCTGGCTTATAGGGGAAATTACCCGACATACTCACTTCCATCTTCGCGCCGGACTGCGACCACTGAATCGATGCCGGCTCGAATAAGTTGACATAGAGACCGTCGGAAGCGGTGGAGAAGATGTACTCAGGCATGGAAGCGATAAGGCGTGTTCCCTGCCCTTCGCAGCAAGAGTTGGTGCAGAGCGGGACGTGCAGGTCACCCTTCATGCCCGCGAGGCGCGTGTGGTAGATGATGCCTTTGTCTGCAATCTGATTGGCGAGAGCCACGTTGTAGATGGATTTCTCGATCTCCGCTGCATACTTTTCTTCTTCAGGATGCATGGCGAGGAATCGCTGATTGAACTTTACCCAAAAGCTGCTACCGCAGGTCTCGCCGGTTTCGCAGAACGGGAACTGCGCTTCGATTCGATAGGATTTTGGCGGAAACTGGCCAAACTCGGTGATGGCGATCGATCCTCCGACGTGCTCCCAGTTATCGTGATAGAGCTGCCATGCGCCTTCCATCGCACGGAGATATTTCTCATCTCCTGTGGCCCGGTAGATGTCCAGATAGGCCTCGAAATCGGTGATGAGATAGTTGTGCGGACGGTCGTAGGGATACTGCCAGACGATATCCGTGTCGCGCTTTGCGAGGCCGTCGAGCCAGTAGTTCTCCTGGTAGTAGCGCTGGATCACCTGGATATCTTCAGGCTTGCCTACCGGAGTGAAGTACATGCGCGTATTGGCGATCATGCCCTGCACGCCCTGCGTGCCGCCGCGCATGAGTTTAGACAGGTGGGCACAGTTGTCGAACCAGTCATAAAAGCCGCGCAGCAGCGGAAAAGCCTTGGGATTGCCCGCGTATCCGGCCTCGATGAGCCCGTGCGTTACCCACGAGCGCGTATAACCGCCGCGCTCTGACTTGAGGATCAGTTCTTCGGGATAGGCCATGATGTATCCGTTCGGCACGCGGCACTCCTCGATGCCGTCGACGACAGCGTTCATCGATGCACGCAGTTCGGGGTGGTCGATCCAGCGCAGCGTGTTGCCGGCTCCCATGAGAAAGCGGCCTGCACTCGATCCGGGAAGCGTAGTATCCCAGAAAGGAATTGGCTTGCGGAGACCTTCATCGACTGGTTTGCCCGCGCGCTCGCGGAAAGGGCGCAGCATCTCATCCACGGAGAACGAGCCGAGCAGATAGTTGATGTTGTTCTCCATGGCGCGGTGAAAGATTTCACCCTGCGGCGTCACTCCTGAGACAGGGATGGTTACTGCGAAGGGAACCTGACGCCACTGCGCGGCAGGGATCACGTTCGATGGATTGTCGGTGACGATGCCTTCGCCCATAGGCCGGGGTGCGCGGGTGAGCTGCGCAAAGTCGTTCGGGTTGGCATAGGTGGGATCTCCGGTTGCAGGCCGATGCTCCGCTACATCAACGCCTGCAGAGAGCACTTCGAACTTAGCCAGCGCCAACTGATAGCCAACCCCATCCTGCCCATTACGCAACCGGGTCGCAGTGAGGCGTACGTAGCGTGCATTCACCGGCGCGGGCGCGTGAAATGTAGTGATTGCGTCATTCGGATCGGCAAAATCCTCTGCCGTTTGATCGACAAGAAGTGTTGGGCTGGAAAACGACGGGGCGCCCGATGCCTCGATGCGGAAGCGCAGCGGAAAACCGAAGCTGCTTGCATGCAGATCCCCCGGCCTGAATGCCGGATAAAGACGCAGTCCATCGATCAGGTTTGGCGCGCCGAGATCGATCTGCAGCCACATCGGCGCGTTGGACTGGTGTGCGAGCTGCGATGCGTAGGGTCTGTACCATGTGGCCGGGTTGTAGGCCATTGGTCCTTCCTGCACGGCTTTCCAGCCCGCTCCTCGGCCCTGGTCTGCAAAGGCTGCACGCGATGCAAGGGTTCCTGCGGCAGCCAATGCAGCCGTGCTCTTGATAAACTCGCGGCGATCGATGCTCATTCGACTCTCTCCCGATTATGTTCCACGATTCACACGAATCCGCACAGCAGCAGCAACGGACAACCGCCATTTAAGGTCGCGGCATCGCGAGCTGTCAATTCGTCTGCTGCGGTGGAAGTGGAACGATCGAGAGAGAATATCCGAGCGTAGGAAAAAAAACGGCCCCCGTTTTCAGCGGGGGCCAAGTTGCCTTGGTTCTCTCGCGTTGCGAGAGCTTGGTTGGCGGCCTACGGCGGGGTGGCCGTTGGCGCAGGAACGGAGCCTCGGGGGGAGGATGGCCGCGAACTTACGGCCGTTCCGCACCGGTCGAAGCTGAAGCGCTTTGGGGTGGCGCTGCAGCCTGGGCCGCCAAACTGTTTTCCATCAGCCGGATGTGCACGGAGCTGGTTCTGATGCGCTCAGGCTTCGACGAGTCGTCGCTCGCCGTTGTGACCTGGGCATTGCCAAGAGCCACCGAGTGCAGCCGGTAGACGGGAATCTGGTGTTCTTCAACGAGATAACGCTTGACCGCGTCAGCCATGCGCTGGGAGCTTTGAATGCCCACGCTGCCCGATGCGGGCGAGTGCGCTTCCATCTCGAGGATGTAGCCCTGACGGCCAGTGAGGCCTGCGGCCAACTGGTCGAGCTTCTGGCGGGAGTCTTCCGTCAGCGTAGAGGTGCCGGGGCGGAAGGTCACACTGAGATCGGTAATGGCCTTGTACTGGTCAATGCCGCTTACCGTAGTGTTCAACTGGTCAACGTGGCCTGACGCCTGCTGAGCCGTATTGTTCGCGGCCTGAGCCTGATTGCCGGCAGCCTGTGCTGCCTGGTTGGCCGCGTCTGCGGTGGACTGTGCCTTGCTGATTCCGGCCTGGGCACGAGCGTCTACGTCCTTGATGTCACGCGCATTCTGGGCATTGATCTGATCGAGTTCACTGAGCCGGTCATTGATGGGGTCAAGCCGCTTCTGTACCCACTTTTTGCGGGCAAACGGGTTCAGGTGTCCCCAGAACCCCTCCTTCGGCTGTGTAAGAGGCTGAGCCTCGGGGGAGGGCTGCTGCTGCACGGCCGCTGGAGGGGTGCTCTGGGAATCCCCTGTCGATTGCGCCTGCTGCGCCCAAACAGGGAGCCCGATGGCAGATGCCAGCAAAACTACTGCAAACTGGCGAGAACGGGAAGCCAAAATCTTTTCATTTGTTTTCATGGGGTTCATATCCTCATCCACAAAAAGAGCGCCGTCACAAGCTAGGGCGGTGTCGCTGCCCGCCCTCCTATCTGCAAAGGCCGTGCCAAACCCGGCGCCCAAGTGTGGATAATCGATAACCCACGACTGGCCATTGACTTACGGAAGGCATGGGAGGCAACAGGAGGGTTCTGGAGACGATGGCGAGCGGGAATAACCGTGTAATTTTTGCGCGGCAGAGTAGTTTCTACCCGGTAAAGAGGCGAAAGCCTATTCATTTCGGTGAGTTCTACGCCATTTAAGGCGCGCTTGCGGGGTAGATGCAGGGCACAGTTTCACAGAATTTGTGTTCAAGAACGGCAAGCCGTGAATTGCCGGTTTTTGTACCTGAGTTTACGGGATTTGTCGGGCCAGAGGCAGGGACCGGAACACAGATTTACCCATCAAACTGTTGATTTTAATTAACTTGTATTGATGATCCCGCCGTGGAATCGATCCGGCGAGGGGAGGGGGGTGGGGTGGTCAATGGGTACGGACCGGGGACATACCTGACAGATGGATTGGAGCCTGTGTGGATTGTGCCTGAGTGCAGGGATATTTTGTGCAGACAGTTGTCAGTGAACAGTCACCGGTGACAGTTAATTAATAAACAGCGAACGCACCAAGCACGCCCAAGCGAAGCACGGACTGACACCTATTTCTGCTTTGTTTTCTACCTGGCGTCGACGTGAACGATGCGGAGCTCAGGGTAGGCGCCGTCCCAACTGTCGGGCACGGTGTCGAAGATGAGACGGAAGTCCTGCTCGTCGCCGGGTTTGAGGGGAGCAGCGGAGACCGGCTGGATGTCGACGTAGGGGTCGCGGGTGCGGATGAACTGCATAAGCTGGGTCTCGTTCCAGGCCACCTCATGCGCGTAGTTGCGGAAGAGGATCTGCACGGAGATGCCGGTGATGGTACGGCTGCCGTGGTTGGCGATGTGCCCGTCAAGATAGGTGACCTTGCCACCGGCGAGGTTGGACGACTCACTCATGGCGAGATTTGTGATGGGCAGGTTGGCAGCGTAGGGATCGGGCTGCGCGGAGATGGGAGTGACCTGCGGCGTGGTGGCTTTGCCGTGTCCGAAGACGAAGAAGAGCCCGATTGCGACAGCGAGAACAACAAACGCAGCAATCGCCAATGGGAGCCAGTTGCGCTCTGCCGGCTGGGCGGGACGGATGAGTTGCGGGCCAGTGCTCACGAGCAAGATTGTACATCGGCGGCAAAAAGAAGTATGTGCGATACGGCGCGGGGAAGTTTCCCTCAGCAGATAGACCCTCATCGATTCGGATTGGCTTAATGCACGGGGTGAAGCCCGTGGCCTCCAAATGTGCCCTGGGTGCGCGGCGCAGGAAATGAAATCTGACGGAATGCGAATGTTGCTTGAATTTGCGCAGATTGCCTGCATCTCGCGACAGAGTTGTGCGTCTAAAAGGCATAACGAGTTTGAAGGCGCGCTGCAGGCGTGCACACCATGGGCCCCTAGAACACTTATGGAAGGCAGGCTAATGATGCAGTCCCACACGCACATCACAACTACGCCTGCGGCCCAGACGACAGACAGGGTCTACAAGGGCTTGACCATCGCGGCGATGCTGTTGCTGCTGGTGAGTCTCTGGGCCTTCTGAAGCTGATCGTTCTCCGGGCCTCAAGGCCACTGCTCCCTCGGAAAACTTCCGGCTCACCAAAAACCTCTAATTCTCGTTGTGCGGCTTAGCGGCGCAAGGCGCTGCGACCTGCTTTGAACATGGCAACAATGTGAATGATGCAGGTGCTGAAGACACATGCCAGCAGAAGGGGCATGAGAAGCGGTGAGAGCCGCTGATCGGGATGGCGGGCTGCGCCGATTGCTCCGTTCTCAATCAAGGCAAAGAAGACCACAACCTCGGCTTTGAGCCAGGCGATCATGCTCAGGGCCAGCTCTTCGAGGCGCTGACGATTCAGTGGCGTGACCCGGACGGGAAAGTTGAATGCGGCCGGGAAACGCGACACCAGAGTCATGAGCAGGTAGATCACCGTAGCGATGATGGGAAAAACCAGGAGCATGGCCGATGAGCCATATCCGTCTGGCTGGCCGGCGGCGTTGAAGTGAGTGGGGATGTGATCAGGCAGGCGGGCCGGGCCATAAAACGCGCGGATGGTGATGAAGGCCAGCACGGCAAGGGCGATGAGGCTGACAGCTTCGAGTGCTTTGCGCATAGAGGACGCCTGATGGGATTGTATCGAACGGGATGATTGCGACCCCACCCGGCTCTCTGCTCAGTTGAGAACGGCTGGTTGAGATTTGCGCTTTCCCAGGTCTCAGAATCGAGACCTGGGGCACCCAGAGCAGTTTCCAAGCTTGAATTCAGCCGAAGCGGGCGCGCTTGATGCCGGTCTGACGGCAGTCTTTGCCGGTCATTCTTACGCGGATACACATCTCGGCAAGGCGGGAGAGCATGCGGTCGCCGATGCGGTCGCCAAGTGTCTGCTCGCGCGCGGCGCGCTCAACGTCAGTGAGAGGGCCGGCTCCAGCGGAGATGTCGGTGTAGTTGGTTGTGATGATGGTGGTGAGGCGGTCGTTGTAACGGGTGTTGAGAATCAGGGCGACTGTATCCCAGACCCACTCGTTGGGCTTTTGCGCACCGAGGTCGTCAAGCACCAGCACTTCGGCAGCAAAGACGGGCTTGAGCAACTCGAGCTCAGTGGTGTTGACCTGCGGGTTGTAGCTGTTCTGGATGTTCTTGAGCAGTTCCCGATAGTCGCAGAAGAGGCCTTTGACGCCGCGCTCGCGCACCAGACGCTGCAAAACGCCGACGGCGAGATGGGTTTTGCCGACACCGATGGAGCCGGTGAAGAGAAGCCCCTTGCCTACGGTGGACGCCGGATACTCTTCAACGAAGCGGCGGGCGGTGAGCAGAGCTTCGGCGAGAGATTGGTCGGCTCCGTGGTAGATCTCGAAGGTGTCGAGGGTGCAGTCGCGGTAGCGTTCGGGGATGCGGGATGCGGAGATGCGGCGCTCTTCGCGCTCGATCTGCTGGCAACGGCAGGGGCGCGAGACCCACTTGCCGGTGGTGTCTACCACACGGACCAGGCCGACGCCGTCGCAGATGGGGCAGGTGGTCATCTCTTTTAAGCGTAGCCGATGGGAATGGAGCGGGAGGCGTGTGCATTGCGGGGATGCGATGTGGAAAAGGGATGTGAGTTTTGAAGCGAGTACCTCTGGGGCTGAAGCCCCTTTGTCTTTTCTGGCTTTAACGTACGGGCTAAAGCCCGTACCCTTCAGCCCGTACCCTTCTGCCTGTGCCCTTCTGCCCGTACGCTTCAGCCTGTGCCCTGCAGCCTGTACCCTGCAGCCCGTACCATTCAGCCTGTGCCCTTCTGCCTGTACTCTTCAGCCTGTGCCCTTCAGAAGCACTGGCAAATCCGTGCTCAAACACCGGCAAATCGAGACTCGACCAAGCCCGGTTATTCCACGCAGAAGACGTGGGTCGTGGCCTACAATCAGGTGCGGTTGTGCAATGAAGAATTCAGGGGTGTTGAGGATGACTGGACTTAAGGGTTTTTGGATGGCGGCGGTGTGTGCGGCGTGGATGACGCCGGCAGGGCTGAGGGCGCAGGCGGCTCCTGCCACGGCTCAGGCGGGGCCGGTTGTCGGAGCGCCGCTGTCGCAGCGGGATCAGCGGCTTCTGGTGGATTTTGCCGATCTGGAGCGGTTTAAAGATGCCAATGCGGCGCTGGGCGCTCCGGCGGCGGGCGAGAATCGCGTGGTGTTCATGGGCGACTCGATTACACAGGGATGGCATCTGGATGAGTCGTTTCCGGGGAAGCCTTATGTGAATCGCGGAATCAGCGGGCAGACCTCACCGCAGATGCTGGTGCGGTTCCGGCAGGACGTGATCGATTTGAAGCCGAAGGTGGTGATTATCCTGGCCGGAACGAACGATGTGGCCGGAAATACCGGGCCGATGACGCCGGAGCAGACGGAGAACAATTTGTCTTCGATGGCCGACCTGGCGGCGGCGAACGGGATCAAGGTGGTGCTGTGCTCGATTTTGCCGGCGTACGATTTTCCGTGGCGTCCGGGGCAGGAGCCAGCGCAGAAGATTGTGAAGCTGAATGAGTGGATCAAGGCGTATGCGGCGGAGAAGGGCTATCCATATGTGGACTACTACGCGGCGATGAGGGACGATCGTGGCGGGCTGCCGGCAACGCTGAGCAAGGATGGTGTGCATCCGCTACCGGCGGGGTATGCGATTATGGCGCCGCTGGCGGAGGCGGGGATTGTGATGGCGCTGGGCGGGAAATAAATGATCTCCTCAGCCTGGATTTGCAACTTCCGGAGCCCTTCCGCATCAGATTGGGCTGCTGCTGGGTTAGAGGCGCGTTGCGGAAAGGCTTCGAATCCACGTAGAATAAGAGAGAACAACTGCGGAAAGGTTTGTGCTTTAGCGATGCCCAAGGAAAAGATTCATCCCAACTATGCCGCGGTGCGCGTGTTGTGCGCCTGCGGGAACAACTTTGAGACCCGGTCGACCCACAAGGGCGACATTCACGTGGAAATCTGCTCGGTTTGCCACCCGTTCTTTACGGGCAAGCAAAGGCTGGTGGACACCGCGGGCCGCGTGGAGCGGTTCCGCCGCAAGTATGCCAAGGCCAGCGAAACGGCCAAGTAAGACGGCGGTCAGCGAGTATGCAGAATATGGGCCTCCGCGGTGGCGGAGGCCCATATTCGTTTAGGCAGGCAGCATGGCGCGACGGGGCTTTACCGTGAAGAAGAACTGGGACAATCCGGTGGAGCATGTGATGCCCGAGAATGTTCGGGTGCCGGCGGAGATGCGTGTCGGCGGAGTGCGCGTGGCTCCGGCGACGGTGCTTGCGCCGATGGCCGGGGTTACGGATACGGTGTTCCGGCGGTTTATCCGACATGCGAGTTTGTTTAGCAGGGATCAGGGGTCAGAGATCAGAGATCAGCTGTCGGACCCGGATGTTGATACGACGGTGACGAATACGCAGTCGGGGTGCGGGCTGCTAATGACGGAGTTCACGTCGGCGGATGGCTTGTCGAGGATGCGTGAGGCAAAGCGGCGGCGGTACCTGACGTTCTACGATGACGAGCATCCGATTGCGGCGCAACTATTCGGGTCGAATGCGGAGACGCTGGCAGAGGCGGCGCGGATCGTGGAGGACACGGGCTTCGACACGGTGGATCTGAATCTTGGATGCCCGGCAAAGCGCGTGGTGGGATGCAATGGCGGCTCGGGGCTGTTGCGCGATCTGCCCAAGATTGGCGAGATATTTCGCGCAGTGCGAAGTGCAGTGACGATTCCCTTCACCGTGAAGTTCCGCATGGGTTGGAACGACAAACAGATTGTGTGCGTGGAACTGGCGCGCATGGCCGAGAGCGAAGGGCTGAATGCCGTGGCGCTGCATGCGCGGACGCGCGAGCAGGGCTATAGCGGACAGGCGCAGTGGGAGTGGATTGCGGCGGTGAAAGACGCCGTCGGGATTCCGGTGATTGGGAATGGCGATATTCGCACGCCGGAGGATGCGGCGGCGATGATTGCCAAGACGAACTGCGACGCGGTGATGATTGGGCGAGCTGCGCCGGCGAATCCATGGATCTTCAGGCAGATTGCGCAGTATACGGCGACGGGAAGCTACGAGACGCCGACGGTGATGGACCGCTACCGGATGATCCGCGCGTATTTTGAGATGCTGATGACCGAGGCAGAGGCGAGCCAGTCGCTGCCGCGGGATGCGCGGATTGGCGATGTGGTGGGCAAGATGAAACAGTTCGCCACCTGGTTTACGCATGGCGTGCCGGGCGGAGCAAAGCTGCGTGGAGCCATCTACCAGGCGAGGACCGGCAACGATGTGCTCGCGCAGGTGGAAGAGTTCTTTACGCGGCAGCAGGAGGCGGCCGATGCGGACACGCCGACGGAAGACGATGCACAGGCCTTCCCAGAGGCTGCGTTGGCCTGCGATTGAACACGTTTTTGACTTCCTGAAAATAAAGCACTTGCGGCATTTTCTCCCTATCCTGCTGCGTCTCAAACCGGTATAGTGGTCACATTCCAGGCGAGAAGGTTCCACCGTTGAGGAGCATGGCGCAAAGGCTGAAGTGCACTGCGTGGACTTGTGTGTGCAGCCTGGCTATTTTGTGGCTGCTCGGGCCTTCGTGCGCGGCACAGCACCTGAGCTTCAGCCTGATCTCGAATGGAATGGATGACCTGAACGTGAACTGCATTGCGCAGGATCGCGAAGGCTATCTCTGGGTGGGCACGGAAAACGGTCTCTACCGCTACGACGGAAATCAGTTTCGCAAATATGGGCCGGCAGACGGGCTGCACGCGCGGACAATTCAGAATCTCTTTGTTGCGGCGGACGGGACGCTGTTCGTGGGGACAACCGCGGGTCTCTACTTTGAACGCCATGACGGCAGCATGGGACAGATTCTGCCGCAGGCTCCGGTGGACGAGTTCTACCAGCGAATCGGATCAGCTTTTACTTCGAATGCGCAGGGTCAGATGGTGATGGCGGATCGCAGCGGGGCATACAGGCTGCGGAGCGAAGGACCTGACAAATGGACGGCGGAGCCGATGTCTCTGGAACTGGGCGCGGTATGGAGCGTGCTCTATGGACCCGATGGAACGCTCTGGTATGGATGCGGCTTCGATCTGTGCCGGTTCAACGGCGGAAAGACCACGCATGTGGGCGCCGGGCTCAATCTGCCACAAGATACATGGCTACACCTGAAATTCTCAGCAGACGGCCATCTGTGGCTGCGCGGACGCAATCATCTGGGCGAGATATCGCTGGCGCAGAACCAATATCAGGAGCACGACCTGCCGGGTGTGGCCGACGCAGCTCCATACAATGCGCTGATTGCCGACGCGCATGGGCGCATTACCGCTTCGCAGGGACCGACATTCGGGTGGTGGGAGAATGGCGCGTGGCACATGGTGAGCCAGCACAACGGGCTCACACAGTACGACATCTCCGCGCTGTATACCGACCGCGACGGCACGATGTGGATCGGCGTGGTGGGACACGGGTTGATGCGCTGGGTAGGCGAGGGCCACTGGGAGGCTTATACAGCAGCGGACGGGCTGAGCGACGACGTCGTGTGGGCGTCACTGCGGGACAAGACCGGGCGGCTGTGGATCGGCACCGAGTCCGGGCTGGACTGGATTGCGCCCGACACTAACACGGCGCAGGAGTGGAAGAACAACGGCATCTCGACCATGCGCGCAGACTCGCTTGCCGAAAGCGACGGCTATGTGTGGATGGGTTCTGCCGCAGGCAGCCTGGTGCGCATCAGCGAGAAGACGCTTGCAGGCAAGGAGTGGATGATTCCCGAGGTCTACCGCGTGCTGAGCGACAGCGGCCATCGCGTGTGGGTGGCGACCGGAGCCGGGCTCTATGTAGTGGAAAGCGGAGCGGGAGACCAGGCGCCTGAGCTTGTGAAAGAGGCAGCCTTTGCGCATGTTACGCAGCGATTCACCGACCTCGACATCGACGACGCAGGGCGACTGTGGGCTGCCTCCGATGGCGGCTTGTATTGCAAGGAAGCGACAGGCTGGAAGCAGATCGACGCGGGGCTGGCCAATTCAAATCCCTACGAGATTGCGGTTGCGCCGAATGGAATCGTATGGGCCGCAGGCTCCTTTTCGGGGATCGTGCGCCTGCATATCGACAAGGACCGGGTTGTGGAGTCACAGCACGTGGGGCGGCCTCATCTGCTCTCGGACCAGGTAGTGGCGCTGATGCTCGATCGCCGCGGATGGCTGTGGGCAGCGCAGGATGCTGGGCTGACGGTCTTCGACGGCAAAAGCTGGCACAGCTTTACGCAAAACGATGGACTGATCTGGAACGACGCAGACGCCTTCGCATTGAACGAAGACACCGACGGCAGCATCTGGATCGGGACTTCGGGCGGGCTCTCGCACCTGATGCGGCCGGAGGCGATGCCGGAGTTTGTGCTTCATCCGCCGGCCATCTCGAGCATCTACTTCGGTTCCGTTCCGGTCACCCACCGCTCGCATATTCCATGGAGCACGGATCCGCTCACGGTGTCTCTTGCATCAATGAATTTCAGCGACGCATACCGGGTTCACTTTCGCTACCGGTTGCTGGGACTCGAATCCGAATGGGTTGAGACGACACAAGAGACGCTGCGTTATCCGCGCCTGGAGCCAGGTGGCTATCGCTTCCAGGTAGAGGCCATCGATGCGAACAACGGGACGGTTTCAAGCATTGCCGAGGTGGATTTCCGTATTGTGGCGCGCTGGTGGCAGAGCCCCTGGCTGCTGCTTATTGTGACGGTCCTGGCCGCGCTGATTGTGGTGCAGGTGTGGCGCTGGCGCATTCAGAGGCTGCTCAAGCAGAAGGTGCTGCTCGAACAGGCCGTGCAGCGACGCACCGAGGACCTGGAGCGGGAAAAGGCCGAGTTGACACGCGCACGCGAGCAGATGCGCCATTTTGCCGAGCACGACGATCTGACCGGCCTGTGGAACCACCGCATCATTGTGGAGCGGTTGCGGATCGAGGTGGAGCGCTCACGGCGCGAAAATAATCCTCTGAGCGTGATCCTGATGGACCTGGATCACTTCAAGCAGATCAACGACACGTTCGGACATCCCGTCGGGGACGCGGCACTCAAGGAACTGGGGGCAATCTTACTGCGCTCGGTGCGTTCCTACGACTGGGTGGGGCGCTATGGAGGCGAGGAGTT
>DASZXD010000154.1:0-38683 GCA_035546015.1 Occallatibacter sp.
GCCGCCTGGCTGCGACACCCTCGCTCTACAGCGGCGAAGAAGAACACGCTGTCTCGGGCTGGACGGCCTAGCCTGCGACAGTTAGCTCTTCTTCAAGCTGCTGCTTCTGGTAAAGGCTGGCGTAGTAGCCATCGAGTGCAAGCAGCTCCTCATGACGGCCAAGCTCGACAATCCTGCCGTGGTCAAGCACTGCGATCTTGTCTGCGTTGCGCACGGTTGAGACACGGTGAGAGATGAGGATCGTCGTTGCCGTGGCCGTATAGGTGCGCAGCCCGCCCAAAATCCGCTCTTCGGTGTAGGTGTCCACGCTGGCCAGCGCATCATCGAGGATGAGAATCGCGGGCCGGCGCAACAGTGCACGCGCAATTGCCGAGCGCTGTTTCTGCCCGCCGGAGAGCGTCATGCCCCGCTCACCCACAATAGTTTCGAAGCCTTGCGGAAACTCCTCGAATTCCTGGCGGATGTGCGCAGCCTCGGTGGCCTCAAGCAGCTCTTCTGCGCTGGCGCTGGGCGCACCAAAGGCGAGATTCTCGCGGATCGTCTCGCTGAAGAGGAATGTCTCCTGCGGCACCATGCCGATGTTGCGGCGCAGTACCTCGAGCGGATACTCATCCACTGGCCGCCCATCGATCAGCAGCGATCCTTCCGCCGCTTCGTAGAGGCGTGGAATCAGGTTCACCAGTGTCGACTTACCTGACCCGGTGGGCCCCACTATCGCCAGGCTCGAACCTGCGGGAATGTTCAGCGAAATATTCTTCAACACCGGAGTGCCGTTATAGCTGAAGCTGAGGTTGCGAAATTCGATCTCTCCCGTCAGCACATGATCCTGCCCAAAGGGGAAATCCGCGGCGCGGCGGTCGTCGATGGCCGGCTCAGCCATGAGCAGCTCATGGATGCGCTTCACCGAGGCGGTGCCGCGCTGGAAGATGTTGATGACCCAGCCCACGGCGATGATGGGCCAGATGAGTTGAATCATGTAAGTGTTGAAGGCTACAAAATCGCCGACTGTGATGCGATGCTCGACCACAAGGTGGCCGCCCACGAGCAGCGTAATGACCATGGAGACGCCGAGCATGAATTCGAGCGTGGGCCATAGCATGCCCATGAGCTGCACCAACCGCAGAGCGCGCGCGATGTACTCACGGTTCAGGCGCTCGAACAGGCCAATCTCCGACTCCTCGCGCGCAAAGGCACGGATGAGCCGCACGCCTGAGTAGTTCTCCTGCGCCTGCGCTGAAATATCAGAGAAGCTGGCCTGGATGCGCTCAAAGCGCGTATGGATGCGGCTGCCGAAGTACTGTACCAGGATACTGGCTAGCGGCATGGGGGCGAGAGCCACCAGCGTGAGATAGGGACTGTAGTGCAGCAGGTAGACGACCGCAAATACGCTCAGGAAGACTGTATTTGCGCTATACATCAGCGCCGGCCCCAGCAGCATGCGCACGGCGTTCAGGTCGTTGGTCATGCGGGCCATGATGTCGCCCGTGCGATAGCGCTGATAGAAGCCTGAATCCTGCGACTCGAGCTTCAGGAACAGCTCGTTGCGCAGATCGAACTCTATGTCCCGCGAGATGCCGATCAGAATCCACCGCTGCGCATAGAGAAAAATACCCTTGCCTGCCGAGATGGCGACCAGCAACCCGGCAAGAAGCAGGATGTGCTGGCGGGTGGTTCCTCTGCTGATGGCGTCAATTGCATCGCCCAGCACCCGCGGAAACTGCACTCCGATGGCGTTCGTGCAGATGCAGGAGAGCGTGCCCCACAGGTAGCCCCAGCGGTAGCGGCGCATGTGTGCGAAGAGCGGGGCCAGATCGCGGAACATGGGTTTATTGTAGCCGCCTGGGTGGATTGCTGAGGTTCACGGAAATTGGATGCATTTTGAGCGCAATCGATCCAGATAACGCCCATTGGACGCCGTTCCAGTAGAGAATGCAGCGGCTATGGAAGCCCCAAAAACAAGGCCCTCCTGGAACCGTTAGCCAACGAACCGGTACCCGATTCCGGCTGCGGACAGGAAAATTCGATGCTTTTCCACCTTCGTACCCTGCAAACCTGGCAATTTGAGGCCGATAGAAAGGCAAGGTGGAGCCGGTCTATGCATTCGGCTCTCTGTGAGGGGATTCGATGCACTCTCTTACCATAAGCGGCGAAATCATCATTTCGTCCAAATCCAGTGCGAGCGATCGCCGCCGCCGGCCGCGCCATCTATGCGAGGCGATGGCCACGGCCACTGTCGTTCGCCCTGAGCTGTTGTTCCGCGGAACCGTCCGCAACATAAGCGAGGGTGGCTGCTACTTTGAGACGCAGGCCCGCGTGAGCCTGCACCCTGGAGAGGAGATCGATCTGCGGTTCAATCTCAATGACCTGCGCTACAGGACCCGCGCCCGGGTGCGGAATATGGTGCCGGGCAGAGGCATGGGGCTGGAGTTCGCATTTGCCGATGCAAGATCCGAAGATTCCATCAGAAGCCTGGTCAGGGCGTTGAATACCGCCAGGCTCGCCAAGTCGCTGTAAGTGCAGGCGGCGGCTTATCCCGCGTAGCGGCGATGACGCTGATTCCCTGCGCTAAGTCGGCGTCCGCAAAAGCAGATATCCGCCCACCAGTCCGAAGAGAATATCCGACGACCAGGCGGCCAGCGCCGAAGGCAGGTAGTTGACAATGCCCAACGCACCAAACAGCCCATCCACCATGAAATAAGCCAGAGCCACGGCAATCGCGACCGCAATGCCGGTAAGCGAGCCACGCCTGCCCATCGAGAGCGCGAAGGGAATGGCCAGCACCACCATCACTACGGCTACCAGCGGATAGGAGAGTTTGTGCCATAGCGCCACGCGCAGCCGCATGGTGTCGAATCCGCTTTGGCGCAGGTCTCGGATGTAGCGGTTGAGCTGCCCGAAGTTCATCTCCTGCGCTTCCAGGTCTTCCTTGGTGAAGTAATCGGGCGCTTCATGAATCTCAGGGAAGGCCGCCGCCTGAAAATCGCGATAGTCGGTCACGTTCGCGCCCTGGATATCACGCACCCACCCATTCATAAACCGCCAGGTTCTGGCGGATGCGTTCCACGCCGCACGCTCGGCATAGATACGCCGCGAAAGCTCGAACGTGGACGGATTGAACTCAAAGACCGACAGATTGGCAAACTCATTCTTGTCCGCATCGAAGAACTGGTAGTAAAAGATGCGTGCCGGCTCGCCCGGATGCGTCTGCCCGAAGATCCACTTCTGCTCAGGATGCAGGAATGTCTGCGGGGGACGGCCCTTGATCGTTGCGCGCAGTGCTTCCTGCTTACGATTGGCCTGCGGCAGATAATACTGGTCAAAGAGAAACAGACTCACAGCAAGCGCAGCGGCTATTGAAACGATGGGAATCACCAACCGGTAGAGGCTGATACCGGTCGCTTTCATAGCTACGATCTCGCTGTTGCGATTGAGCACTCCAAAGGTGACCAGCACGGCAATCAGCACAGCCAACGGCGCAATCTGATAGATCATGCTCGGCGTCAGATTCACCAGATAAGCGCCTACTGTGGCCAGAGGAATGTGGTTGCGCAGAATGTCGCCTACCAGGTCAAAGAAGGTGAAGACGATCATCAGCATCACAAAGGCCGTCTGCACCAGAAGAAACATGCCCAGGAATTCGCGGATCACATACTCGTCCAGAATGCGCGGAAATGTGTTCCTCGCGTGCGGCCTGGCGATGGAGTGTGGACGCGGCTGCAGCTTACCGAGCAACTCCGCCAGATGCGCGCCATTCGACTTGCCCGGCGCCGCAGCCCTGGGCGAACGCGAGAACATTCCCGTTACAGCGTTGAGAATGCGGCCTCCGGTAGCCATCTGCCACAGCAGAAAGATACCCACTGCGGCAAAGATCACGTTGGCAGACCACACAGCCACAACGACCGGTAGCTTGTTTTGCCGGCCGAGCTGTGTACCCGTCGCCGAGACAAAGTAATACACAAAGACGAGCAGGATGGTCAGCACAAAGCCGGAACTTTTGCCGCCACGCCGCGAAGCCACGCCGAGGGGCACGCCCACCAGCATCAGCACGAGGCAGGCAACCGGAAATGCAAAGCGATTGTGCAGCTCGATAAGATACCGCTTCAGGTCCATGCCTGCCCTGGGGTTGCGAATACGCTCGATCAGTGTATTCAGCGGAAGCGCATAGATCGATGTATCCAGCCGTCCTAGGTGCACATCGCTCTGCTGGTTGAGCGAGAGCGGCATGTCAGTCGTTGCAAAAGTCGAAATGTTGTATTGCTGTGGCTGGCCAGCGATCGTCTCATGGCGTGATCCGTCACGCAGCCGCATCAGCAGTTCCTGAGCATTATCGCTGGCCACGGTGGCCGAAGCAGCCGTGGTGATGATCGGATTCGACCGATCGCTGACGTCGGCCATGAAAACCTGGCGCCAGTTCGATGCACCCGTACCTGACCGCACGTCCTGCACGTAGAGGACGTAGTTCTTGAAGTCCTCGTAGAACACCCGCGGCTGAATCTCGTAAGAGGCCTGCGAGGTTTCGAGCGACTGCTCCATATCCAGAATGGCCTGATTGGCCCGAGGCGCAAGATAGAGCGAATTTGCCAGCCCAAGCAAGGTTCCGGCAACGGCAATGATCGAAGAGACGCGCACAAAATAGCCGATGCCCAGACCAGAGGCCCGCATCGCAACCACTTCGCTGTCTGCCGCCAGCCTGCTCAACCCTAGCAGCACCCCCACCAGCACCGACATCGGGATAGTCACCTTGAACAGGTTGGGAAGTGTGAAGAGAAATATCTCAGCCACATTGGTCAGCGTGGAACTGTTCCGCACCACCACCTCAAGGATGTGGGGTAGCTGGGGCATGAAGAGGATGAAGGTGAAAAGCGCGCAGCCGATCAGTGTGTGAGAAAGAATCTCGCCGAGAATGTAGCGGGTGAGGATGCGCACGGCAGGCTCTAAGGTTAGTTTACGGCATTTTCAGCAGACCATGCTTCCCGTTCGCCACAGCCTGCGTATTTGCCCGGAGGGCCGGCGCAGCCGTTATCGTTAAGAGCATGCAGCGGGAGTTTCCAGCTTCGCCGTTATTCGGCATAGGCGCGGTAATTGTGGAGAACGGCCGGGTGCTGCTGGTGCAGCGCGGACGCGAGCCGCTCAAGGACCATTGGACTCTTCCCGGCGGGATGCTCGAGCTGGGCGAGTCTCTCGCCATAGGCGTGGTGCGCGAGGTACGCGAAGAGACTGGCCTCGAAGTTGAGCCGGTTGAGCTCGTCGAGCTTGTGGACAGAATTTACCGCGAAGGCGAGCGCGTACGCTACCACTACGTCATCGCCGATTATCTTTGTCGCGTGGTTGGCGGCGAGCTGTGCGCCGACGACGATGCAGCCTCAGTGCGCTGGATCGAGCGCGCCGAGTGGAACAGCCATAGCGCTCTGGCTCTCGACCCGCTCACCGTACGCGTGATCGAGCAGGGCTGGCAGCGCGCGATGGAGCTTGCCATCTTTAATCAGGACGCCTCATGAGCGCCGCGCGAAAATTCCTCTGGGCCGTTGCAGCTCTCGCAGTAGTTGCCGGAGCCGGCTTCTGGCTGCGGCCGCTCAGCTACTTCGACGCAACGATGTACCTGCACGAAGCGCTCACCGGCGTCCAGAGCCGCACGGTTTTGGTGCAGGGTTATCGGGTGCGTTATCTGGTTGCGGGCCAGGAAAACGGCGAGGCTGTGGTGCTGGTACATGGACTGGGTGGCAGCGCAGAAGACTGGCGCAACCTGGCTCCCTTCCTTGTCAAAGCGGGATTCCGCGTCTACATGCCGGACCTGCCGGGCTATGGACGCAGCGAACGGCCTGCCAGCTTCTCCTATTCTGTGCGCGACGAAGCGGGCATTGTGATTGGCTTTATGGACGCGCTGAGGCTGGACCGCGTGAATCTTGGTGGCTGGTCAATGGGCGGATGGATTGTGCAACTCGTCGCAGACCAGGCGCCACAGCGCATTCTGCGGCTGATGATCTTTGACTCCGCAGGTCTCGATGTGCAGCCGAACTGGGATACGCGGCTGTTTACGCCCGCAACGGCGCAACAGCTCGATCAACTCGATGCACTGCTCATGCCGCATCCGCCTCCGGTGCCGGGATTCGTGGCGCGCGACATACTGCGCTTCTCGGCCGAGCGGGCATGGGTGGTGCAGCGCGCCATGGCGTCTATGCTGACCGGCCGCGATGCAACCGATCCTCTGCTGCCACAGCTCAAAATGCCGGTTCTCATCGTCTGGGGATCCGAGGACAAGATCATTCCACCCGCGCAGGGCGAAACGATGCACCAGCTTATTCCACAATCGCAGCTTCACGTCTTTGCCGGCTGCGGCCATTTGGCTCCATTGCAGTGCGCAAACGCAATCGGTCCTGAAGTGGTTGCGTTTGTGAAGAAATGACGAAACCGTGTACCGAAAGCCAGATGTTCATACTCAGACACCACAGGCACGAACACCTGGCGATCGACGGCAAATTTCAGTGTGGGCTTAGCGGGCGATGGTGATGGTGAGGTTCATGTCGACGGGAATGGGCTTCTCGTCTACGGTGCCGGGGCGATAGTGGAACTGGCGCACTGCGTCAACAATGCGTGCGTCCCAGAATGGGTTGATGCCCTTCACAATGTGAACGTCCTGGGGCTGACCCTTTTCATCCACGGTGAGGGTAAGGCCAACGTGTGCATCGACCGGAATCGCATCCTTCGGAAGGCCCTCGGGAAGTTCGAGTCCGATCGAGTTTAGCAGCGTGGGCGCAATGACCCCCGTGCTGACGCGTACAGGCTGGGTTGGGGCAGTGGCATCGTCCGATGGCTGCATGGCACGAGCCGCCGCGGGGAGGAGCAAGGAAGAGAGCATGATGCTGCTAGCGAGGATATGGCGCATGATTAAACCTCCTTGAAGTCGGTTGTTACCGTCACTAGATTAGTTCAGACTCGATACGATTGTCAAGATTTTTATTGAAGTTATTGTTTTTCAATTTCTTTTATTGATCCATCAGCGCGTTTTTCATGGAACTTCTAATTCATTTTCCGTTTTCCACAGCGACGAATAGAGGGAAGCCCACTCTCAACCTGCCGGCGAAAGGCCGTTCTACGAGCAACTTGGAGTGTGGTTGGCCTGGAGCCGCAACGGAAGGGAGGAAGGTAGAGAGTCAAATAAAAGCGGCAGCGATTATGGTTCGCTGCCGCGCTTGTCTCGCTAAGCAAAATTGCGAGGATTGTATTATCGGGTGGACTCGAAGAGGAACCAGGCACGCCGCTCGGCTTCGTCGATCCACACTTCAATCAGGCTCGTGGTGGCATAGTCGTTTGCCTCGGAGGCCACTTCATGTGCGGTGCGCAGGCTCTCCACCAGCGCGCGGTTGTCTGAATGAAGTTCGAGCAGCATGTCGCGAGCCGGCACAAACTCCTGGTCGTTATCTGCCACCCGCTGCAGCCGTGCGATATGACCGATCGAGCGTACCGTTGTGCCGCCAATCTTGCGCACGCGTTCGGCGATGTCATCTGTAATTGCGAAGATCTGCGAGGCCTGCTCGTCGAGCAGCAGATGATAGTCACGGAAGTGAGGTCCGCTCATGTGCCAGTGGAAGTTTTTGGTTTTGATGTACAGGGCAAAGACGTCGGCAAGCAGCGCGTTCAGAACGCTGGAAAGATTCTTCACCTGCTCCGGTGCAAAACCATCCGGGTTGCTTGTTTTGGCCGCTTTCGTTTCCTGACTGGTATGTGTAGACATTGCCATCTCCTTTTCGGCAAAACCGGAGTTATTGCGATCAATTGAGTGCTCGACCGGGCCGCTGCTCCCTGTTGGTTGCATCGACTTCAGCGTGGTGACTTCGAGTTACACATACTCTGGTTTTGCTACAGTGCAGAGGTCCGTGCACGGATCTCCGCCACATCTCCTTGGATGCTTCCGGGGGAATGATGGTTCTGTGAAAGTTTGCCGTCCGCGGCTGGTTCTTCTCTTCGCTTGAAGACACGCCACGCGCAGTTGACTACGGCAAAACAGGCGCCGCAGCTTGCGATTGCATGGAGACAATTGACCGCACTTCTGCCGGAACAGAGGCCAGTGCGTCAGCCAGAGTCCACTCTTCGGCTGAGCCGTATCCCCATCCTGCAGCCATGCTGCGCACATTGTTGGCACGCGCCGCCTCAAAGTCGAAGCTGCGGTCGCCAACCATCCATGCACAGTCGCTGCTCAGCGACTGCTCGCTCAGCACGCGAGCCAGCAGATCGGCCTTGTTGTGGCTCGCATACTCAATTCTGTCGCCATAGATAGCCGTGAAAAGCGGAGAGAGTTCGAATGCATCGAGGATGCGAACAGCGAAGTGTTCATGCTTCGAGGTACACACGTATAACGGATATTCTGCGTCGCGCAGTTCGACGAGCATCTGGCGCACGCCGGGAAAGACTGAGTTATTTGACCAGCCTTCGCGGTCATAGCAGGCCCGGTAATCCCGGGCCAGCGCAACATGATCCTCTTCGGTTCCATCCGGCAGCAGATACGTAACCCATTCTTCGACCGGCGGGCCAATAAAGTGGTCAAGCGCAGCCGGAACCGGCATGCCGCGCTCTTCGAGGGTCTTTGTCAGGCAACCCAGAATGCCGGGCTTCGAATCGGTGAGTGTTCCGTCAAGGTCGAAGATCAGCGCGGGCAACGATTGAGCCATGATTCAAGTTTCGCAGACACCAGAGCAGGAGACCAAATTGCCCCGCAGAGCCGCCAATATTGCGCCGTGCTTCAGCCGTGGCTCGAACGCCTGCTATTTGGCTGCCACTGTACCTGCGTCGCCCAACGCCTCATGCGCGTGCGCCATCTGCGGCAGCTTTACATCGGCTGAAGGCCACTCCTTTAAAAAGTCGCGATATTCAGTTTGCGCAGCAGCCGTATTTCCGGTGAGTTCATCAGCACGTGCAATTCCATAGAGTTCGAATCCCGACTTCGGCCGCTCATCAAGCGCCGCCTGAAAGGCCGACCGCGCGCCCACATAGTCTTTTGCGCGCAGCAGGGCTTCCGCCTCAGTCTCTGCCACAGGACGGATGTAGAGCGGTGGTTCGTGATAGCCCAGCTTCTTCTCTGCCGCTATAGCTTGCGCATACAGCTTTTTTGCCGCTTGAGTATCGCCCTTCAACAGCACGGTACCCGCACGCAATTCAGTAGACGCAACGCTGAGCGTACGCATAAGAGGCTCAGCGCTGGCGTCCGGATTAATGGGCGTGGTTACAGGTTTTTGAGACGCTGTATTCGCCTTGTCTTTCGCCGCGCTCTTTGCCGCCGCTTCCGCATCGGACTTCGTTCTCGCATCCTGTTGCTGCCGCCATAGACCAGCATCCATCTCTGCTGAAGCAGATTGGGCCGCAGCCAGATCGCCATCGTCGAGAGCCTGCATTCCGGTGGCGAAGGCGCGCAGTTCGCTCTTCAAAAAGCGCAGATTCGCGGTCTTCTCCTCGTCGGCAATGTTTGCGTCATCCAGCATCGACAGCACGCTTTTCCAGTCGCCAATGCGCAGTGCGACCGGCAGCCGCCGGCTCACCCGTGAGATCTGATCACGCGCGCTCCATACATAAAGCGTTGCGGAAAGCTGACCGCGCGCTCCTGCCAGCCGGTCAGAGAGCGCGTTTGCATCTTCGAGCCTCCCCTGCTCCATCATGTTGGCGATCGCGTACATAAGGTTATGCACGTAGTTCCAGTCTTCATCCACACTCACGTGCTGCTCGCGCATATAGCGCTCATCGGTCTCGGTCGAGGCCGCAAACCAGTGGTCCGCGCTGGCGTAGTCGCCGACGCGGTAGTAGATATGTCCCGGCATGTGAACCATGTGGCCGCTGTTGGGCGCCAGGCTCGCCAGCAGTGCTGCGCTGGAAACGGCGCGCTCCGGATGATTGCTCGGCTCCATCGCATGAATCCAGTAGTGATTCGCGGCAGAGTCATTCGGCGCATCTTTCAGCACGCCTTCGAGAATGGCGATCTTCTCTTTCTCGCCTGCCTTTGGCTCGCCGTTGTCATCAAAGCCGTCTTCAACAGAATTCGCCAGAAAGATGCGCGCCTCGATATCCTTGGGCTCGCTCTTCACCAGCTTGCGATAGATGGCGATTGATCCGCTGTGATCATCGTCTTTCTCGTGCGACTCGGCTACCGCTGCTTCTATGTAAAGCCGGTCTGTTTTGCTCGCCTTGCCCTTCAGCCGCACTGCTTCAGCAAGCGCCTTGTCAGCGTAGGTCTTCTGGTCAGGGCCGCGAAACGTCAGCGCCTGCGCCAGCCCCCAGTAGCACATGGCACAGTTCGGATCGCTGCGCACGGCCTGCTCGAACGCACGCGCTGACTCGTAGTCCCAGAAGTCGTGGAGCAGGCTGAGCCCCTGATCGAACCAGGCCTGCGCCTCGGCGTTCGCCTTGATGGCGATGTGCGAGTTGCCGATTCCGGTCATGTGCACAGGCGCGGGGAGTTGATCGGGCGGCTCGATCATCTGCATTCCATCCATCGGTGGCATGGCGCCCATCTGTGCATAGGTACACAACGACGCGGCCACGCACGCGCCGGCAGCCGCCAGACAAAGCATCGTTCGTCTCATGCAGACGACTATATCCGGTTCGCGAATGGCAGCAAACAAGAAAAGCGCGGTAGAACAATCTGCTCTGCCGCGCTGGTTTTGAAAGACTGATGACTGTCTAGACTTTGACTGCAGGATGCGTCGCGTAGTGCAGCAGCACAGCCACGGCGCAGCTGGTAAGCCGCGTCTCCGCCGAGTCCGCGCGGCTGGTGAGGATGGCCGGCACGCGCGCGCCTAACACAATGCCGGCAAGCTGCGCACCGCCTAGGTACTCGAGTTGCTTGGCAAGCATGTTGCCGCTCTCGAGATCGGGAACCACAAGAATGTCGGCCTGGCCTGTCACCGGCGACACGAGCTTCTTGATCATCGCCGCCTTCTGGCTCACCGCAGTATCAAACGCCAGCGGCCCGTCGAGAATGCCGCCGGTGATCTGGCCACGGTCGGCCATCTTGCACAATGCTGCCGCGTCAAGCGTGGACTTGATCTTTGGATTCACGGTCTCCACAGCTGAGAGCAGCGCTACCTTGGGCTCAGGAATGCCCAGCGCGTGCGCCAGATCGATAGCGTTCTGGACGATGTGTACCTTGTCTTCAAGCTCTGGCACGATGTTGATGGCCGCATCGGTAATGAGCAGGGTACGCGCGTAAGCCGGCGTATCCATGATGAATACATGCGAGATGCGCCGGGCTGTGCGCAATCCGGTATCGCGCTGCATGGCGGCCTTCATCAACTCGTCGGTATGCAGGCTTCCTTTCATCAACGCCTGCGCGTTGCCGGCGCGGCATACAGCCACGCCGATCTCTGCCGCCTTCTCTTCTGTCTCGGCCTCAATGATGGGAAATGCGCCAATCTCGACGCCGATCTTCGCCGCCAGGGCCTTCATGGCCTCTGCAGGCCCAATCAGTGTTGGCTCGATCAGCTTTGCGGCAGCGGCTTCTACGGCGCCGCGCAAAGCCACATCGGTCATGGGCCACACTACCGCCGTGGTAATCGCCGGCAGGTTCTTGCAGCGGTCAATGAACTTGTGAAAGACATGGTAGTCGGCAGGATGGCCCACCAGTGGATCGACTGCAACAGCTTCGGCAAGCGTGGCAAGATCGCTCATGGATTTACTCCCGGGCGCCCCTCCGTTCCCCGGCGGGGCTTCTCGAAGTTTATTTTGAGGCCACCGGATCAAGTGTCGTGTGCGCTGCGTCACACTCCGGTGTCTTATCCCGCGTTGTGAGATTTACCGTGCTGCTAAGCGCCCCGCCGACGAAGACAATGACCACTTCATGTTGTTTTTTTGCGGTTCCTCCCATGAAGTAGCGATGGTATCCTCCAGCAGCTGGAACTGAGAGAGCTGGCTGTGCATCTGCTCGGAGAGTTTGCTCAGATCAGAGCAGGCATCCGATGACTCATGTGCCGCTGCCGCCGAACGCGCCACCAGTTGCGCAATCTCGTTGAGGCTGCGGTTGAGTTCTTCGGTGGTGGCGGCCTGTTGTTGCGTTGCTGCAGCAATCTGCTCCATCATCGCGTCTACGGCAGATACTGATTCGCGAATCAGCGTAAATGACTCGCGGGTTGTCGCAGTCAGCTCTACTCCTTCGGCGACATATTCCCGCTCGCTGCGTGCCATTTCCAGGGCATTCTGAGCCTGGCCCTGCACGCTGGCGATCATGGCTTCAATTTCGCCTGTCGCTGAGCCGGTCTGCTCGGCCAGTTTTCTCACCTCTGAAGCCACAACCGAGAAACCCTTGCCGTTTTCACCCGCGCGGGCCGCCTCAATAGCCGCGTTCAGGGCAAGCAGGTTGGTTTGCGAGGCGATCTCGCGAATCAGGCTTGCAGCGCGGCCAATCTCCTGCGACTGCCTGGCCAGTTCTTCAATGCTTTGCGCAACAGCACCCGACTGCTCGGTAATCTCCGCCATCTTGGATGCCGTCAGTGCAACTGCCTCATCGCCCTTGCGCACCGAGCCTGAGGCACGGCCGGCCGACTGGCTGGCGCTGGCTGCATGTTTCGCCACCTCAGCCACCGATGCCGACATCTCGGTGAGCGCAGACACTACGCGCTCCGTCTGGGCTCGCTGATTGTCTGCGCCGGTCGCAGCATCACGCGCCGAGGCTGCCAACTCTGTAGCGGCAGCGGAAACCTGTGTTCCTATCTGGCCTAGTTCGCCAATTACGCCGCTCAGTGTGCCCTTCATTGTGTTCACCGCAAGCAGCGTCCGGCCCAGAGCATCGCGCGTCTGCACTTCGACATCTGCGCCTGAAAGATCCATCTGTGCAATAGCTTCGAGAGCCTGCTGCGCGCCCGAAACTCTCTGGCTTATGGCACGAATGGCAATCACGCCGCATGCAATGGCGGCGCCAAATCCGAGAGCGATAAACAAGGACGTCAACCAAAGAACGCGATGCGAGATGCGTTCCTGTTGCTGCTGCCTCCGTTGCGCGATGTCGTTGACGTAAGAGACATAGGCGGTAAGAGCGGTCTGAATCTTTTTGCTGATCGCAACCGAGGTTGGAAGCTCGTCCAGCATCGCCTTGGTATTACCCGCGCGGCCCAGTGCAAACATCTTTTCGAGTTCCTTTTCGCCTGCACTCCATGCATTGTGGACACTGGTCAGATCAGCCCTGGCAGCTGAATCTTTAGTGTCTTCATTCAACTGGTTATAAATAGAGGCAAAATCGCGCGCTGCTTCAGCACAGCGCTGATCGCCGTGCTCGGCAGGCTGCAGGAAGAATGCACGTGAGGTCGCCTGCTCGCGCTGCTGCAACATCGCCAGATGCTGCGCCATCAATGCGTGACGCGCTTCGCGCTGTGCAACATCGCTGCTCTTGCCTACAGACAACTGTCCGTCAATAGCGATAATTCCGGCAATGGTTGTGGTCAACAGGACGAGACCAAAGCCCAGTGCGAGCAGTTGCTCAAGGCCAAGACGTTTCCACATGAATGAATTTCTCCGGGGCGAATGACCTCCCACCGCCGGCGGGAGTCCTGAGAGGATTGATCGGGTTACAGAACACTCGAAGCCTCTCTGCTGTTATCGGCTGAAATCCGGAGATGATGAAATGCAATTCACAATTCCTCCACATGAATGGCTTTACATGCTACAAAGTTAAAGCCCGCCAAACCTTCGCCGATGAGATTAGCAATCACCTACAAAGGCAGGGAGTCGTAATGAGAGCTACAAAAGAGTGCGCGTGCGCGCTCTTAATCGCGTGTTCAGGGCTTTGGGCTCTGGGCCAGCAAGATCCGATCGTAAAGGGCGCCACGGCACTCCACGATGCATCCGGGAATACACTGAGCGTACACGTCGAAGAACGCACACGCTGGGAAGAGAGATACGGCGTTTCTTTTGGCAAGGCTGTGAACCAGCAGGACATGCTCAGCCGCGTCCGCATAGGCATGGCGTACAAAGCCACACCATGGCTCACTATCTCCGGAATGGGTCAGGATGCACGTGCGCCGTTCTATGGGCCCGACGCGCCGAGTTCATTGCGTGAGTCCATGGATCTGCAGGAGGCATGGGTCGGGCTTGGTGCGCAATCTAGCCCATTCAACCTGTCATTTGGCCGGCGCATGATCAACTACGGCGAAACGCGCATAATCGGAGTACCGCAGTGGAGCAATACTTCGCGTACTTATGACTATGGCCGCGCGGAGTTCGCCAACACGCACATGACGGTGGATGCGCTGATGGTTTCTCCTGTCGTCATCCTTTCCGACTCGTTCAATAACCCCGAGCTCGGCAATCGCTACTGGGGCACTTACGATATGTTTCCCAGGGTGTGGCGTGGGCTTTCGATCGATACTTATGCATTGCGCCATTCTCAGAATGCGATCGGCGGATGGACGGGCAACGGCACGCTCGGTACCAACAGCTATGGTGCACGCTTCTACGGACCGCTACCTGCGCATTTCGGCTACAGCCTCGAGGGCATCGCACAGAACGGACACATGGGACCCCAGAACCAGCGCGCCTTCGCCTGGTATGCCGCAGCCACGCGCACATCGCATGTCTATAACATGCCGCTCAACGTGCTGGTCGAGTACAAGGGCGCATCCGGCTCGCATTCCGGAGAGGATCACAGCTCGACATTCGATCAGCTCACACCCGCCAACCACGACAAGTTTGGCCACATGGATCTCTTCGGCTGGCGCAATCTGAAAACCTTCAAGAACCTCGACACGCTGAACATTACGAAATCGCTGGCCTTCAACGTCATGTACACAGACGAGAATCTGTTCAGCGCCTCAGACGCGCTCTATAACAGCTCCGGTTCGAAGTATTCGATCTCAACAAAAGGTGCGGCCGGTACGCGCGTAGGCCAGGAACTCGACTCGTTCGCAACCTTCACTATCGGCCACCATACCTTTCTTGCCGGCTTCGGCCACTTCTTCAAAGGCCAGTTTGTACAGGCAACAACGCCCGGCATCAATCCGCGCTACTTCTACATCGCGCAGGAGTATACGATCAAGTAGCACAGACCTTAGTCAGTTAATCGTGTCCGGATCGGCCTTCTCTGACATCGGCCGATCCGGGTCTTTTTGTTTCTGCGCTCTGCTATCGTAATCGGGCCTCCGCATTGTTTGAGTGCAGGTACCGTGCTCCGGGTAGAATTGCCGTGTTCGGTCGTGACCGGCTGGATCGGGAGCAAAAGGATGAAGCGGTATCGGATCGCCACCATTCCTGGCGATGGCATTGGCAAAGAAGTTGTGCCCGCAGGCAGGCAGGTTCTGGAAGCACTGGCCGGCCGTGAGAACGGCCCTGCATTTGAGTTTGAAGACTTCGACTGGGGCGGCGATTACTATCGCAGCCACGGCGTGATGATGCCGACCGATGGCCTTGAAGCACTCAAGGACAAGGACGCGATTCTCTTTGGTTCAGCAGGCGATCCGCACATTCCCGATCACATCACACTGTGGGGACTGCGCCTTAAGATCTGCCAGGGCCTGGATCAGTATGCCAACGTGCGCCCAACGCGCATTCTGCCCGGCATTGACGCGCCGCTTAAGCGCTGTGCTCCGGCCGATCTCAACTGGGTTATCGTGCGAGAAAACACGGAGGGCGAATACTCCGGCGCAGGCGGACGCGTGCACCAGGGTTTCCCGATCGAAGTCGCGACCGACCTCAGCGTAATGACCCGCGTCGGGGCCGAGCGCATTCAGCGTTACGCATTTCGGCTTGCGCAGTCGCGCCCGCGCAAGCTGCTCACGGTGGTCACCAAGAGCAATGCACAGCGTCACGCCATGGTGATGTGGGATGAGATCGCACACGAAGTGGCCAAGGACTTCCCGGACGTGACGTGGGACAAAGAGATGGTGGATGCCATGACCGCGCGCATGGTCAACCGGCCTGCATCGCTCGATACCATCGTCGCCACGAATCTGCATGCCGATATCCTGAGCGATCTGGCCGCTGCGCTGGCAGGCAGCCTGGGCATTGGCCCAACGGCCAACATCAATCCTGAACGCGTTTATCCCTCCATGTTCGAGCCTATACATGGCTCTGCCTTCGACATTATGGGCAAAGGCATTGCGAATCCTGTCGGGACTTTCTGGACCGTAGTGATGCTGCTGGAACACCTTGGCGAAGCCGATGCTGCACGCCGCGTGATGGACGCTATCGAACATGTCACGGCGAATTCTCGGCTGCACACGCGCGACCTTGCCGGGTCGGCGACAACAGCCGAAGTCACCGAGGCCGTCTGCGCGCACATTGCGGCGGCAGACAGGCCGCTGGCCACCGCGTGAATACGACCGGCGCGATTGGCGATCTCGAAACGCGCGTTGCACGCAAGCTGCAGGCGCGCATATTGCCTTTTGTCATCCTGCTCTACTTTGTCAGCTTTCTTGATCGCGTGAACGTGGGCTTTGCCGCGCTCAGCATGAACGCGGCCATTGGACTCACTCCCGCCATGCTCGGTTTCGGCAGCGGTATCTTCTTCATCGGCTACATCGCCGTTCAGGTGCCGTCAAACCTGATCATGATGCGCGTCGGCGCGCGTGCCTGGATTGCACGCGTGGTGATTGCATGGGGCGTGGTCTCGGTCGCTTCGGCATTCGTCGTCGGTCCGTACAGTTTTTACGCTTTGCGTTTTTTGCTCGGAATTACGGAGGCAGGTTTCTTTCCGGGTACGCTCCTCTATCTCAGTCTCTGGTTTCCTGCGCGTCAACGTGCTCTGGCCATTGCCGCGTTCATGGCCGCTGCGCCACTCTCTCAAGCCATTGGGTCGCCCATCTCCGGCGCATTGATGGAACTGCCTCGGTTGCTCGGCCTGGCCAACTGGCAATGGCTTTTCATTCTTGAAGGTCTGCCTGCCATCCTGCTTGGCTTTCTTACGCTGAAAGTGCTCACCAACCGTCCCGAGCAGGCGGCATGGCTCACAGACGATGAGCGCACGTGGCTCGTAACAACCCTGGCCGCAGAGCGCGCGCAGGGCCATCAACACAAAGACGACGCAGCCGCAGCACTATCCACGCTGCGCGATCTGCGCGTGCTGGCGCTGGCGCTCATCTACTCGGGAACGTCAGCCGGCCTTTACGCCGTCGGCTTCTGGTCGCCGCTCATCATTCACCAGTTCGGTTTTTCCGCCCTCACCATAGGATGGATCAATGCCGTACCCAGCATGGTTGCCGCCATTGGAATGCTGATCTGGGCTCGTCACTCAGACCTCACACTCGAGCGCTCGTGGCACGTTGCGATCCCCTGCCTGCTTGGCTGCATCGGGCTTGTATGGGCGGGCAGTGCACAGGCGGCCATTGGCGTCGTTCTAGCGCTCACCCTGGTCAACTTTGGCAGCAACGCGCCCAAGGGGCCGGTATGGGCGCTACCGAACATGTTCCTCTCCGGCACAGGCGCAGCAGCCGGCATAGCCTGGATCAACTCGATGGGCAACATTGGTGGATTCGTCGGCCCATGGCTCATTGGCGTCATGAAACAGCGCTACGGCAGCTACGCGGACGGACTTTACGTCGTCGGCGCAATGATGGCGTTTTCTGCGGTCCTGATGCTCGTGCTGCGTGGTCAGATCGAACACAAAAGCCGGAAAGCTGAGGCCTCGCAATGAGGATTCAGACACTTGGAGCAATCATTGCACTGCTTGCCGGCCCTGCATGTGCGCAGCGGCCCGTCACTATTGCGGTTCCCCGTACATCCGCATCGATTCATGGCGATCTCTACGGCAGCGGTCCGCACGGGCTTGTTCTTGCACATGGCGGGCGCTTCAACAAAGAGAGCTGGAAAGATCAGGCCATGGTCTTTGCCGATGCCGGGTTCACTGTTCTTGCCATCAACTTTCGCGGCGATACCGTGAACAAGGACGGTACACCGAGCGCCGAAGGCTCCGATGCCGAAAACGCCGCAGATGTGCTGGCCGCCGTGCGCTATCTGCATGCAACTGGTATCAAGTCAGTCTCTGCGATCGGCGGCAGCCTGGGCGGCGACGCGGTGGGCGAAGCCGATGCACAGGCGGATCCCGGCGAGTTTGATCGCATCGTCTTTCTGGCTTCAGAGGGCGGGGACCATCCCGAAAAGCTCAAGGGCCGCAAGCTTTACATTGTTGCGAGGGACGACTCCAACGGCGATGGCCTGCGACTCCCCGGGATTCGTGCTCATTATGCCCGCGCACCGAAGCCGAAAAATCTCGTGATTGTTGAAGGTAGGGCACATGCGCAATATCTCTTCGCCACCAGCGAAGGGCCGAAGATACTCAACGAGATTTTGAGATTCGTCTCCGCGCGGTAATATTCTGAAATGCGCTACCCGGAGTAAAGTGCAATGGCAAGCGTTGCTCCCTATCTCGCTTTTTCCCGACGACCGCTCTTTGTGAAGTACCATGACGCCGGAGGATATCTCCACTACGATCTGCGATTGGAGTATCAGGGTGTTCTGTTGAGCTGGGCGCTGCCGGACGGGCTCAGCTACTACCCCAACGATCGCTACGAAGCGATTGAGGTAGACGATCACCGCAAGGAGTATGGCGCATTTGAAGGCGTGCGCGAACGCGACACGGTCATGCTATGGGATCGTGGAATGTGGGAGTCTGAGCAGGTCGATATCGGCGCCTGCCTGCGAAAAGGCGTACTGAGGTTCTCGCTTTATGGCGAAAAGCTGAAGGGCCGCTGGACGCTCACCCGGAGTCTCAGGCAGAAAAGCAATGGACGCGTGATCTGGGCGATCTGCAAGGATGCCGACGCCTTCGCTCGAAGCCAGAATGCCATAAGCATCATGGACGAAGCGCCGTACAGCGTTATCTCTGGAAAGACGATGGAAGAGATCAGGCAGAGCTGGGGCACGGGCAGGAAGGGACCACATTCGGAATTAACCCTCTTTGAAATGTAAGCGCTGCCCGGCGGCTTACCTGCATTGCAGAGCATCCATCGCCACTTCCATGCCTGCCGCTCAGACTGCTATGCTGCTTTCGCTGCGAGAAAACCGATTTAGGCAAGAGGAGAAATCGCTATGTGGTTCCTGGGCATGGATGTGGGCACAGGCGGAACACGGGCTGTTGTTGTCGACTCCACCGGCAAACTGATCTCTGGCGCATCGAGCGAGCACGCGCCGTTTCGCGCTGAGCATCCTGGCTGGGCAGAGCAGGATCCCGAAGACTGGTGGCGCGCCGCGCAGGAGGCCATCCGTGGAGCGCTTGCCGCTGCGCCGGAGCCGCGCCAGCCCATCGCAGCACTTGCGCTGACCGGACAGATGCACGGCGCTGTGATGCTCGATGAGAACGGCGCGGTGCTGCGGCCTTCGCTCATCTGGTGCGATACACGCACGCAGCCCGAGTGCGACTGGCTCACTGAGCGCATCGGTTATGAGCGGCTGATCGAACTCACCTGCAATCCCGCGCTGCCTAACTTCACGCTCACTAAATTGCTCTGGGTCAAGACACATCAGCCGGAGATCTTTGCAAAGATCCGGCACGTAATGTGCCCCAAGGATTATGTGCGCTACCGGCTCACCGGCGAGTTCGCCATCGACGTCCAGGAAGCTTCGGGCACGCTGCTGCTCGACGTGACACACCGCCGCTGGTCTCATGAAGTGGCTGAAGCTGCCGGCATCAGCGAAAGCTGGCTGCCACGTGTCTTCGAGTCGCCGGAGATCTGCGCGCGCATCAGCGATGCCGGCGCAGCAGCCACCGGCCTTGCGGTGGGCACACCTGTCGCAGCTGGCGCGGGCGATCAGGGAGCGGGCGCAGTGGGCATGGGCATCCTGCAGCCTGGCAGTGTATCAGCCACTATCGGCACTTCGGGCGTAGTCTTTGCCGCAACAGCCAAGCCCACCAAAGATCCCAGAGGTCGCCTGCACACCTTTTGCCACGCCGTGCCTGGCCTATGGCATGTGATGGGCGTGACGCAGTCCGCGGGTCTAAGCCTTGGCTGGCTGCGTGACACATTTTTCTCCGGACAAAACTACGACGTGCTGAACGAAGCGGCAGCCAAGGTTCCTGCCGGCAGCGAAGGGCTTGCATGGGCCCCTTATCTGCTGGGTGAGCGAACACCGCATCTCGACCCCGAGGTACGCGCCGCTTTCACCGGCATCGGCATGCAGCACACCGCGGCGCACTTTACGCGCGCGGTGCTCGAGGGAGTGGCCTACTCGCTCCAGGACACGTTCACGCTGTTTGCGGAACTGAGTATTCCCGTCAGCGGCATCCGGCTGGGAGGCGGCGGCGCGCGGGGCACGCTGTGGCGGCGCATTCAGGCCGGTATCTACGGTCATACCGTGGAAGTGCTCACGGCTGAGGAAGGCGGCGCATTCGGCTGCGCGCTCATGGCCGGCGTAGGTGCGGGGCACTGGGCCAATCTCGACGAGGCCTGCGGACAGGCGATTGAAGTGGCGCAAAGGATCGAACCCGACGCGGCGGACGCAGCCGCATACCGGTCCGGCTACGAAAAATGGAGAAAAGTGTATCCGGCGCTGCGCACATTGCGGTAGGCTTTCCTCCATGAGTCGGAGAGAGCTTCCGTGGGCAACGTTATTGAGCTGATAGCCGAGCCGCCGCATAAAGTAGCTACGCGTGAGTACAAGCGCGAGGGTGTGCAGCCGCGCAATATGGCTGTGGACGCCTATCGCGGCCTGGTCATGCTGCTCATGATGGGCGAGGTTCTCGAGTTTGCACGCGTGGCCCGCTCTTTCCCCGGCAATCCGATCTGGCAGTTCCTCTCCTTCAATCAAAGCCATGTGGAATGGGTTGGTATGAGTCTTCACGACACCATCCAGCCCGGCTTCACATTCCTGGCCGGAGTCTCGCTGCCCTACTCGCTGCGCCGGAGGCGCGAGAAGGGCGAAAGCTTTCACTACATGCTGCTCCACACCATGTGGCGTAGCATCGTGCTCATCGCACTGGGAATCTTCCTTCGCTCAACGCACAGCCCCATCACCTACTTCACCTTTGAAGACACGCTCACGCAGATCGGCCTGGGCTACACATTCGGATTCCTGCTTGCATTTGCAAAGCCGCGCTGGCAATGGACGGCCATTGGCTCGATCCTCTTTGGCTACTGGCTTGCGTGGGCTCTGTATCCTGCGCCCGGCACCAACTTCGACTGGGCTGCTGTCGGCGTTCCTCCTGACTGGCACCAGCATCTGCTCACCGGTTTTGCGGCCCACTGGAACAAGAACAGCAACCTGGGCCAGGCCGTCGATGTATGGTTCCTCAATCTGTTTCCGCGCACAAGTCCCTTCGTCTTCAACGGAGGCGGCTATCTCACGCTGAGCTTTATTCCCACGCTTGGCACGCTGATGCTCGGCGTGGTGGCCGGCAGATGGTTCATGGAGATGGCCCCTGCTCTTCCATTGCGCCGCTTTCTGGTGGCGGCAGCGGGGCTCATCGCCGCTGGTCTGCTGCTGCACTTTACCGGAATCTGCCCCATCGTCAAACGCATCTGGACACCCGCATGGACACTCTTCAGCGGCGGCGTCTGCTTCCTCTTTCTCGCTGCATTTACCTGGCTCGTCGATGTGAAACAACAGCGCAAGCTTGTCTTTCCGCTGATTGTTGTAGGCATGAATTCGATCGCCGCCTATTGCATAGCAGAGCTGTGCCGCGACTTTGTCGAGAGCAGTTTTCGCATTCACCTGGGAATGCACGTGTTGAACGGCCTCGGTACGGCTATTGAGCCCACGGTGCTTGGCGGGCTCACCCTTGCCACGTACTGGCTGGTGCTCTACTGGATGTTCAAGAAAAAGATCTTTATCAAAATCTAGCCTCGATACGCACGTGACGCGTACTCATCTGTATAGATCGAATCTGCATGCTACGGCGAGCAGGAGAAATGAATGTTTGAACTGATGGGACAGACCGCCCTGGTGACAGGGGCCGCAACCGGAATTGGCGAGGCCATTGCGCAACGGCTCACTGCGGCAGGCGCTCGCGTGGCCGTGGCTGACATCGATCTTGAGTCGGCGCGTGCCGCGGCAAAACGGATTGGCGGCAATGCCTTTGCAGTGTGCCTTGATGTCACACGCACAGAGCAGGTGAATGCGGCGATTGAGAACGTGCTGGCGACGGCTGGCTCGCTTGAAATTCTCGTCAACAATGCGGGACTGGCCGGACGGGCCGCGCCCATCTGGGAACAGACTGACGATGACTGGCACCGCGTGCTCGGCGTCAACATTCACGGGCCGTTTTATCTCTGCCGCGCCGTGTTGCCCACGATGCGCGCCAAAGGCTACGGCCGCATCGTCAATGTTGCATCGATCGCCGGCAAGGAAGGCAATCCGAACATGGTGGCTTACTCCGCGTCCAAAGCCGCGGTCATCGGGCTCACAAAGGCAATTGCCAAGGAAGTCGCCACAGAAGGCATCTGCATCAACGCTGTTGCTCCGGCCGTCATCCGCACAAAAATTCTCGACCAGCTCACCCAGGCGCAGGTCGAGTACATGGTGCAGAAGATTCCCATGCGCAGAACCGGCAATGCTGAAGAGGTGGCCGCCGTTGTGCATTTTCTCGCCAGCCGCGACTGCTCATTCGTCACCGGGCAGTGCTACGACGTGAGCGGTGGCCGGGGAACGTATTGACACAGAAAGTTTGCGATCAGCGCGTCAGCGGATTTTCGCATTCGCATGCAAAATCGGCGTAGACGAATTGGCTGCGCGCCACAATCTCACCGGTTTCAATCGCCAGCGGCATGCTGAACATCGGTCCTGCATAGACGCAGGTGTGAAACTCGCCACGCTCGCCACAGGGATCGGCCCCGGCAGGCAGATCGCGGAGCAAATCCGCATCGAATTCGCGTCCGGCAAATGTGGCGGGAATCTGCTGCGTATCCACGCATGAAAGCCGTGCACGCAGACCGCTGGCGATCATCTTGCGCGCAAGCTCATCAGTAGGAATTGCCCACACCGGAAAGATCGGCTCAAGGCCCGTCGGTGCAAGCTGCCGCTCGCGATAGGCACGTACGTCGGTCAGGAAGAGATCGCCGAAGGCCACGGCATCGATCTGCTCGTCAATCGCGCGCTGGCAGGCCTCTGCCATGCGCTGCTCGTAGATCTCATTTGTGCACGGCCAAGGGAGTGGCACAACCCAGAGCGGCAATCCGGCTGCAGCCGCCTGCGCTTCCAACACTGCGCGCCGCGTACCGTGCATTGCGACACGGTCAAATTCTGTGTTGAGCGTTGTGAGCAACCCGCACACTTCAACTTCCGGATCGCGCTGGAGCACGTAGAGTGTCCAAGCGCTGTCTTTGCCACTACTCCACGACAAAAGAACCCGTTTCATATATCGATCATAGCGCTACCGCGTTTCGCACTTTCCGTGCGGCGAAAGAACTGCATCCAAACCTGATGATGTGTCGGCTGCGGCGATCAGACCCGCACCGCAATCAACAGAAGGGGTAATCATGCTCAAAGTTGCACTTGTGCTCACGTGTGCCGTTGTGCTTGGAACATGCGCGGCAGCATACGCTCAAAATGATCGGCAGTTTGTTGAGCGGGCCGTACATACTGAGCTGGCCGCCGATGCGGCGGATCATACGCACTGGCTTTACTACGAAGACGATCGCACGCCCGGCGCAGACGTGAGGCAATGGGTGGCACAGACCGACATTGGCGATCTCAAGCGGGTATTGCAACTCAATGGCCGCGACCTGAGCATAAACGAGCAGCAAAGCCGCATAAACAACTTCATCGGCAACCCTGCTGCACAGCAAAAACAACGCAAGGCAGGACAGCAGGACGACCGTCAGGCCACGCAGATGCTGCATATGCTGCCGCAGGCGTTTCAGTGGACAAAAACTGGCGATCACGATGGCAACACGACCTTACACTTCAAGCCTGATCCGAATTTCCATCCTCCCACCTGGGCGTCGCGCGTGTTTGCCGCCATGGAAGGCGACATGACCGTAAACGATGCACAGAATCGTATCGTAAGCATCAAGGGCCGCATGATTCGCGACGTGAAATTCTGGGGCGGCCTGCTCGGCGACATCAAGGCAGGCGGCACATTCGATGTGGAACGGCGGGAGATTGGCAAAGGCGAGTGGCAGATCACCGACACGCACGTGCACATTCAAGGCCGCGCACTTTTGTTCAAGAACATCTCTGACCAGGAAGACGACGACAAAACCAGTTTCAAGCAACTTCCGGACAACATTGCGGGTTCGGCCGCCGAAAAGGAATTGCTTGCTCAGCCACCGCAGCACGATGTCGCACTCCGTTAGACTGGAGTCGATTGGAGAAGACGGAGCATTCAATGAGCGAATCTGCTATTCATCACTTTCGAACCCTCGGGAAAACTGGGTTGAAGGTTTCTTCGCTGTGTCTTGGCGCGATGACCTTCGGATGGGGCGCTGACGAAGAAACTTCCCGCCGCATGTTCGAGGTCTATCGGTCGGACGGCGGCAACTTCATCGATACGGCAGATGGATATGCCGGCGGCACGAGCGAAGAATGGCTTGGCAAAATGATCGAAGATGCGAACTGTCGGCATGAGATCGTGCTCGCCACCAAGTTCAGCTTCAATGCACAGCAAGGCAATCCCAACGCGGGCGGCAATGGCCGCAAGAATATTTTGCGCGCACTCGATGGCTCGCTCAAGCGCCTGCGCACTGACTTTATCGATATCTATATCGTGCACGCGTGGGATCGCGTCACACCGGTGGAAGAAGTGGCCTCTACGCTCAATGACCTGGTGCGCGCAGGCAAGATCAGGCACATCGGTCTGAGCGATGTTCCGGCATGGTGGGCCTCACGGTTCACAACCATCGCAGACTTGCGTGGCTGGGAGCGGCCGGCCGCGCTGCAGCTTGAATATTCGCTTGTCTCGCGCAGCCTGGAGCGCGAGCATCTGCCTCTCGCGCAGGAACTCGGTATCTCCATTACTCCATGGAGCCCGCTGGCAAGCGGATTTCTGACCGGCAAATTCCGCCGCATTGAGGGAAAAATTACAGGATCGGGCCGAGTGGCCGACGTCAAGGATTCGGGTAATCCTGTGCTTGAAAAGTTTGCCAAGCGCGAGCAGAACTGGGCTGTGCTAGACGTGCTTCTGCGCGTGGCGAATGGATTAGGCAAATCGCCGGCTGAGGTGGCTCTGGCATGGGTGATGGGACGTTCATGCGTGACGTCGACACTGATTGGCGCCACAAAAGTGGAACAGCTTCAGAAGAATCTGGCCGCCGCCGGCCTGCAGTTGCCCGGCGATGCCGCACGCGCACTGGATGAAGTAAGCACCCCTGAGCCGAATGAACTCGATCACTTCTTCGGTGATGTGCTGCAGGGTATGGTGCACGGCGGCACAAGGGTCAGCCGGGCCGTCTTACAGTAGCAGACAAAACGAGAAGACCCTCGTGAAAGCTGGGTCTTCTCGCATGCTTAACGGTTTCCGTTATTGCAGTGTGATCTCTGCCAGAAGCGGCGTATCCTCGCTTGAGTCGCCTACGCGCACAACAAACTTGCCTGGATCGATCATCCACTTCTTCGCGCTCTCGCTCCAGTAGCTGAATGAGCGCGCATCGAGATTGAGTGTCACGTGCTTGGTCTCGCCCGGATCAAGTCGAATTTTCTCAAAGCCTTTCAACTCGCGCTCAGGCCGGTCCACTTTTGCCGAAGGATCGGAGACGTAAAGCTGGGCCACCTCGGCCCCTGCCACGCTGCCGGCGTTCGTCACATCAAAGCTCACGCTCACCGTGGATCCCGAAGCCGCACTCGATGGCGCCTGCAAATTCGAGAACTTGAATGCCGTGTAGCTCAGCCCGAAGCCGAACGGGAACAATGGATGCTTGCCCGTGGTGGTCCAGTAGCGATAACCCACCATCAGCTTGTCGCCGTACTTGATGTGCTCGACGGTATAGTCGAGCGGCTTGCCGTTTTCACCTATCGTATGGAGCGTTGTGTTGTCGGCAGCCGCGCCGTAGTACCATTTCGCCGAAGGGTTGTCGTCCCAGCTGCGATCGAAGCTCACCGGCAGCCTTCCCTCGGGATCTTGCTTGCCAAAGAGAATCTCCGCAAGAGCCGTACCGCCTTCCTGGCCCGGATAGTAGAGATGTAACAGTGCCGGAACCTTGTCGAGCCAGCGATGAATGTCCATGCCGCCTCCGCCCGTGAGCGCCACAACCGTGTGCGGATTTGCCGCGGCAATCGCCTCGACCAATGCATCCTGCCCCCACGGAAGCGTGAAGGTGCGGTCGTGTCCCTCACCCTCTGAGGCAGCATCGAACCCAATGGCCAGCACCACCGCATCAGCCACAGATGCAATCTTCTTTGCGTCGGCAGAGACCAGCTGTGGCTCGTAGACAAGCCCCAGACCAAACCGTGAGCCGGCTGCGTGCGGCAGATAATCGGCCTGCACATTTACGGTCTGCCCCGCGGAGAGATCGAGCGACGTATACTTCGGTACCTGCCCTTCGGCATGCACCTGCTCCACAGCCTGCTTGCCATCGACGAGTACCTTGAATGCATCCTCGCCTGAAGCCGCGGCAATCAGCAGATACCGGCCTGCGTCGCCCGCCTTGAAGGACGCAGTATAACGAATGCTGCGCGGCGTGGGGTCTGCGGGCTCCCACTGCGCAGGCTTCCAGTCTGCGATGTTGCGGCGCATGCCGACAGCCGGAGTGCCTGTAAAGTCTTTGCTGGGGAAAGCCTCAACCTTCACGCCATCCACCCACTTGGCATCGCGGAAGATTTCATTCATCTCGGGCAAGCCGCGGCTGTAGAGAAGATGCACATCCGGCCCGAGAAAGTTGCCGATTCCGGTCACTATGCTCACCGGCTCAAAAGCGGTTGCGGCAGACGATCCGCCACCCCCTGGAACCGCAGGCCACGCATCGGGACCGATGATGGCGATGGTCTTGATCTTCGACTGATCGAGAGGCAGCAGATTGCCTTCATTCTTCAGCAGCGTGATGCTTTCGAGTGCTCCCTTCAGCGCAACCGCGCGATCTGCCACAGAGAAAGTCGAATCTGCCGGGTCGAACTGCGGACGCGTTGTGAATCCATAGCGCAGTTCAGTGCGCAGCAGTCGCAGAATCTTGTCGTCAATCGTGGACTCCTTCACCTCGCCGCTTTTCACCGCTGGAAGGAGATTCTTCTCATTCATGAATTTCGGGCTGGGCATCTCCAGGTCGAGTCCGTTGTTGGCCGCGGCCACACCGTCGTAGGTGGCATCCCAGTCTGACATGAGAATGCCCTTGAACCCCCACTCGCCCTTGAGCAGCTTGAGATTCAGATAGTCGTTCTGCGTGGCGTGCACGCCGTTAATCAGGTTGTAGGAATTCATGACCGAGTCGACGTGGCCCTTGGTCACAGCGGCCTCAAATGCTGGCAGATAAATTTCGCGCATGGTGCGCTCGTCAATGTCGGAACTGGCGTTGTGGCGGTTGAACTCCTGGTTGTTCAACGCGTAGTGCTTCACCGTGGCAATCACACCCTGCGACTGCACGCCCTCAATGAACGGCACAACAAGTTCGGAGTTGAGATATGGATCCTCCGAGAGATACTCGAAGTTTCGGCCTGCGATGGGCGAACGTGCGATGTTCACGCCCGGGCCGAGCAGAAAGTTGACGCTGCGTGCACGCGCATCCCGGCCAAGGCTCTCGCCAATCTCGCGTGCCAGATCCGGATCCCACGAAGCCGCCAGCGCGACACCGCCGGCGTAGGCCGTGGTCGGCCCCCAGGTGCGCACGCCAACAGACGCGTCCGACATCTTGAACCGCGGCAGGTCAATCGAGGGCATAGGCCGCGTGTACATGTTGTCCACTCCGCCCAGCAGCTCGATCTTCTGTTCGAGCGTGAGCCTGGACAGCATCGCATGGGCCTGCTGTTCGATTGCCGGCGAGTCGGGCACAGGCGCCTGGGCTGCGGCACTGAATGTCCAGGCGGCAAAAATCAGTGCCAGTGAAAGCAAGAAAAACGATTGCTTGCGGTCGAAACGCGTGTTTTTCATACGGCGAAAGGGTAGCGCATCAGGCGCCGCCCTGTACACCTCATCGATCACATCGCATGCCGACCGCCATCACCCTCACACATTACAATCTCGTTCGGGGCCAGGCTCGCACTCCGGAGGGTGCGTCAATGCAGCAGATTGTCGACTTCATACTCGAGCTGGACAAGCTCAAGGGGGTAACGCGCAAGACCAGGCCGCTCGGCCTGGATCGCTACGAGAACTCAGCCGAGCACAGTTGGCAGCTGGCCATGCTGGCCGCCGCAGCAGCGCAGTTCGCAGCAGAGCCTGTGGACGTTGACCGCGTGATCCGGATGCTGCTGGTACACGACATTGGCGAAATCGACACGGGCGACACCATGGTCTACGTCCAAGGCGGCTGGGAAGAACGGCACCAGGCGGAACTCGCCGCAGTCACACGTATCTTCGGGCTGCTGCCAGACGGCCAGGGGGACGCATTGCTCGCACTTTGGAGCGAATTCAACGAAGGCAAAACCGCCGAGTCGAAGTTCGCGCAGGCAGTGGACCGCGCCATGCCCGTCCTGCTCAACCTGGCCAACAACGGGCAGAGCTGGCGCGAAAATGGCATCGCCTACGAGCGAGTCGTCACACGAATCGAAGGCCAGATCCGTACTGGCTGCCCGGCGCTGTGGGAATACGTGGAAGCGCGGTTAAAACAGGCACGCGATAGTGGATGGTTTGGCTTCACGCAGGTCTGAGCCGGCTGCAACGTCGTCATTCTATGTGTATCGTCTAATCATCTGCATCAAAGCAGAACACTTCTCTGCTTCTTGCACGATGCATTCTCGCAAAATCTAAGCCGTATTTAACGCATCCCGCATCTTGTCCGATAAAGCAGGAAGGTGGAAGCGGACGATGCGGGCACAACTCGATGAAGGATCGGTCATCAATGCCAGCACACAGTTCTGGGAACAGATGCTTTCCATCTCGCTCAGGCATGTGCCGATATTCGGAAAGTTCTGCGTTGGTGAACGCCACCTCATCGGCGGTGTCAATCTTGCCGGAGTGTGGAAGGGGCGCATCGAAGTGAGGATGTCTGAGGGCCTTGCCCTGCGCGCAACCGCCGCCATGCTGATGATGCCTGTGGAGACGGTCGGCGAAGCCGACACTCTGGACGCAACCAAAGAGATTGCGAACATGATCGCCGGCACCCTCAAGAGCTCGCTGCCTCGGCCGTGTATTATGACCCTCCCCGATGCGGTTGTTGAGCCGGCCGAGTTCTGCGACATCCAGCGCACCGGCGAAACGCTTGCGGTCGCCTTCGAACACCCTGATGGCGACATGATGGTGCGCATCTGCGAACAGGAATTTAAACAACTGTAAATCGATCGGCTGCGATCTAATTTGCCGAACCGGATCTTCGAATCAGTCGTTACTCGTGGCTCGACCTATCAGAAAGCCGAAAGCAACACCGACCGCCAGCGAAAGCAGGATCGATTCAATGGGACGGCGCTTCACGCGCCTACTGGTGTCGTGAAGGAAATCTTCTACGGCATCGCGGCCATCCGAAGCGGCGCGCCTGGCCGTGGTTAGACCGTCCTGGACTGCATCTGCGACCGTAGACGTAAATTCCGAGGCCTTGCGGACAGTTTCAGCGACATAGCGATCTGCCTGGTCTGCAACCGACTTTTCCATTGGTTCTTCTCCTCTTCAATCCGATGCCGCTCCGGTTCAAGAGGCTGCCCATCGCAGGCATTGAAGAAAAAACGCAGCCTCCTTCCGGCGGTTTTACAATCACCGCCTGCACTCGATATAAAGTCATTGCCCAGCGAAGTCGTAAGCCAGAAGCTTCCTGAATCACAATCGGAGATCTTGTTCATGAGCACACTCATGTTGAGCCGGCGCACGTTCTGCGCACGTGCAGGCGCCGCCGCGTGTATGACCGGCATGGAGCCGCTGCTGCGCGCCGCAGCTTCTCAGACCGAGAAGCCAAATGTTGTCTACATCCTTGCTGACGATCTGGGCTGGGGCGACATGGACGTTTACAACGCGCACTCTGCCATACCCACACCGCACTGCAACGCGTTTGCGAAACAGGGCATGCGCTTCACAGACATGCATGCTTCGAGCGCCGTGTGTACGCCGAGCCGCTACAGCATTCTTACCGGCCGCTACAGTTGGCGCTCGCGGCTCAAAAAAGGCGTGCTGCAGGGCGACTCGCCGAATCTCATCGAGCCGGGCCGCATGACGGTGCCCTCAATGCTCAAAGACGTGGGCTACTATACAGCAGGCGTGGGCAAGTGGCATCTGGGACTGGGCAACGAAGAAAAGACCGACTTCACCAAGCCACTGGTTCCCGGCCCCATCTCGCACGGCTTCGATTACTACTTCGGCATTCCCGCCTCGCTCGACATGGCGCCTTATCTCTACTTCGAAAACGATCATGTGGTTGAGCAGCCTACGGTTCCGGACCCCGGAGCGAACACTCCGCACGGCTACTTCTGGCGTGCAGGTTTGCGTGCGACTGATCTCGATTTCCCGCAGGTTCTGCCCACTCTCACAGACAAGAGCATTGCCATTCTGCACGAGCGCGCGCAGCACAAACAGCAGCCCTTCTTTCTCTACTTCGCCATGCCCTCGCCACATACGCCGTGGGTTCCGCTGCCGGAGTATCGCGGCAAGTCAGGCGCCGGTCTGTATGGCGACTACGTTGTCGAAGTGGACGCGATGATTGGCCGCGTTCTGGACACGCTGCATGAGCTGGGCATGGACGACAACACTCTGGTGATCGTCACCAGCGATAACGGCGCATGGTGGAATGACAACGACATTGCGGAGTATCCGCATCGAGCTAACGCGGGCTGGCGCGGAGAGAAAGCCGACATCTGGGAGGCTGGCCATCGCATTCCCTTCATCGCGCGCTGGCCCGGCCACATTCCAGCCGGGACTGTCTGCAACGAAACCGGCTCGCTGACAGATCTGATGGGCACACTGGCCGCCATTCTGCATCGTTCGCTGCCGCCAGATGCCGGGGAAGACAGCTTCAACCTGCTGCCGGCACTCTTGCACGAGCCGCATCAGCCCATCCGTAAAGACATTGTCGAGCTTTCGAACGACGGCATGTTTTCCATCCGCGAAGGCGACTGGAAACTCGAGCTTGGACTGGGCAGCGGCGGCTTTACTGAACCACGTCGCGTCGATGCTGCGCCCAACGGCGTGCTGGGCCAGCTTTACAACCTGGCCGAAGACCCGCATGAGCTTTATAACCTTTGGGCGGTGCGGCCTGAGATGGTGGCGCGGCTCAGCAAACTGCTCGAGCAATATCAGCAGAGCGGCCATTCGCGCTATTAGCGCAGGTAAACTTGCATCGGCAACGTCGGAACAGCGATTATCGCTGCCATTATTTCTTTGAGGGGAGAACCGGGACATGAATAAGAGTGCATTGCTTGCCGCCGCAGCCATTGCGGCGCTCTCGATAAATCTCGCCGCACAGGGATCGGGATGGCCGCCGTCGACCGATCATCTCACGCTGAATATATGGCCCGGCGCGGCTCCGGGTGAGCCCGCGAACATGCCGCCTGAGGCCGACACAACCACGGCCAAAGATAACCTGATCGCGGGTCGCGCCCTGATCCGGCTTGGCAATGTGTCAAAACCCACCATCACCGTATACAAACCCAGCGGTAAAAATACCGGCGCTGCGATTCTGGTTTTCCCCGGCGGCGGATACAACATTCTGGCCATCGATCTTGAGGGAACCGAGGTCTGCGACTGGCTGAACTCAGCCGGCATAACCTGCGTGCTGCTCAAATATCGTGTGCCCGGTACAGGACCGTACCCCAAAAGCAATGCCGCGCTCGAAGATGCGCAGCGCGCCATGGGCCTGGTACGCCAGCATGCGGTCGAGTGGGGCATCGACCCCAACCGCATCGGCGTGCTTGGATTCTCCGCCGGCGGCCATCTCTCTGCGGCTATCAGCAACCACTATGAACACCGGCTTTATGCGCCCATTGACGATGCGGACAAGCTCAGTTGCCGTCCTGATTTTTCCGTCGTCGTCTATCCGGGTTACCTCGCGCTCGCCGATCAGGACTACGCTGCGAATCCCGATATCGTTCCTACAGCAAATACGCCGCCCACCTTCATCGTGCAGGCGGAGGATGATCCCGTGCATGTGGAGAATGCTGTCGTGTATTTCATGCAGCTCAAGAAGGCGAAGGTTCCGGCTGAGTTGCACGTCTACTCTGAGGGCGGCCACGGCTACGGGCTGCGTCCGACGGCTCTACCCATCACAGGCTGGCCCAGGCTTGTAGAAACGTGGCTGCACACCATCAAGATTCTGCCCGCGCAGTGAAGCTCTAGAATCAGTTCATGCTGCTCGCCATCCTCACAATTTCTGACCGCTGCTCCGCTGGACTGATGACCGACACCGCAGGTCCTGCCGTTGTCGCGCGTCTTAAAGACCAGTGGCCTGAGGCTGAGATTGTCACCCGCCTGCTCCGTGACGATGAAGGTGCGATTGCCTCGACTCTCGAAGAGATAAGCGCTCAGGGCGCGGCCCTGATTGTGACCGTGGGTGGCACTGGCCTTGGCCCGCGCGATCGCACACCCGAAGCGACCCGCCGCGTGATCGACCGCGAAGCACCGGGCCTTGCCGAGGCCATGCGTGCAAAAGGCGCCGAACAGAATCAGTATGCCTGGCTCTCGCGCGGCGTGGCGGGTTTGCGCGGTACGACGCTCATCATCAACCTGCCCGGCAGCCGCCGGGGTGCTGAAGAAAGCTGGATCACCATCTCCGCTCTGGTTCGGCATGGCCTCGATGTCGCGCACGGCGGACAGACTCATCCGTAAATCGGATTACTAGAATAGATTTCTCACATTTGCCCGCAAACGTTTTCCGGATTGCGGAATTTTGCGGCGGCTTCTCAAGCGTCCTATCTTCGCCGGTCGGCAGAAAAGCCCTGTCTTAACCGCATTTGCGCGGTGCATTTTCTTTCGGTTTCAGTTGAGAAACAGCCGGAAAAGCGTACAATCGTCTGGTCTATGAGCCCATCCGGGAAGAAGTCCTCTAACAGGCGACGTGCAACGGTGAGCATCCGCGACGTAGCCCGCCGCGCGCGTGTCTCTATCGCCACTGTGTCGCGTGCAGTGAATCGTATTTCAAGTGTCGACCCCGAACTGGCCAAGCGCGTCTGGAAGGCCGTGGAAGAGGTCGGTTACGTACCCAACACACAGGCGCGCGCGCTGGTCTCGGGGCGCAGCCGCATCCTCGGTCTCATTGTCTCGGAGATCACCAATCCATTCTTCCCTGAGCTGATCCAGGAATTTGAGAATCTGGCTGTCGCGCAGGGCTACGAAGTGATGATCGGCTCCACAAACTACGAGCTGGCGCGCACGGAATCGCTAATCCGCCGCATGCTGCAGCGCAGCGTGGATGGCGTAGCCGTCATGACCTTCGGCATCGAAGAAGAGCTGGTGAAAAAGCTCGTCGAGCGCGAATTTCCGATGGTTTTTGTAGACGCTGGGCCGGAACTGCCAAACATTCGCGTGCTCAAAATCGATTATGGCGAAGGCATTCGCGAGGCGGTGCAGCATCTGGCTGCGCTGGGACATCGCCAGATCGCCTTCATCACCGGCCCGCTGCGCCTGCGCTCTGCCGCGGCACGCCGCGACGCGTTCCGCAAGTCGATGGCCGAGGTGGGACTCACCATTCCGGCACAGCACATCATCGAGGGCGATCACACCATGGAAGGCGGAATGGCGGCGGCGGAGCAATTGAACGCCCTTGAGGAGTTGCCCACGGCCGTTCTCTGCTCCAACGACATGAGCGCCATCGGCGTTCTGCATGGTCTTTACGAAACTACGCACAAGGTGCCGCGTGATATCTCCGTTGTTGGCTTCGACGATATTCATCTTGCGCAGTTCATGCTGCCGCCGCTCACCACCGTGCAAATGTCGTGCAAGGATCTGGCTTCAGCAGCCGTGCAAGCGCTGCGCGCGGGCATAGAGGCTGACCATCCCAAGGCCGCGCAGAAGGAGTGGGAGATTCCGACCCGCCTTGTCGTGCGCAAATCCACGAACTTTCCACGCGGATCGCTTCCCGCGCTGGGCAAGACCACACGCCGGCGCAGCACAGTACCCGCCTGATAGATAAAGCCCATGGCGCAGTTGCGAGCATACCGCGGCGCCATGGGCTTTTTTTCAAGCAGACTACATTCAGGTCTTATTTACGGTGTAAGAACGAACCCGAGCAGCGCTTCGGCGTCGTATTGGCTCTGCCGGCTCCAGCCGTTGTTGATGGTTGCGGCGACATACAGCTCCACGGCAAATCCGGCGGTTGGACACGCGCCCAGCAGCGCACCCACTGTATCGGTGATGGGCGAGACTGCAACGCTGACCGGACCGCTGGTTGGCGGAACAACAGGTAGTGCGACCGGCGTAACTCCTCTCACCATCTCGAAGGAGAAGGTGGCAAAGTTTGCCGGCTGGGTGGCGGTGAATCCGATGGAAACCACCGCGGCCTTGTTGGCTCCGTAGTGCAGCACGCCGCATGCGTCAGCGGGTATGCCACTCAGCAGCGGCGGCGTAAGCGTGGCTACGCAGGCCTGGTTGTTGACGCGAATGGTGATCGGCGTCGTTGAAGTAATCGGATGTCCTGCGCCATCGAGGAACGTGAGCGAAAGCGTATGGTTGCCGTTCGTCAACCCGGCCGTGCTCAGCAGATCGCCCAATGAGGGATTTAGCCACAGGAAAAGCTGGCCCAGCGGACGCGTGGGATAGCACCCTGTAGCTGCACCAACCGTGTGCGGCGAGATGGTCTGCAGAACGTAGGTAACACCGTTCCAGAGGTAATCGCTCCACGCGTCTGTGTGCGGGACACCGTCAATCTTCACCTGATAGTAAGCGGCACCGATCGAGAGCGCCGACTGGTAGTTCACCATGATCGGCAGCGTTCCGCCAAACGGCGTGTCTTTTACCTGGTAGAAGTAGCCGGGGTCGACGGTGGTGTCGGCAAGGCCCTGCAGCGGGCCGGCGGTCTGGATGATCCGGTCGAAGGGGATGAAGCCGATCCCCATCAGCAGCGGCCCGCTGACCGGGAATGCGATCAGAGCCACCTCTTCGATTACCGAATCGGAGCAGATGAGAATCTGCGTCGGGTTGGGCAGTGCAACACTGGATGGACGGAAGGGCACGCCGCCGGCAACAACCGTCGATGCGCCAGTGGCGAGGTTCACGCCGAGGATTGAGTTCGATGGGTCGCGCTGCGGAACCAGCAACGTGTCCTGCGCGGCGTCTGCCCAGGTAAGGAAGAACGGCGCAGTCAGACCCTTGGTCACCGTTGTGCGTGTGCCTGTGCTGAGTTGAATGCTGCTGATGCGACCCAAATCTGGCCCGGTCGTCTGCTCGCTTACGTACGCGTATTGCAAATCGGAGCTGAGCGTAACGCCAACAGGGAAGTTGAGACCAGGGCCGACGACCGTCTTTACGCCAGTACCCAGATTGATCTTGAGCAGGTTACCCGCCGCCTCATACTGCACAACGTACGCAGAGTTGTGCGCCTCGTCGAGAAAGAGTTGTTGCGGAGCCACCATGCCGCTGGCAATCACCGTTGCCGAGGCGCGATTCGGTGTAGCGAGAGGTACTCTCACCAGGTCACCGATGCGCTCGGTGATATAGGCGTAGAGCCCATTGGCGCTGATCTTCACGTCCTCAGGCTGGTTGTAGCCGGTTCCCAGAACCTTGTAGCCGCTCGGAATGTTGTAGGTGACCCACTGGATGGTGAGGTTATATCCGTAGGCAAGCACCTTCACCTTGGCGTAGTTGCCGCTGGTGGTGCGCACTGCAAAGACATCATTGACGACAAGTTTGTTGCTCGAGTCATTGTTGCCGACGATTGGCGTTGAGGAATAGCTCAAATTATGCAGAGTAGTTGCCGTGAGCGAGTTGAAATCCACCGCGCCCAGATTCACGATCTGCGCGCCGTTCTGGGGCGCCATCTGCCGCGCCACTGCGGTCATCTGCTCCCAGAAAACGTCGGCATTGGGCGACAATCCGCCTTCAGTGCCTGTATCGAAATCAAAGAGGAAAGTGCCCTTCAGCACCGTGCTGGCCGACTGGGCAACAATGGTTGGGGTCGGAAACAGATCCAGTGACGAAAGCTTTCCGCCGTACTCTACGAAGTACAGCCGGTTCTGAGCCTGCCGGAAGTCGCATCCAATGGCGCCCGCAAGCCCGGTGACAAGTTGTGTCGATGTTGGCATAGTCGTGCTCCTTTACACAGTGCTGTGGCCCAGTAGAATGGTGGCCCGCGCATGCCGAACGTTTCAGAAACATCAACTTTTCATCTGAGGTTAACTCATCGCTTAACAGTGAGGATATGAGGTCTAATTCTTTGCCTTTGCTGCTGTTCATTTCTGGCTCAGATGCGGCGGCGACGACGAAATCCTGTGCAGTTAAGCGCGTAATGAGCCCGCACCTGTATACTGGCTCGCGGCTTCACAACGTGCCTTCAACGCACTTCCTGATAAGGGGGGCCTACCGATGAATCGCCGTGATTTTCTTGCAGGCACCATTGCCCTGGCCGGACAGCAAAAACTTCTTCGCTCCATGGGTGCGCTGCACCTCGATACGCAAAATGCGGCGCATCTCGTTGCGCCGCACAACCTGCTGAGCACCACCTATACCGAGTCGTTCCTTGAGAGCAAGCTTGTTGCCTGCGGTGCATGGCATCCCTACCCCACATGGAGCGAGCGCGCACCGTGGGAGGCGGTTCCGGCGGACATTCGCGCCGCCATTGTTGAGCGTGCCGAAGCTGACCGCAAAGCGGGCTGGAAGGCCTTGCTCGCCACAACATTTCTCGACTTCAAGCGGAACGGAAATCGCAGCCGCTATGAGGCCGACAACTTTGGCCGCCGCTCCATGCTGCAGCAACTGGTGCTCGCCGAGTGCCTCGAGGGCAAAGGCCGGTTCGTCGACGACATTTCCAATGGCGTCTGGCTGGTGTGTGAAGAGACCTTCTGGGGAGCGCCGGCTCACCTTGCTGCGCAAAAGGCAGGCGTGGGGCTGCCTGACGTAACCGAGCCGATCATCGAGTTGTTCTCTGCTGAAACCGCACAGATGCTCTCGTGGATCACATATCTTCTCGGCCCGCAGCTCGACGCCGTTTCGCCGCTCATCAACAAGCGCATCAGGATCGAGACCGAGCGGCGCATGCTGAAGCCTGCCCGCGAGCGCAACGACTTTACCTGGATGGGTCTTGGCGGCCCCAGCCAGGAGCACCGACTGAACAACTGGTGCCCGTGGATCAACTCAAACCTCCTGGTTACAAATCTCCTCCTCGAAGAAGATCCTAAGTTGCGTGTGATGGAAACCGTTCGCATCGCAAAGAGCGTAGATACCTATCTCAACGACTACTGGCCCGACGCTGGAGAAGAAGAAGGGCCCGGCTATTACAGCCGATCTGTGATGTGCCTCTTTGAAGTGCTCAGTACTCTGGAGTCGGCAACCGGCAACTCGACCGGCATTCTTGCGAACCCATTCATAGATGCGATGGGCCGGTTCATCCTCAATGTGCACATCGCCAACGACGATTACGTGGACTATGGCGACGTCCATGGCAAGGCTGCACCTTCAGGCGATGTGCTCTATCGCTTCGGCAAGGCCGTACATGATCCGCAGCTCCAGGCCTTCGGCGCTTTTTACGCTGCCAAGAGCGGATGGAATGCGCAGGGCGCGGGCCTGACAAACGCGCTGAATGAGAACCTCTCCAGCCTGTCGCGTTCGCTGCCTGCTGTGCTCGAAGCCAACGAAATCCGCGCGGCCCGGCAGGAAGATGTGCTGGTGCGCGACGCGTGGTATCCGGAGTTTGGCCTGATGACCGCGCGGGAAAAGGCCGGTACAACCGCCGGCATGTACGTTGCCGTGCTCGCATCCAATAACGGCCGCAGTCACAGCCACAACGATACCGGCAACTTCGTCATCTACCAGGATGGCCAGCCGGTGACCATCGACGTGGGAGTCGAGACATACACCGCCAAGACATTCTCACCGCAGCGCTATACCATCTGGACGATGCAGTCGGCTTATCACAATCTGCCGACCGTAGGCGGCGTGATGCAGCATAATGGCGTCGAGTTCCAGGCCACTGACCGCAAGTACAGCACCGACGACGAGCGCGCAACTGTCTCCTTTAACATCGCCACTGCCTATCCAAAGGAAGCCGGCATCAAGAGCTGGATCAGGACCGTCACTCTCGATCGCGTGCGCAACCGCGTGGTTGTGGAGGAAGACTTCGAGCTTGCGAACTCTGTGCCCATCACGCTCTCGGTCATGACGCCGCGCATTCCAACGGCGGGGGGCCAGGGCGGCATCAACATGGCACTCGCTTCGGGCGATGGCAAAGCTGCTCTGCTCAAATTCGACGGCGCGGTGCTTTCACCCGACATTGAAAAGATTGCGCTCACTGATGTGCATCTGCGCGAGGACTGGGGCGAGCAGATCTATCGGATTCTGCTCAAGTCGCAACCTGTGGCGAAAGGAAAGTGGTCTTACGAGTTCGGCGCCGCATAGAATTGCTGCGGCATTATGAGGCAGTAAAAAGGGTGGATCTTCCCTGCTCTGCGGCAGGCAATGATCCACCCGATTGATTTGGGGCCTCCCCCCGAAAACTCTGCTCACGACTGCGGCGTGACCAGATGATGCGCAATCGCAAACAACGCCAGTTCCAGACGCGTTGAAACTCCGGTCTTGTCGAAGATGTTCGAAAGATGCCGCTTCACAGTCTCTTCGCTCAGCGAGAACTGCTTGGCGATG
>DASZXD010000155.1:0-35269 GCA_035546015.1 Occallatibacter sp.
TCCTGGCGCGGTTCGCACGCACGCCCCGCACATTGCCTTGCCACAGTTCTGGCAATAGGCCGTCGCACTTACGCCACTGTGATTTACGCAATCCATTTCATGCTCCTTTCACCACGTGCCATAGCGGAGCCGCCGGAATGCGCGGTCTGATGTGTACGCGTTATCGAATTTCCCGAATAGCTGTAAACAGAAGCATCATGGCTCAGTGAAGCCTCAAGATAATCGCCAAAACTATCGGTGGCCGGGCTTGCCGACCTCTGCGGAGGGTCCACCCGCGACCCTCCATCTTTCCGCGGCTGATTCTGCCGCGACTCGCCGGGTGACGTCGGCTGCGGACTGTTCTGCTCGCCCTCGGTCGTTGTTCCGCGCAGCTCTCTCATCCGCGTCTGCACCTCGTACACAAACCGCAGATGGTCGTAGTAGCGGATAATCGGTACCGACGCCATCGTCAGTTGCCGCTCCATAAACGACCGTACTGCCGTTGGCCGAAGATCGGAGAGCCGCACGCTCGTTACCCGCACGCCGGTCATGTTCAGGGTCAGCGCGATGGAAAAGAACGCCATTGCCGCTGTCATTATCAGCCGCGGCTCGGCAAACCGTCTTACGAAGCCCATGAACCCGGGTTTCTGCCACGCGGGCATTGTCATCTGCGGCAGCGGAACCACGTTCCCCTGCGCCACGAGTTCGAACTCGGCCTCATGTCCCGGCCCCGTGTGTGCCAGTATCCTGTCCACCAGTCCAGCCGGAACCTCGGGCTCGGGGGAAAGGAACTCCAGCCACTCCCGGCCGCGACGCGCCTCCTCAAACAGCGCCGTGCAGTGCGGACACGTAGCCATGTGGGCTGTGAACGTCGCCTCGTCCTCCGGCGTCAGCAGACCGTCGAGCGCATCCGCTAAAAGTGTCTCCCACTGCCCGCATGCTGGAGAGCTCGGAATGTTTGTGCGCTCTGTCATGGTTTACATCACCTCCCGTTTATTACGTTCCAGCAGCCGTGCAAGTTCCGCACGTCCTCTGCTGATGCGGGACTTTACCGTCCCTTCGGGTATGTCCAGCACCTGGGCGATCTCTTTATAATCCATATCCTGCAAATCCCTTAAAATCACTGCCTCGCGTAGCTCTACGGACACCCGCGCCAGCGCATCCTGCACCATGCGAGACAATTCTTTTTGTGCTGCCAGATCGTGCTGCGAAGGGCCGCTGGCTGTCAGCCTGTCTATGGGTTTCAGCTCTTCTGTCTGGTCCCATCCCTCGTCTAATGAAGACGTAGCCCGCTGATTCCGTGTACGGCGGAAGTTATCCACCAGCAGATTTCGTGTCATCGTCGTGATCCACACTGGCAGGCTGCCGCGCCCGGCGTCAAAACTCGCCAGGTTCGAGTAGATCTTCAGAAACACGTCCTGCGTCAGGTCTTCCGCGTCGGTAGAGTTTCCTGTAAATCGGAAGCACAGCGCATACACACGCTTGTGATGCATGCGCACCATCTCAGCCCACGCGCCGGAATCTCCGTTCATGCAACGGCGGACGATTTGGGACCAGTCGGTCTCCAGCTTGCTACCCCCCACGCCCGTTACGGGAATCCCCCGCGCTCCGGCGTTCTGTCTGCCGGCCATTCCGCTTTCTGGAACCGCATCCCGGCGCAACACCCCAAAGCCGCGCCTCGTTGAAGGCGCAATTGGCCGCACCGCAGGTGCCACAGGCGCTTTAGACCGGCTCGCCAGCCCCGCCATGCTCCAGCTTAATGTACCCACGCATTGCATGGGCCACTATACGTGGATAAGAGGATTTTTGTTCCAATGCACTCTTCACGCAGCGATTCACGCCACACAAGGGTGTGCGGATACACCACTCTCAGCGTGCCCTTTGCATTTAGGGAGAGGTAGCAAGAATCTCAATGTTTCGTTCGATGAACGAGGGGGCCTTGGGGATAATGAGAGGGTCTCGGAGCCCGTGGCCCTACACCCACTCCCCCTGTCGCATCAGCGGCTCCGCAGTCCCCGCGGCCGTAACTCCATCGATATCCAGCGCACCCGACCCGATCATCCAGTCCACGTGAATCAGGCTGTCGTTGGCGCCCTTCGCGGCAAGCTGCTCCGGCGTCAACTTGTCGCCTTCGATCAGGCAAGAGGAGTACGCTTGGCCCAGCGCGATGTGCGAAGCCGCATTCTCGTCGAACAGCGTGTTCAAAAATACCTGTCCGCTCTGCGCAATCGGTGACGAGTGCGGTACCAGCGCCACCTCGCCCAGCCTTCGTGCTCCCTCGTCCGTGTCGATCAGCTTCTCCAGCACTTCCTGTCCGCGGCTGGCGCGCGCCTCCACAATGCGGCCCTTCTCAAACCGCACTTGGATACCCTCGATCATCGTCCCCTGGTGTGAGAGCGGTTTGGTCGCCGTCACCGTCCCGTCGGCTCGATCCTTGTGTGGCGTCGTGAACACTTCCTCAGTCGGCATATTCGGAATGCAGTAGATCCCGTTGCCAGCCGTCGTTCCGCCACCCAGCCACAGGTGATCGTCCGCCAGCCCCAGCGTGAAATCCGTCCCCGGCCCGCGATACTTGAGCGCCGCATAGCGTTTCCCGTTCAGATAAGCCGCGCGCTTCTGCAGATTTGCGTCATGCGCCTTCCATGCGCTCACCGGGTCGTCCGTATTGATCCGCGACGTCGAAAAGATCAGCTCCCACAGCTTCGCCAGCGCCGCCTCCTGTGCCTCGTTCGGAAACAGCGCCGCGGCCCACGCGGGGGTCGCGCTGGCCACAATTGTCCAGTTGATCGCGTGCCGGGTAATCAGCTCGAGCGCCGGCCGGTAAGCCTGCGACACCGCGCGGTTCGCCCGCCCCACCTTCGCCGGGTCCTCGTTCGACAGCAGCGCCGGATTGCTCCCGGCAATCGCCAGCCGTGCCGAACCGCTCTTGAACGCCTCGCCCATCCCGTCATACAGCCACTTCGCGGCATGGTCAAAGCTCTCATCCCGCGCATGCCGATACCGCATCAGCGTCGCTTCTTCATCGGTAAACAGCGTCGTCACCAGCGAAGCGCCCGCGCGATACGCCTGCTCCGTAATCCGTCGCGCCAGCGGCACGGAGTCCAGCGTCGCCGTCATCACCAGTTCCTGCCCCGGCTGCAGCCCCAGCCCAACCTTCACCGCCACCTCGGCCAGCAGGTCCAGCTTCTGCCCCTGTGTACGCTGCCCCGGTGCCTGTGTCGTCTCCCCAATTGAACTCATAGTCGTGTCCACCCTCAATCCCTATTAAAGACGAAAGGCGCAGGCCTCGAACAGCCCGCGCCCTTCACGTACCTTGCAGAATCTATTGCTACCGTTTCAGTACCGATCCCCAAACTCGGGATCCACAGGATTCTCAAAAAGTGAAGCATCGCGCGTCACAATCGTCAGTCCAGACGGCGTTACGAAATACCTCCGCTTATCTTCCACCGGATCGTACCCAATCACCGTCCCCTCTGGAATATGCACATCGCGGTCGATAATCGCACGCCGGATGCGGCAGTGCCGCCCGATATTCACGTGCGAAAAGATGATGCTTGCGTCGATGTCCGAGTACGAGTTCACGCGTACATCCTGTGACAGCACCGAGTTGTATACCGACGCACCGGAAATGATCACGCCCGCCGTAATGATCGAGTTCACAGCCATACCCGACCGTCCCGGCTCCCCGAACACAAACTTCGCCGGCGGATACTGCCGCACGCGCGTCCGGATCGGCCAGCTCTTGTCGTAGAGGTTAAAGATAGGCGAAACCGAACAAAGGTCCATATTGGCTTCGAAGTACGCATCCAGCGTTCCCACATCGCGCCAGTAGAGAGCCTGCTTCTTGTTCTCATCCACAAAGCTGTAGGCCACCATCTTTTTCTTGCCCAGCATGTTCGGCAGAATATTATGGCCAAAGTCGTGCTTCGAGTCGGGATCGTCCGCGTCCGCAATCAGTGCTTTGAGCAGCACCTCAGTGTTGAAGATATAAATCCCCATCGAGGCGTCCACCGCATTCGGATTGAATGGAGAGCGAATTGTGGTCGATGCTGGTTTTTCCTGGAAGCCGATAACCTCGCCATTCCGCGCTACCTCGACAACACCGAAGCGCGACACCTCATCCGGTGAAATCGGCAGTGTTGCAAGCGTCACATCTGCGTGAGACTCGCGGTGATACTCCAGCATCCTGCTGTAGTCCATCTTGTATATGTGGTCGCCCGACAAAATGATCACGTGCTTCGGCTGTTCGCTCCCGATCGAGTAGATATTCTGGTACACAGCGTCAGCCGTACCCATATACCAGTTCGCGCCTGTCCGTTGCATCGGCGGCAGCAGCTCAAAAAACTCGCCCAGCTCCTGCGCCACAATGCCGGTCCACCCTTCGCGGATATGCCGGTTCAGGCTCAGCGCCTTGTACTGCGTGAGCACGTACACTCTGCGCAGCCCGGAGTTGATGCAGTTTGAAAGCGTGATATCGATGATGCGATAGTGGCCGCCAAACGGCACCGCTGGTTTAGCCCGATCCCGTGTCAGTGGAAACAGCCGTTCACCTGCACCGCCTGCGAGCAATACGCCAAGAGTATCTTTCATGTCCATTTGCCCCGCCTTCACCCCGCTTGAACTAGCTGACTTGTGTACGCATGTGCCGCAATCCGAAACAGCATATTCTTGTGCGGCACTTTTCCACAACCGTCACCGAACGCAGGAGAATACCACACCACGTCAAGCCTGCGCCCGGCACATTCGTAAAAACAAAGCTGTTGTACTCGAAAAAACTCGCGGCACAAACAGCAGCGGCCCGGCTGAATCTCAGCCGGGCCGCGTGAATTGAGCTTTCCTGTCTACCGTTTGATGCTCGTGAACTTGTACGCCACGCCCACTGACACATTGGTGTTGATGTCCCACTGCGATATCTTTGCGCCGTAGTTCGTGCCATAGTGAGTCATCGCTGCATCTGTCGTTATGCGAAATACCCAGCGCGCCGAGCGGTTCAGGTCCCAGTGCCCGCCCATGATCACCGCCGGGGCCACCTGGTTGTTATAGAACGCAACCACTTCCGGGCTGGCTCCGCGCAGGTCCTGCTCGAAGTTCCCATACACGCCGCCCACCAGTACATGCGCAATCAGGTCGCCATGCTTGTTGTGCGGGCCCAGCCATTCCGGACCGGCTGTAAAAAAATATTCGCTGATGAACGGCCCTTTGATCGTCTGGCTCGGGGCTCCGACGCCGCTCGTGCCAAAAAACCCGCGACCGCTGCCCTCAATGCCCCACCGCTTGGTCAGCCAGTACGAGCCCGAAAGGTCTAGTCCTCCCAGGTTGGCGCCCTGTAGCACATTCGGCCCGGCCTTGATGTGCTGGTAGGCCATCGTTAGCGACATGTCGAAGCGGTTGTCATACCGCACATTAGCCAGTGGGTCGATGGCGATGTATGTTCCATTCATCGTCGCCGGCGTGCTGGTTTGGCCGGCGACGCTCGAGCCGGCGCTTGAACTGGAGCTCGAGCCTGAACCGGTGTTCGAACCGCCACTGTTCTGAGCTTTGGCGCTCACTCCGGCCATCAGGACCAGAGCAAAAGTGGCAACAATATAGGGAGAAAATCGTGCTGAAAGGCGCATCACCCACCAGCTTACAAGACCATACCAGCCACCGACAACGCGCCCATTTCTCAAATTCCGGCCCAATCCAAGCCGCGCCACATCTCTACTTAGAATTCGCATTGCTCTATTGGACGCCCCCAGACCAGATATCGCACTGTCTTCAATGTCTCCATAAACCCGTTCACGTCCTCATCCGCCCACGATTCGGGTTCCAGCCCCGGCGCGCCGTGCACCTTCCACTTCACCGGCAGCCGGCTGAAGATCAGCCCCGCCCGCTCCAGGTGCCACGGGCTCGACACCACCTCCGCAGATTCCCATCCTCTCTCCCGCATCAGTTTCACTGAGTTGCACGCATTCTGAATCGTGTCCCGGGCTTCGGTCTCCCTCACGATCGCCGACTCCGGAACACCCTGGGCCTCGGCCGTTTGTGCCATTACCTGGGCTTCCACAAATCGGTTCTTTACTGCCCCACCTGAGAAGATCAGGTGGGCCGCAGCTCCACGCTCATACTCGTGCACCGCCTCCGTCACCCGCGCCAGTTGCGCCGGCGTCGGATTCCCGTCCGCATCCGCCGGATCCCCCAGCACCACGATCGCGTCAAATCGCGTCTGGTCGGTATTTCCCTTGGGAGCCAGTCGCCGCTCTGCCCACGCCCACACCCACAGGCCCATTCCCACCAGCACCGCAGCCACAACCGTGCGCCCGCGCCATCCCAGCAGCTTTTTCCGCCGCCCAGCCGCCCTCATGTGTGAGGTCCTCCGCCCTGTCACGCGCTTCCGTGTCCTGCCGGCGTTCCCTGTAGAAACAGCGCTCACTCAGCCCAAACCCTCCACCCTCAACTCTATCCCGCCAGATGCCCGGAAACAGCAAGGGGTGAGGAGCGCATGCCCTCACCCAGCCACAACCGTCAGTAGTTCAATAACTTGCAAATCTCACCATTCCACGGCTCTCCCCCACTCGCTGAATACTATCTCTCCCAGCTTCTTCCGTGCCCGCGGAGCTGTCTCCCGCTTGATCAGTTCCTCATTACCAAGAGTCTCCGGCTCGTCCTGGTATCCCATGGCGATCGTGGCGCCAAACTCGTACCCCTCCGGAATCCCCAGCAGCTCCCGTGACTTTCCCTTATCGAACCCACCCATCTGGTGGGTCGTCATCCCAAGAGCCGCCGCCTGCAGTGTCAGATATGAGCTAGCCGCCCCCAGGTCATACAGCGCATAGGTATTCGGCGCATCGTTCCGCTCAAACCGCATCTTCACCACGCCCACAATCAGCACCGGAGCCTTCCCGGCCCACGACTGGTTAAACCCCAGCAGAGTCTGCCGAATCTTCTCGTGCGTTTCCGTCCCGCGCTGACCCACAATAAACCGCCACGGTTGCTCGTTGTTGCTTGAAGCCGTCCACCGGGCCGCTTCGAACACTCGCTTTAAATCCGCCTCCGGCACATCCCGGTCTGCAAACGCCCGCGCACTCCATCGTTCATGAAAGATCGGCAACACGCCGTCCTCCCGGTGCGCCTGCTTAATCTTGTTCACCTCATAGGCAGTTAACGTCATACCCAATCTCCGCAAGTCAAAAAATGAAAGCACTCCCCCTAAGGATTCCACATCGGCCTCGCAGGATTCCTTCATACACGCAAAAAGTTGTTGCAACAAGCATCTATTCAGCCCAAAACCACCTATTTACTAAACCTGAAGGAGATACCCTCCGGTCGCCTCGACGTGGTCAGCATTGGACTGGTTGTGGTTGGAGTGGAATAGCCTCCAGATGATTTCCAGAAGCGGCGTTTACAGGCTCGATTAGACTGCATACGGGCAGGCAACCACACTCAATTAGGCGTCGACGGTTTACGGTTCACTGCGCAGTCTTCGAGAGTGGCGTGATATATGTCACATCGAACTGGTTAGTCTTGGGGCAGACTGGAATAACTGTGAACCAATCCAAAATGAATCTGAATGACCTGCTCGACAAATTGATCGAGATCGAGCAGTCGATAGGCATAGAACCCGACGCCGCGATTCGCGAGAAGGTGCGTGAGGCGCAGGATGTTGTGGTTCAGCTCAAAAACAGGGCCCGCGGACAGCAGGCCGGCACAGCTAATCCCCAGGCCTAAAATAAGTAGCTGCTCGTCGATCTTTCTTACTTACGGGATCGGTGCGTGCATTTGCTCATGACGATGTCTTCTATTCCGTGACCGCCTTGGTGTCAGACGTGCGTAAGTAAGCATCCAGAATTTCTTCCGGCGGTTGCGGATAGCCGAGAAGATAGCCCTGAACTTCATCGCAGCCATGCCGCTGCAGATATTCAAGCTGCTGCCGGGTCTCAACTCCTTCCGCCACAATACAGATTCCAAAACTCTGCCCAAGCCCGGTGATCGCCTTAACAATTTTTTTGGCGGAGTCGCTTTGGGGAAGGTCTTTGACAAAGCTCCTGTCGATCTTGAGCTTGTCAAAGCGGAAAGTACGCAAGTAGCTCAGCGATGAGTAGCCCGTACCAAAATCATCCAGTGAGATGCGGACCCCCATTTCGCGCAACTGCGAAAGGATATCGAGGTTGGCTTCATCGTCTCTCAACAGAACGGATTCAGTCACCTCCAGCTCAAGTCGGTGTGGGTCCAGCCCCGCCAGGGCTAATGCCTGAGCCACGGTAGTCGGCAGCAGTCCATCCTGAAACTGAAGCGCCGAAAGATTGACTGCGACATACCAGTTTGGTGGCCACGCGGCTGCCTGCAGGCACGCGGTTCGAAGTACCCATGCGCCAATGGAAACAATGAGGCCGCACTCCTCGGCAACTGGTACAAATTCGGCCGGAGGCACCCAGCCGCGCGTCGGATGCCACCAGCGCAGAAGAGTCTCAAAACCGATAATCTGCCCCGTTTGGATATTGACGATTGGCTGGTAATGCAGGCTGAACTCGCCGCGTCTCGACGCTTCGTAAAGATCGTTTTCCAGCTCGCGCTGCGCCTTCAGATGTGAGTCAATCTCCGCATTGAAGAAGCTATAACAAGGCAGCAGAGATTGTTTCGCGCGTGCAAGAGCCATATCTGCATTCTTCAAAAGCTCATGAGGGTTGTTGCCGTCGCCGCCTCCGATTGCGATTCCCAGGCTCACAAAAGCGATGATGGATTGATCGCCGATCTGATATGGAATCCGAAAGCATTCCATCAAACGGGATGCCAGCGCTTCCGTGTTCTTTGGTAATTCAGGGTTGCATTGCAGGATGGCAAACTTGTCTCCATCCAGCCGGGCTACGGTATCGATTTCCCGCACCTGTTTCTTCAGGCGCTGTGCAATGGACTTCAGCAGTTCGTCTCCGGCTGTCTCTCCTAACGCGTCGTTGATGGAACTAAAGTCTTTGATATCCAGCAGAAGAAGAGCGAATGGAATGCCTCGTTTCATTCTGGCGACGGCCTCTTCCAGACGCCGCCGAAGGAACGCGCGGTTAGCAAGTCCTGTCAAAGGGTCTTGCCGTGCGAGAAGTTCCAGCTTCAATTCCGCGGCCTGATATTCAGTTACATCCTCGAAGGTTGTTACCCAGCCGCCTTCAGGTATAGGCTGCGTCGCGATCGAAATCAGCCGTCCGTCGCTGTTCTGCAAAACAGCGCGTGTTGGGATATCTGGCTCGCGATGCGTACTCAGCCGGCGATGAAGCTGCTTGACCCGGTTACGTGGAAGGCCCATCAGCTCCATCACTTCTGCCATGTCGATCCCGGCATGCAAACGATCGGACGGACCCGGCAGCAGATGAGTAAGCCGATGATTCGAAAAAATCAGTTTGCCCGACGAATCGTAGAGTGCGAGCCCTTGGCACATGTGTGCCAGGGCGGTTTCCATAACACGACTGGCTCCAGCCATTTACCTCTTCACCTCGCGCTGGTGGCGACATACTCTCGTCGTCATCAGTCAACTCGATAAACTCACTTTGTGATGATCGGATCAACCGCAGCACCTGTTTCAAAACCACCGCTATACGCGAACGATCCAACCTTCGCTCCTGCAGCAGCCTGCTTGGCTGTTGGTTTCAGATTGAATTGCGGGTCTCCCCTTCCGATCGTGGGGAGTACGAAAAAACGTAAAATATTTTTTTGATTACAGCGTCCGCCTTAACCCATCGAGTTATGCGTGCCGGCGCTTGAGGCGGAGACCGCACCGGCGATGTCTATTGTGTTTTCGGAGTCACTATAATCCGAAGCCGCGCATTCAAAGAGCTTCATCCTTAAAACAAGCCACCTTGTACGGATCTCGAAAAGTCTGTGAGTTCCACAAATGCACTGGCGTATAAATATCGTGGCGCTTGGCCCAGCGAATCAATATCTCTTGACGGTCTTCCTCCGCAATAAGATTTCGCGTCCATAAATGGCCCATGTATGAAATCTGGCCCTGTACGATTCAATGACAGAAGACGAGTCGCTCTCTAGATTACTTTCTATGCATTTTTCTTCAACTTTGGCGTTATCGGCCTAAAGTTTTCCACAAAAGAAAAGTCATTTCTCTGAATTCGAGCCGTTACCTGGCCTGACAGCGCAATGATCGTTCAGCCTTGCTGAACAATAATTACGATGCAGCCACAGCCTGAACATCGCCCCTGTATTCCGCTCAGGGATTCTATGCCAGCCCGGCCAAATCAGCTCTATTTACTGGCTGATTTCTGACCGCTGCTACTTCCCCCGGTATCCGGCTTGAGTGAAGTCCGCACGGCAATAATCTTGTCCAGCAGATCGAACCAGAACGGCGCGCCCATTGAGATTGCGATCGCCGTCAGTAGCCACCCGAGCGCATGTTCCTTCATCAGTCCGGGTATTGCCGCGCACAACTCAACCTGTGGTGTCGCCCCGGACTTTATCGGCTTGCTGTATGCCTCGAAGTCAGCCTGTGACCAGCCGATCGGTAGCCCGATCTGCATCAGCGCCGAATTGTATTCCTTGATCTTCTGCAGGGGGTCGCTGCTTGTGGTATTCGCTTGCGTGCCTGTACCCGGTCCGGTCGTTGCAGTATTGCTCCCTCCCGCAGCAGGTGTGCCCTGTGAAGGCTGAGCTTGCCCCGCGGGCGCAGGAGTGCTGGATCCTTGTCCCGCGTTCGTTCCGGTGCTCGCCGCCGTCTGCTGGGTGTCCTTGACTGCATTCGCCAGGCTCGGCTCGTTCGCCTCCGCCTGCGCCATGGCCACCAGCCCCTTGCGCAGGCTCGCATCGTTTGAGAGCGCCTGAGCGATTTTGATCGTGTCAGCATTCACCACCACCGCCACGACCAGTCCCAGCGTCACTAGAATCCACTGCGCACGCCGTTTATACCAGCCCGACACACGGTCCATGCCCGTGTTGAACCAGTCTTCCAGACTGGCCTGTAGCTTGGCCGCATCGTCCGCCGCCCGCTCCTTGAAGATCTTGTACGCCGCCTCCACATTTGCCGGCAGCTTGATCCCTGTCGTCGGTTGATTCTTGACCATGTCCATCACCGCCAGCGCAAAGTTGGCCGCGGGAACATAGGAAGGCAGGTTCCGCTTCGATTTCTCCGAATACACTCCCATGAACAGCGAATTCACCAGCGGGTGGCTGTAAAAATTCGCAATAAAGTTCGTTGCATTTTGCGGATCGCCTATGAGTTCGCGGAGCCCGCGCTCCAGGTCTTGCGCGCGATTCTTAGCTAGCGTCTCGATAAACTCGCTCAATGCCGAACAGATAATACTGAGCAGCAGGAAGACGAACGCCATCCCCACAGCGATGTCCAGAACATCGGAACCAAACATAGCTCGCGTGCCTCCGGTTCAACAGTTCCTGAGCTGCGCTCCTCTCGATCCATTGCGGCGATGTGGCCTCTGCTCCAGCAAAAGCCGGCCTTCCCCATTGCAAGGGGATGCATGAACTCCGGAACTGCTCTCGATTGCGAGGAATATACATCCACTCCCACCTCCCGCACCAGAACATTCTCACGCTCGGTACTCAGTCAGTCTGTCACTTCAGTTGCGCAGGTGTGGCGCCCCATCCTTATCTCGTCCCCAGTGTTAGAGGTCGTAACCGGTCTCATCAATGCCCGGCGGCTCATCGGGCAGCTATGGAACCCAAGAGCAAAGCGACTCGCATCTTGCATCGCGGCCCAGATCATGAGAGGAAGACTTGAACGATCGATCGGCAGCCTCGCCTGTTGGAGACAGATGAGTGCACGAGGCCGTATGGACTGAATGATTTGGATTGGGGAGGGTGGGCCTCTGCATCTATTCTGCCCGCAATGTGGTCATCGGATCGGCCAGGGCTGCGCGCCGCGCCGGCGCATACGCTGCGAGCAGAGAAACAAGCAGCACTAAGACCGCAACGGTTGCGAGGATGAATGGGTCACCTGGATGCACACCATAAAGCAGCGATTGCAGAACACGCCCCAGGCTCAAGGCCAGCACCAGGCCCAGGATGATTCCCGGGACGGCCAGCCGTGCACTCTGCGCCAACACCATACGCAGCAAGTCGCCGCGCTGTGCTCCCAGAGCCACGCGCAGACCGAACTCGGAGGAGCGCTGGGTGACCGTGTAGGCGATAACGCCGTAGGCACCGATGCCGGCAAGCAGAATCGCCAGGCCAGCAAACAAACCGACGAGAACAAAGGTGAAGCGTGGTGTCGATACGGACGCATCGGCCACCTGGTCCATCAATTTCACATCGGCGATGGCAAGTTCGGGATCGAGGCGATGCACCGCATCGCGCAGCCCGCCGATAGCCTGACGCGGATCGGACTGCGTGCGGATGGCAATTGACATGTCTGGCTCGGAGGCCTGATATTCCGACCACCAGAACGCGGGCTCGGCGCTGGCGCTGTTGGGCTGGTCTTTCACGTCGCCGACCACACCCACAATCCGTATCCAATCGTCGTCTTTCTTTGGGTTGTCTTCAAAGCTGATGCGCTTGCCGATCGCGTCTTCGCCGGGCCAGTACTTCTGTGCCATGGCGCGATTGATGATGAGCGCCATGGGTGCGCCTCTCTTGTCGGCCTCGGTGAAGAAACGGCCCTCTAGCAGCGGAATACCCATTGCGCTGAAATAACCCGGCGTTGCCATGTGATACCGCGCGTGGAACTCGGTATTCGGAACAGGCTTTTTACCCTCGATCTGGAATCCGCCGGCGTTTTCATCGTAGCCGGTCCAGGGCAGATCGCTGCCTGCGCCGGCGCTCTCGACACCGGGAAGTGTATTCAGGCTTGCAGAGAGGCGATCGTAGAACTGCGCGGTGAGATCGCCAGTCTTGTAGCGTGCGTGCGGAAGCGACAGGCTCGCGGTGAGTAGGTGATCTTCGCGGAAGCCGGGATCGAGGTGGAGAAGATTGAGAAATGTGCGCAGCATGAGCCCCGCGCCGATCAGCAAAACGCAGGCCAGGCTCACCTCTGCCACGACCAGTGAGTTGCGCAGACGGTTTTGATGGCGGCTTGCGGTGGCGGTCCGGGCATTCTGTTGCAATCCCCGTTTCGGATCGGTGCGGGAGGCCTGCATTGCCGGGGCCAGGCCGAAGAGGATGCCCGTGAGCAAGCTGACGATGAGCGTGAATGCGAGTACGGGGCCGCTGACGTGAATATCGTGTGCACGCGGGAAGTCAGCGGGAAGCAAGGCAACGAGCGCGCGGACACCGCCGAATGCCAGCGCAAGACCCAGCACGCCGCCAACCAGCGAGATGATGAGACTTTCGGTAAGCAGTTGGCGAACCACGCGAAGGCGGGATGCGCCGAGAGCGAGCCTCACGGCGATTTCACGCTGACGCGCCGAAGCGCGGGCCAGCAGCAGATTCGCAGCGTTTGCGCATGCAATGAGCAGCACGATGCCAACAGCGCCAAGTAAAACCAGAAGCATTTTGCGGGTCGCGCCCACAACTTCGGAGTACAGAGGAATGACGAGGACGGTCCAGCCAGTGTCGTTGCCCGGATGCTCTCGTGCGAGTTGCGCCATGATGGCGTTCATATCCGCGCGTGCCTGCGAGACCGAAATACCAGGTTTGAGGCGTGCAATGCCCTCAATGAAGTGCGAGCCGCGCCGGTTGGAGTCGCCCGCAAAGGAAAACGGCCACCACACATCGACGCTGTCTCCGTACGCAACCGCATGATATACATTGCCGGGATGCTCCGTACCTGCAGGCATAACGCCGATCACCGTAAAAGGCTGCATGTTCAGCGTGATCTTGCGGCCGATGATGTTAGGATCGGCTCCGAAACGTGTGCGCCACAGGCGATCGCTGATGATGATTTGCAGACCGTTGCCGGGAATCTCTGCCTGGAAGTCAAATTCCCGGCCAATCTGCGGATGGATGCCGAGCACACGAAAATAACCTGAGGTGATGCCGAAGCCGTTGAGGTGAATGGGCTCGCCGTCGCCCGAGAGCTGCACGTCGCCGCGCGTGAATGCCGCAATCGATTCAAAGGAGTGGCTCCGTGCGCGAAAATCGAGAAAATCCCAGGGATTGAGCGGAAACTTTGGATAGGCCGTGCTCGACAGAAAGAGCCGGACGAGGCGGTCGGGCTGCGGATAAGGCAGGCGCTTGAGCAGTACGCCGTCGATGACGCTGAAGATCGCGCTGTTGGCTCCGATGCTAAGCGCGAGCGTGAGTATCATGACGAGCGCGAATGTGGGATTGGTCCAAAGCTGGCGTAAAGCGTATTTTGAATCATCGAGGGTGAGCTCGATAAAGCTCGTGCCACGCGCTTCGCGGCAGTCTTCCTTTATTTGCTCATGGCCGCCGAAGTCGAGCCGCGCCCGCCGCTTTGCCTCTTGTTCCGACATGCCGGACCTCCTGTACTTTTCAACCTGGCACTCGAAGTGAAAGCGCAATTCTTCGTCGAGCTCCTCCTCGACATCTTTGTGGCGAAGGAGGGCACGGGTTCGGTAGCGCAGATCATCCAGCATGCCGTCATGCTCCTTCCAGAACCTGCTCGACGGCAAGATTCAGCTTGCGCCAGGCTTCGGTCTCAAGTTCCAGCTGTCTCTTTCCTGACCTTGTCAGCTCGTAGTACCTGGCGCGGCGATTGTTGTCCGATGTTCCCCACTTCGCCTTGATCCATCCGCGCCGCTCAAGGCGGTGCAGCGCGGGATAGAGTGAGCCTTGTTGAATGCTGAGCACGTCTCTGGAAACCTGCTGCACACGCTCCGAGATTGCCCATCCGTGTTGAGCGCCCGGCAACAGAGTACGCAGAATGAGAAGATCCAGTGTTCCCTGGGGCAATTCGATTCTTTCGGTCAACCTATTTCCCCTTTCACTTCGACAAAAGAATAGATGACATTCTTGTAGAAGTGCAAGGGGAATATTCACAAGCGTTCAGGGTCTGAACCGGACGCTGTTATCTCAATCAGCGCGCAATTGCCGATGTGCCTGGTGAACACATCGATCTGAACTCATCGTTCGAGGATGTGTTCATTACGTCTTGACATTCGATAGTAGAATGTCTACTATCGCTTCTCATTGAGAGTAGAATGTCTTCCATGACAAAACAGGCGCAGCAAAGAGCCAATCTTTTGCAGGGCACGCTGGACATGTTGATTCTGCGGACGCTTCTTTATGGGCCGGCGCACGGGCATCAGATTGGCAAGCATATTCAGCGAACCACCAACGATTTTCTTCAGACGCAGCATGGGTCGCTCTATCCCGCGCTGCATCGCCTCGAAAGACGTGGATGGGTCACATCGAAATGGGAGACTGCTCCCGATCGTAATCGGGAATTCAAATACTACCGGCTCACAGAGAAGGGTAAAAAACAGCTCGTCGTGGAAGAGTCGCAGTGGAAGCAGATGGCCGAAGCCGTTGCGCGTGTCATGTGGCCCACAGCCGAGGAGAGCTGAGATGCGATGGTGGCAGATCAGGGAACGGGATGCGGATCTTGACCGCGAACTGCAGTCTGATCTCGACCTGGAAGAAGAAGAGCAGCGCGAGCAAGGGGCGTCTTCCGAAGAGGCGCATTACGCTGCCCGCCGCGCCTTCGGCAACATGGCACTGATCAGGGAGCAGACACACGAAGCCTGGGGTTGGGCGCCTATCGAGCGCTGTGGGCAGGATCTTCTGTACGCACTGCGCTCAGCGCGGCGGACGCCACTGCTTTCCACCATCGCCATCCTTGCATTGGCGCTTGGCATCGGACTCAACGCAGGTGTTTTCACGCTGCTGAACTCGCTTTTTCTGCAGCCGCCAACCCTCAAAGCCCCGGCGAGCTTCGTGCAGGTTTATCCGCGCTACACGGGGTGGTTTATGCGGGAGGATCAGTATTCCGCATTCACCTCCGAAGATTATGACGCTATTCGCAGCCGCTCAAATGCGCTCAAGGATGTTGCGGCATGGCAGGCGTCTTCTGCAGTGCTTGAAGAGGGGAACAAACCAAGCGCCACACTGCTGGTTACCTGCAACTACTTCCATGTTTTCGGAATCGATCGCCCGCTCATCGGACGGTTTTTTGCCTCCGCCGACTGCAGCCGCGGCTCGGCCGCGCAGGTAGCGGTGCTCAGCGAATCGACGTGGACGACGGATTTTGGAAGCGATCCACACATCTTGGGAGAGACGATTCACCTGAACGGGTCACCCTTCCAGGTTATCGGCATCATTCGATCGGATGCCGCAAACTTCCTGCCAGGCGGCATTTTCGTTCCATATACGATGGAGCCGCTGCTTGATCACAGCAGAGATCTGCTCAATAGCCCGGATACGCCCTGGCTCACCGTGACGGGTCGGTTGCGCCCGGAATTTTCCCGCACGTATGCACTAGCCGAGTTATCGGCCATCATGAGCCAGCAGGATCGCGCTTACGCCAGGCGTGAGATTTCTGCCTTCGATCGTAAAACGACTCTCGTTCTCACCAACGGATCGTTCATTGAAAACCCAGCCATTCGCAATCGCGTGGTTGCGATGATGGCGTTTGTTCTGGGACCGCTTACACTCATTCTGCTGCTGGCGTGCTGCAACGTGACCATGCTTTTTCTTTCGCGCACAGTTACGCGGCGTGGTGAAATCGCCGTTCGTCTCGCGCTAGGTGCCCGCCGCGGCCAGCTTGCTCGTATGCTGCTGATGGAGAGCCTGCTCACGGCGGCCATTGGCGGGGCTCTCAGCATCCTGCTCGTTCAGCATGTTCCGCTGCTGATCATGAATACTGTCGACGCACGCCAGGCGAAATTCGTGCTGCTCATTCATCCTGACTGGCGAGTTTTCGGCTATCTGGCTGTTCTCGTCATAGCAGCGACTATCGTCTCTTCGCTCATGCCGATTCGTGCCACATGGAAACTCGACCTGCTGACTGCATTGAAAGGGCGGGAAAGCGCCGCCACAGTCCGCTCCCGAACCACAAGAGGACTGATCGTTGTGCAGATTGCTCTTGGATTTGTGCTTGTGTGTGCGGCAGTGATGTTCAGTCGCCTGCCCAGCCTCATTATGAGTATGAACCCCGGCTTTGATATCCACCACACGATGGCCGTGCCAGTCGCAGTCGATACGTCTTCCGCGAATCATGCCAGTGCGCTCACCTTTTATCGCACTCTCGAATCGCGAATCCTCGCTATCCCAGGTGTTCAATCGCTGGCCTATGCAAGCCTTGGACCCTTCCGCCAGGTCCCGCCAACAGAGATTCGCCTGCCCGGCCAGGCTACAGGACAGGGGAAACCTGTCTCGGTCGACGACATTTCGAGCGACTTCTTTTCAACCTTTGGCATTCCATTGATCAAGGGCCGGTCTTTCAACTCCGCCGATCCAACCGTGCCCAACGCCGATTCGGTCGCGGTCGTCTCCCAGGCATTTGCAAAAGAGTTCTGGCCGGCGGGCGACCCGCTGGGCAAGTCGATCATTACGTCGGACAACCGTCGCCTGATCGTAGTTGGAGTTGCAGCGGACACCGAGTCTGAGACGTTCGGCGTTACTGACGGCCCGCGCCTCTACACGCTCCGCGATGTTTCCGCGTTGAGCGGCAGGCTCTATGTGCATTTTGCTGGTGACCCAAAGCCCATTGAAAACGCGGTAAGAGGTGCGGTAAAGGCACTCGACCGTACACAAATCATTGCCCCGGAGACCATCTGGGAGTCTCTCGAAGCCGATGCTGAGCAAATGCGTTCGCTGGCCGGGATCGTTCTCATCATGGCCTCCATCGGGGTGCTCATGGCTGTCGTGGGCGTCTACGGAGTTCTTTCGTTTGCCGTCAGTCAGCGTGCCCGCGAGTTCGGAATCAAAATCGTACTCGGCGCGAATCGCGGCACAATTTTCCGCTCTGTCACATTGCAAGCCGTTCGCAATACTATCTTTGGGCTTCTCTGCGGAGCCGCGCTTGCAGAGCCTGCGATGTGGGCATTGGCCCGATTCCTGTCCGTGTCTCCGCTTCCTCTGCGTGGGTTGGGCCCGTTTGTCTTAGGAGTATCCGCGTTCCTGCTCGCTGCTGTCTCGTTGGCGGCCACGTGGCTTCCCGCATTGCGTGCCACGCGCGCCGACCCAATGCAGGCACTGCGGGCTGAATGACGAGAGGGGATAAGTTAGCAGCGGCAGTTGATTCAGGAGAGATCGACGATGCGATGGCGGCAGATCAGGAAGCACGATGCGGACCTCGAGCCAGAAAGTGAAAAGTATCATCAAAGGGCATCCTCTGGATATGTATTCATATAGGGCCGCAAAGATTCGTTTACATTTGCAATTGAATTGTGAAGTGCACTCGTAGCCGGCGTGGCAACATAGGCTGGGTATTCAGCAAAACTTATCTGGCACGCAAGGTAAGAGAGGTCATTCCCGGCAGCGGGGCGAGGGTCAACAGCGACTTTTCGCCGCATCCCACATTCTCCATTGACGGCCTTAAATGCGAAAGGCGATAGGCTTCTGCAGATAGATCATGGATGCAGCGCTATATGCGTTCTTTAGATTCTCGCCTTAGCGCAATGTCATGTAATCAGAGCCCAAAGAAATGGGAAAAATCAGCATTGCGGCACAAACAACAGACCTGCAGCACTTTTGCCAAAACGCCCCCGGCAATCCTTATGCCTGGTTTTAGGTGTAGGTCAGTCTCATTACAATTCCGGTCTCTCTATGCAGCCGCCGTACTCACATCAACTGGCCTGCAAGGCCTGTGCGATCGTTTTGCTGTATTGCGGCGAAGTGTGCGGAAGGCGCACGGTTATGCTTGCTCCTCCATTCTCGCGATTCTCAACCGTCACAGTTCCGCCATGAGCGCGGGCTACTGCATCCACAAAGGCCAGACCAAGACCGTGGCCGTTCGAATCCTTTCCTTTGACACGGCGAACAAAGAGATTCTGAAGTATCTCAGCGTCGAACCCTTTGCCATTATCATCGAAGCTCAGAACCACCATCTCCTCTTCGTCGCGCAACGAAATGGAAACATACGATCCCTGCGCCAGGTGTTTGAGTTCGTTGTCAAGAAGGTTGGCGATCATGCGGTGAATGAGGCCGGCATCGCCCAGCACTTTCTTAACGCCTCCGCTGCGGAATCGAATCTGCAAGCCCCTCTCGGCCATCGATGGTTCATAGAGATCGATCATCGTCTTCAGCAAATGGCGCAGGTCGATCTCTTCACGTGTCAGCCGTAGCGCGTCTGCGCGTGCCTCAGCCACATCCAGCGACTTATTGAGAAAATCGGTGAGTCGGTCAAGCTCTTCGATAGCCGCAACGATCGGCTCCGCATGCTCTTCGTCAGCAGCCAGCGGCAGCGACATTTCGAGCTTGCCGCGAATCGCCGTCAGTGGACTGCGCAGATCGTGCGCAAGCGAGTCTGTAATGGTATGAAGCTGATGCATCGAGCTCTCGATGCGGTCGAGCATTCCGTTCAGCGTGAGCGCCAACTGGCTCACTTCGTCATTGCGTTGCGTCGTGGGTACGCGCTCACTCAGATCTGAGTGGCCGATTCTCGAAGCAGCTTCCGTTATTCCGCGCACATGGCTCAGCATGCGCCGCGTGGTAAAGAACACGATTCCGAACCCAAGCAGAACCAGCAGCAGCCATAACAGGAAGAACCGCACGCGCAGTCTGTTCAGCACGCGCAGTTCATCCCGCTCTGAAAGGCCCAGAAAAATATCGCTGCCATCGCCAAGCTGCATGCGCGCCACACGAAATGGCACTGCGATACCCAAAACGCGGACGTCGGTCGGCTTATCCGGCAGAATCTTCGCCGCACGAATTGCCTCGAGTGTCGCTGCGCCGCTGCCGCTGCCTACCCACAGTTGCAGTGAGCCGTCATTGCCCATCTGTAAAAAGAACACTGAATTGTTGGCGCTTTCATCTGAGCTCAGCCTGTTCGGAACCTCGCGCGTGGCGAGTTCGGCAACCTCGCTTACGACCCGGCCATAGAGAGCATTCTTCGGCGTCCGTTCCGCAACGTCGCCCAGTACCTCTACTTCACCAGAGAGCCATGCATCGCTGCGCCGCTGAATATCATTGGCCACAAACTGATGTAGAAAGACAAAGACCACCATAGTGCCAAAGGCAAATGCAACGGTGGCCCAGCACGAGATGCGCCATGCAGCGCTGCGCATGCGCGGCTTATCTGTCTTTGAGGACATAGCCCACACCTCGCATGGTTTTTATCAGCGGCTGCTGCCCGGCTCCGTCTACCTTGCCCCGCAGCCGGTAGATATGCACATCTACCACATTCGTATCCGGCTGAATGCGCATGCCCCACACCTGATCGAGAATCATCGAGCGTGTAACTACCCGCCCCGCATTGCGGCATAGATACTCGAGCAGCACAAACTCCTGCTGCGTCAGTTGCAGCACCTGACCGCCACGCGTTGCCTCGCGCCGCAGCAGATCCAGTTCCAGGTCCTGCACGCGCAGCCTGGTCGGCTCGGCTGGCGCAGGCGTGTTGCGTTTGAGCAGATTGCGCAACCGTGCCAAAAGTTCTGCCAGTGCAAACGGCTTGGTGAGATAGTCGTCTCCGCCCTGTTCGAGTCCGCGCACACGATCATCTACTGATCGCCGCGCAGAAAGAATCAGTACCGGAGCCTTCACGCCAAGCTGGCGCAGGCGCAGAATCAGGCTGATTCCATCCTGGTCTGGCAGTCCGAGATCGACGATCAAAATGTCGAAGGCATTCTCAACTGCAAGCCGTTCGGCGGTCTTGCCATCTGGCGCCGCTTCCACCGTGTATCCAGCTTCCTCAAGCGAGCGCTGCAGAAAACTCTGAATATCCGCTTCGTCTTCTACGAGCATGAGGCGCATGAAGGGATATTAGTGCATCCACGCCGGGCATTTACAGTAGTACCGGCTTGGCGCGCTTAAGCTGAGCCGCGAGTACGGCCCTCCCAGATGAACATATTGTCATCTTCATGTTCTGCCGCGTTCATCTCATCCCGGTATTCTTGACCGCGAATCCGCTTATCAAAGTATCGGTTACATGTAGCGGCACCGGCAGAGACACCTGGCACAGATTTTTTCACGACTGCAAAAAAAGCCAGCGTAATGCGACGACGGAAAAATGAACGAAATGTCATCGGGACATGGCTGTTTTCTCGCTTTCGATCAGAGGCTCATATCGTCTCACTAGCACACCGCAAGCCGTCAGAGCCTCTCCAACAGGCCGCCAATATATTCGCATGCAGGCAACTGCCGATAGCCCACTACTGAGGAACAAGGTGCAGTCCCAGCAAGTAGAGGAATTACGAAATATGACCGGGATTGCAGAAGCCCTCCCCGCGTCAATCCCCCTTCCGGCATCTCTCGATTCCACTTTCGAAAATGCGCTGCAGCACGTACTTCGCAATCCGGGAAACCTCGTGCGGCCACAGCTAATTGTGCAGATGGGCACTGCTTATGGACTGCACCAGGCGCTCGCACAAAATCTTGCCATCGCACTCGAATACTTTCATACCGCTTCTCTCCTCTTTGACGATCTGCCGTGCATGGACAACGGACTCGCACGGCGCGGAATGCCCTGCACACATCTGCTCTATGGAGAAGACGGGGCAATTCTTACTGCGCTTGCCCTGATCAATCGCGCCTATGGTCTGCTGTGGAGTGCCGTGGCAGGCTGCGCCGAGCATGTGCGCTCCGCTGCCCTGGCCTTCGTGGAGCAGTGCCTCGGCGTATCCGGCCTGCTCAACGGCCAAAGCCTCGACCTGCACTACTCTGCGCTGCCGCACACTCTCCAAACCACGGAGCGCATTGCACGGGGCAAAACCGTTTCGCTCATCCGCCTCACGCTGGTGTTGCCCGCGATGCTGGGGAACGCGCCTTCCGCTGAGCTTCGCCAGCTTGAACGCATCTCGCTTTTCTGGGGTCTCGGCTACCAGATTGTCGACGACCTGAAAGACGTGCTCCAGGACGCGGGTCAAACAGGAAAGACACCCAACCGGGACGCGCTTCTCGGACGCCCCAACATCACTGCCGTCATCGGCGTGGACGGCGCGGTTTGCCGGCTTACGCGATTTCTCGACCTCGGCGACCGCGCTCTGCGTCGTCTTCTTGCAGCACGCTTCGAACTCGAGTTCCTCGGCCGCTTGCGCGCCGAACTGCAATCCGAACTTGTCCGCGTGATGAAGAGCTCACAGGGACTCATCGAACGAGGCCGGCCGTGATCTTCCTTCGCCTCATCCTCACCAATCTCATCCGTCACCGCATCCGCTCGCTCATCAGTCTGGCAGGAGTTGCTTTCAGCGTCGCGGCCATGCTCACTGTCATTACCGTGCTGCAGGGCGCAGTGGCCATGTTTGAAAATATTCTCTCCAATGACAGCGGGGTCATCGTCTTCGAACGCGACGTCTCCGATCTCTTTTTCAGCAGCGTGCCCGAGGATACCGCCGCCAAGATTGCACAATGGCCCATGGTGGCACACGCCAATCCTGTGCTCTTTGGCATTGTTTCCAGCGCTGGTCATCCAATCATCACATGCTTCGGCATTACGCCTGCTGACACTCGCATTTCCGGCGCAACATGGCTTCAGGGCAATCGGGCCGGCTTCGCACAGCAGCCCGACGGCGTAGTCCTTGGCGAACGCGCTGCCCAGTTTCTCTCCGCGGGTCTCGGTGATCGCATTCAGCTTGGCCACGCCGAGTTTCGCGTCGCAGGTGTGGTGAAAACCTCGAATGGTTTTGAAGACGGTGGTGTATTCATGCCGCTCGCCTCCGCGCAATCCTTCTTCCGCAAGCAGGGAACCTCATCGGTCATCACAGTCAAGCTGCGCAACAAGGAGGATGCCTCTGCCTTCAAGCACATGGTCGATGCACGTTATCCCGACCTCATCGCGCTCGAAGACACGGAGTTCACCCACACCTATTCGCAGTTTCGTATCCTCAAAGCCACAGCGTGGGCGGTTGGTGGATGCGGCCTTCTGCTTGGCGGTCTTGGCGTGGCCAACACCATGATCATGTCGGTCTTCACGCGCATCCGCGAGATCGCCATTCTGCGTGTGAACGGTTTCTCGCACATGCAGATTGGCGCCGTTATCTTCGGGGAATCGGCGGCGGTTTCTGTATGCGGTGCCTTAACCGGCCTTGCTGTCGGTGCAGGCTTTCTCTTTGCGCTCAAGTTTGTTCCCGCGCTCGACGGCTATATCGATCCATCCATTCATCTGCTATTGATGTCGGCCGTACTGGCGTTGGCCTTGATTACAGGGATTGCCGGCGCACTTTATCCGGCTGTCTACGCCATGCGCGTTCGTCCCGTGGAGGCGCTGCGTTTCGAATGAGTCAAGCAGCAAAGAATCGCTATGATCGGCGCATCGTTCTGCGCGCGGCAGATGTGTGGAAGAGCTACGACGAAGGCGCAGTATCGGTGCTGAAAGGAGCAGAGATCGAATGCATCGAAAGCACATCCGTGGCGCTTTGCGGACCTTCCGGCTGCGGCAAGAGCACACTCCTGCACCTTTTCGCAGGTCTCGACACGCCTGACCGCGGAACGATATGGGTGAATGGGGCTGAAGTCAACCGCTCACGCAATCTTCTGCATTTGCTGCGGCATGAAGTCGGATTTGTCTTTCAGTTGCACAACCTTATTCCTGATCTGACCCTTACTGAAAACTGCCTCATTCCTGCTGTCGCCGCCGGCATTGACCGGCGCACCGCGATGATACGGCTGCTTGAGCTCTCTGAGCGCACCGGTCTGAGTCACCGGCTGGATCACCGCATTCAGAAGCTCTCCGGTGGCGAACGCCAGCGCACTGCGCTCTGCCGCGCGTTGATGAACCGCCCCAGGATTCTGCTGGCTGATGAACCCACCGGCTCGCTCGATGAGCAGACCAGCCGCTCTGTCTTCGAACTTCTGCTCGAACTCACTGCCACCGAAGGCGTCACTCTGTTGATGGCCACACATGACCGGGGCCTGGCCGAGCGCTGCGACAACGTTGTGGAGATGCACGATGGAAAGATCCGCGAACATGCCGGTATCCACTGAGCCTACGCCTGTCCGCAATCGCGCAGTTGCGCAGGCCGCGTGGCATAGTCTCTTCTGGCTGGTCTTCGCGAATGCCATCGGCGTTCTTCTGGCTGTGCTCCTGCTCTATCCGGCTCTCAATCGGCCGCTGGGCGAGTGGACTTATGGCCGCTGGATGATGGCGCACATGAACATCGAGCTTTATGGCTGGACCAGCCTGCCTCTCGTCGGCCTCCTCTTCCATCTCTATGGCGCAGATCGCGGCTCAACTGCAGCCTGGTGCCGCCCGGTGCTCTGGGTGTGGTCTGCGGCACTCGGTATAGGCGTCTTCTCATGGCTTTCCGGGTACTCAAGCGGCAAGCTGTTTCTTGACTGGAGCGGCTACGCGCGCTTCGCTTTTTGCGATGCACTGCTTGCTCTCTGGCTGTTTCTTGTTATCGCGCTCGTAGACAACTGGATGCGCGGTGCGCATATTGCGCTTGCCGCCTGGATGGTAAAGCTTTTGGGGCTTGTCGTCCTTCTTGCCGTTCCGTTTGTTCTCTATACCGCATCGAGCCCCAATGGTTACCCGCCTATCAATCCGTCAACTGGCGGCCCAACCGGTACCAGCCAATTGGAGTCTTCACTCGCCGTCGTACTCATCGTGCTCATCCTTCCCTTCGGTATTGCGCATCGCGTGCCGGGAAAAATGCGCATCGTTTCCGCGGCTTGGATCATTTTCGCCGCAGAGTGTGTGTTGTGTGCAGCATTAAACCACTCGGACGTCAGTCATCATGTGCCTGCGCAATTTTTCAGCCTCGGCAGTCTGATTGTCTGGCTCCCGCTCACGCCAGCCTACTACGCGGCCTTCGCATGGCGTAGCGAGACGCGCCGCTGGCGCGCTGCGTTTCTGGTCTGGTGGGTGGTGCTGCTTGTCACCGGCTGGGTCTTCTTTCTGCCAGGCGTGCTTGACCGCTTCAAGTTTACTGACGGCCTTGTTGGCCATTCCTTCGTCGCCATGGCCGGCTTTGCATCCAGCCTCATCGTCTTTGTCCAGGTGCAACTGCTTGGCGCCGATGGCTGGATATTCAACCGTTCGCGCGCCTTCATCCTCTGGCATGTAGGTGTGATCGTCTACATCGCGGTAATGACGATTGCCGGATGGAGAGAAGGCGTTGATCCGGCCTTTACTATCGTTCCGGATCTCGTGCGCAACGTACTTTATATTCTCCGTCTCATCTCAGGACTCCTGATGCTTCTTGCCTCGCTCGACTGGCTTGTCGACGCCTCTGCCCTGCTCCGCGAGCCGGTCACAGTCTCTCGCCACCTCACGCTGGAGAAGACCGCATGAACCCGCCTGCTCTCCTCGGATTTCAAATTCTTCTTGGCATTTCGGATACAACTACTGGCGCATTGCTTGCCATGGCGCCGGGTGTCACGCTTCGTCTGTTGCGCCTTGCAGCGCCGGCAGATGCGCTGCCATTCGTCTCCTTCGTCGGAGCCTTTGTGCTCGCGGTCGGACTCTCTTATCTTTACGGCGGCTATCTAACCTTCCGCTCTGACTCGCAAACCAAACTCGAAGTTGTCTGGCTGCTCACTGCGCTCATGCGGGCCAGCGTAGCCATCTTTGTGGTGCAGCAGATTCTCGCCGGCACATTTGGCATGGGCTGGGTCAGCATTGCCGCATTCGATGGAGCGTGCGTCGTCATCCAGGCTGTGGGCCTGCGCAGAGGATGGCTGGCCTGTGCCGCCTGACCGCCCATCGCGATCCGGCTGGCAAGGCGCGTGTCTTGTCGCCATCACGTACGTCTACTTCCTGATCTTCGCGCAGTTCGCATTTCTCAAGCGGCTCGCGAACCTGGGCATTGCGGATGCGCATTTGAAAGCCGTCATGGCTGCCATGGCCATTGGCGGAATACTACTTAGTCTTGTCGCGCCCCGTGTTCGCCGATGGCCCTCCCCCGTCCTCCGTTTGCGCGCCGGCTTGCTTGCCTGTGCTGTGGCCGCGCTTCTCTCGCTCCTCCGGCTCACCTTTGCAGCCGCTGCGACAGAATCCTTTTTTATCGGCGCAGCGCTTGGTCTGCTCACCGTTACGCTGGTCACGCATCTCGTCGAGTGGGCAGGAAATCGCAGCCCACTTTTCGCAGTTGGTGCCGGCACCGGTCTTGGCTACTTTCTCTGCAACGTCCCGCAGTTTTTCACCGCTACGCCGCAAGTGCAGGCCGCAGTTGCCGCCGGGCTCTGCCTCTTCGGTGTAATTGTTACGGCGCCGCCATTCCATACAACAGTTGAATACCATCGCAGTCCGGCCACCGCTCCGATTTCTTTCTTCCACGTTCTGAGCAGTTTCACTGCGCTCGTCTGGCTTGACTCCGCCGCATTTTTCATCATTCAGAGTACGGCCTCGCTCAGGGCCGGAACGTGGCAGGGCACAGCACATCTCTGGGGTAACGGACTACTTCATCTCGCAGCCGCTCTGATCAGCGCAATGCTTCTCAGCCGACGCGGCCCTGGCCTGATCTTTGCCGCAGCCTTCGTCGCACTCGGCTCGGCATGTCTATTACTCAATCATCCAGATAAGATTCTGCTCGCATCGATTCTTTATCCAGTGGGTGTCTCGTTGTATTCGGTTGCACTCGTCGCCTATCCGTCACTGCTCGCACCCGCTGCATCGATTGCGGAGCGCGGCCGCATGGCGGGCCGGATCTACGCCATTGCCGGATGGTTTGGCTCAGCCATGGGCATTGGCATGGGACAGCATCTTGGCCACGTTCCTCCCATCTTCGTCGTGCTCGCTGGCGCTGTCGTCTTTGCGCCTTACCTGCCGAACGTGTTCCGCGTTCGCTATCGAGAACTCTCGCTCACAGCTCTTGTCCTTCTCGCAGCCTTGGGAGCCTATGGCTTTCTGCGCGCGACCACCGCACCGCCGCAGCTGTCGTCCATCGAGCGTGGCCGCCAGGTCTATATTTCTGAAGGCTGCATCCACTGCCACTCGCAATATGTCCGCCCCGACTCGCCTGACGTTCTGATGTGGGGGCCCGTACAGTCTGTCTCCGCTGTGCGTTCTGAGCGTCCTCCGCTCATTGGCAACCGCCGCCAGGGCCCTGACCTGTCGCAGGTCGGTGTGCGCCGTTCCCAACTCTGGCTTAAGATGCATTTCTACAATCCAGCAGAAGTCAGCGGCGCGTCGATCATGCCGTCTTATGGTTTCCTCTTTCGTGGCCAGCGCGGCAACGATCTTATTGCTTATCTCGAAAGCCTGCGCGGGCCCGGTACAGTTGAGCATATCGCGCAAGAGAATAGCTGGCATCCTGCTCTTGCCGCGCTTGTGCAAGCGAACTCTGCGCGTGGCGAGCAGCTCTATGAGCGCGATTGCGCCACCTGCCACGGCGCCGGCGGCCATACGCGCGTTGCCTGGCAATCGAGCTTCGCTGTACCGCCCATCGACTTCAGTGCGGACACACCGCATTATCTAAGGTCTCAAGCCGCATTGCCGCAACGACTGCTTGAGATTGCACGCATCGTAAAGTTCGGCATTCCGGGAACAGACATGGCTGGACACGAGTATCTGTCCGACTCCGATGTTTCTTCCATTGCACTCTGGTTGTCGCAGCAGATCGCACAATCGCACGCAAAATCATAAAAACCATCGATCCAGGAGAGAATCATGAAGACATACGCCCAAATCCTCGTCCCCGTCGTTTCATTTGCACTGCTCGGCTCCGCTTATGCGCAGCATCGGACTTTCACAGTAGATCCGGCAGCAAGCCAGGTGGATTTTGCTCTTGCCGGCACGGGCCATCACGTGCAGGGAATCTTCAAGGTACAAAGTGGTGCCATCGATTTCGATCCTGGCGCCCAGACTATTTCGGGCTCCATTGTTGTGGCGGCAGCCAGCGGCAACAGCGGCGAACCCAGCCGCGACAAGAAGATGAACAGCGAAGTACTGAACACGGATCAGTACGCTGAAATCTCCTTCGCTCCCAAAAGCTATCAGGGAACTCTCGCGCCTGTTGGCGACTCCACCATCCAGGTCTCAGGTGTTTTTACACTGCATGGCGCTCCACACAACATCACCGTGCCGATGCAGATTCACATCGACAGTACCAACCTCACCGCAAAAGGCCAGTTCGTAGTTCCTTACGTGCAGTGGGGTTTGAAAGACCCAAGCGTCTTTATTCTGAAGGTTGCCAAGGAAGTGCAGATCGATCTCAACCTGGCGGGCCACGTCACGCCGTAGATACGCTCTGACGCTCGTTGCAAGTAAGTGAGTAGGTGATTGCAATCACACGAGCGACGGCTCTGAACCCATAACCGCTTCACACCCGGCACCGCGCTCCTCTACAATCGAGCCCGTTATGACTAAGTTTCACTTACGCACGTTCCTGAGCAATTCATTTACGCGCCGCACTCTTCTGGCTGTGGTGCTCATGGCGCTCTCAAGCGCTTTGCTTTGCGCTCAATCCGCCTCCACGATCCCGGCAGGCGTCCTGGTCCAGCCGGACGCTCTCCATAGCGAACTTCTGGTAAATCCGCACGCGACACTTATTCTTCAGGTGGGTTCGCGGATGTTATTCGATGAGGCTCATATTCCTGGCGCCGAGTATGCGGGTCCTGCATCGACACCGGCGGGACTGGGAGTGTTGCGCACGCGCGTCAACTCGCTGTCCCGTGCCGCTTCCATCGTTCTCTATTGTGGATGCTGCCCCTGGAGCCACTGTCCGAATATCGCACCGGCCTGGAATCTCCTGCACGATATGGGCTTCTCCAGCGTACGCGTGCTCTACATCGCCAACAACTTCGGAACAGACTGGGTTGCACATGGCTACGGCGCCGAACGCTCACAGTAGCTGCCCGCCGCCACTCATCCGAAGCTCGATTCGACGCGGAATTGCTGCTGCAATCGTTGTGTGTGCATTCTTCGGCGTCGGCAGCGTCCATGCATCGGACTCGCTGATCAACCACCGGGCGCCGGTCTTCTCGTTGCCAGGCCTGGACCATACCCGCATCAACCTCGCGCACTATCGCGGCAAAGTGGTGCTGCTCAATTTCTGGGCTACATGGTGCGCTCCGTGCCGCATCGAGATGCCGCGGTTTGCCGAGTGGCAAAACCGATATGGACTGCATGGATTCCAGGTAATCGCCATCTCCATCGACGACGATGATCCGCCAGTCCGTGCATTCGTGCGGAAGCTTCATCTGAACTATCCCGTTGCGATGGGAACGGCGCATCTTGGAGAGCGCTATGGAGGCGTGCTCGGCGTACCCGTCACATTTCTCATCGATCGAAATGGCATCGTGCGCTCGCGATTCGATGGAGAATCCGATCTGCATGCGGTCGAGGCCGAGGTTCGAAAGCTGCTCGAGAGGAAAGAACCGTAAGTTCTGTTAGCCTGCTTCCGCGGCGGATTCCCCTCCGAAGGGCACAATCGTTTAGACTTTGATTGCCGCTGGTGGCTGGTGTGCGTTCAGAACTGGAAGATGCGATTGCATTCCTGAGGCGAGGTGACGCTGAGAGCGTTGAGCGCGCCCTTGGACTTTTGAAGCGGACGGTTTTATCGTTCGGCCTCAAAGTCTGCGGGCACCGCGAAGACGCTGAAGACACAGCGCAGGACGTCCTGGTCCGCGCATTGCCGCATCTCGCGAAGCTCGACGATCCAAGGGCCATGTCCGCATGGCTCTACACCACTGCAAAAAATCGCTGCTGGGAAGGCCGCAGGACCGCTTCGTACAGGAAGACGGTTGCGCTCGATCAACTGCTTCCGGATGATGCCGAGCTCAGCACATTGCTGATTGCGGACACGGCAGCCAGCCCGGAAGACGAGGCGAGCAGGAGCGAAGACCACCACCTCATACACCAGGCAGTTCTGGCCCTGCCTCCGCAATACCGGATTGTTCTTGTCCTGCACGACATCGAAGAACTGGATACCGATCTGGTCGCCAGAATCCTGTCGATTCAGCCCGGCACTGTGCGTGTGCGTCTGCACCGTGCAAGGCTTCTGGTGCGGCAGGAGATGACAAAGCTCATGCGGCGCGAATTGCGTCCGCACCAACGGAAGAAGAAGTCGAAGAGACCGGCTCAGTGCCGCGAAATCTTCGCCAATCTCTCCGAATATCTGGACGGCAAACTCGCCCCGGAGACCTGCGATACCATGCGCCGGCATATCGAAGCCTGTCCGGCCTGTATCAAGTTCATCGAGGATCTCAAGCGGGCCATCGATCGCTGCCGCTCGCTGGATGTCTGTCCTGAAAAGGAAGCCCGGCCTATTCTGCGCCGGCTTCTGACCGAGGAATACCTTCGCCTCAAAAATTCCACTCCAAATCTGTAACACCTGCGCTGCTCCCGTCGTTTAGGGAGTTGAAAGCGCCCAATCCGGCACGGTCCGGCCGGGAAAAGCCTTGCGGTTGCGTGAGGGTTCTCGCGACCGCACATGCTGTGCCGATGAGGTTAAGCAGGAATGAGCAGATTTTGCTGGAAATACCGGTTCACAGGATGGCTGCTCGCGCTGGCTGGAACGAGTGCAATAGCACAGGCGCCACAGTTGACCCTGCGCCAGGCGATCGATCGGGCACTGGGACAGAATCCGCAGACCGCCGCGGCACAGGCCGACGAGCAGGCAGCCTCGGCGGGAGTGGCGATCGCGCACACCGCGCTGCTGCCGCGATTGAACTTTACCGAAGACCTCTCGCGCGGAAACGATCCAGTGTATGTATTTGGTACAAAACTAAGGCAGCAGCGGTTTGCGCAAAGCGACTTCTCTCTCAACTCGCTGAACCGGCCGACACCTGTAGGCAACTTCGCCACGCGCGTGAGCGGCCAATGGATGCTGTTCAACTGGTTCGGCACTCAGCAGCAGATTCGTGGTGCACGGCTGGGCGCAGCAAGCGCGGCGTCGGCATCCAAGGCCGTCAATCAGGCTGTCGTGTTGCAGGTTGTCGAGTCGTATCAGGCAGTACTCTATGCGCAGCGCGGGCTGGACGTAGCGCATCACGAGCAGCAAACCGCTGAAGTGCTGCTAAACGATGCGCAAACCCGCGTAAAAGCCGGTCTGGCGATCGACTCGGATTTGCTCTCAGCACAGGTGAATCTGGCCCAGCGGCAGCAGGAGAGCATCGCGGCCGAAGGCGTGCTGGAAACGGCATGGGCAGAGCTGGAAGCGGCAATCGGCAGTACCGTAAGCCCGCATCCGGAGTTGCAGCCTATCGAGGCCAAGAGCTTTCCTGAGGGCGTGCTGGCGGACGACATCAACACAGCGCTGAAGGCGAGGCCGGATCTCGATGCCCTGCGGCAGCAAACCGCCGCGCAGCAGCAGGCGGTAAAGGCGGCACGTTCCGATTTCTTTCCGCAGGTGAGCGCCTATGGCAACTGGGAGACGGATCGCGAGACCTTTGCGGGTAACGGCGGCAACAACTGGGTAGCCGGCGCGCAACTGAACCTGGATATTCTGCCCTTCGGCAAGCGGGCGCATCTTGAGCAGGCGCAGGCTGCGCAGGCAAGAGCCGCCGCACGGGAACGAGCGCAGGAGCAACAGATTCGCCTGGCCGTGAGCCGCGCCTTTACTGGTCATGAGACTGCCGAGCGCATGGTGGCAACAGCGCGAGCTTCGATGGGCCAGTCGGCGGAAGGTCTGCGCATTCTGCGCAACCGCTACGACGCAGGACTGGCCACTATGACCGACCTGCTGCGCGCCGAAGATGCACAACGGCAAAGTCAGAACAGCTACTGGCGCGCTGCGTACGGAAACACAGTTGCGTATGCCGAGTTGCTCTACTCCACCGGCCAACTGACCCCTGATATCGCGGAGATTCTGCAATGAAATACACCCTGTCTTTTTCTCTTCTCATGGCAACGGCGCTGTTGGCGGGCTGCTCGCACGAGAAGTCCGTGACCGCGGCGCCGCCCGTTACCCGAGCACAATTGGTGGGCAGCGTGGCGGGGCAGATGCCGCAGACGATACAGGTGACCGGCACGATTCACGCCAAAGAGACCGCCCTCATCTCTGCACAGGTTCCAGGCCGCATCAACGCAGTGCTGGTGCAGGCTGGCGATCGAGTGCGCGCCGGGCAACTGCTGCTGACGCTCGACGATGCTGCAATGCAGGCGGGGTTGAATCAGGCAACAGCCGCACAATTGGCTGCGGAGAAACAGCAGGCCGCGGCGCAGACCAACACGCAGTTGGCTGCGGGTACTCTGGCGCGCTACCAGATGTTGAAAGAACAAAAGAGCGTGAGCCCGCAGGAGTTCGACGAGGTGGAAAAGCGCTCACAGGCTGCGGAGCTGCAGTTGCAGGCTTTCGAGGCCCAATCGAAGGAAGCGGCGGCTGCGGTGGCCAGTGCGCGCACGCAGTTGGGATACGCCTCGCTGCACGCGCCCTTTGCCGGCATTGTGACAGCGCGTCTGGCCGATCCAGGAACCATGGCCGCACCGGGCGTGCAGTTGCTTCAGATCGACCGCGATGGGCCGCTTCAGGTCTACACGACGGTCGACGAGTCACTGATTGGCTCAGTACATGCGGGCATGAAGGTGCCGGTAAACGTTGATGGCGTGAATGCGGCCGGACTTGGTGGCGCGGTAGCGGAGATTGTGCCCGCTGCCGACCCGGCGAGTCGGAGCTTTCTGGTGAAGCTCGATCTTCCGTCGGTACAGGGACTGCGCGCGGGTATGTATGCCACTGCTGAGCTTCCCGGTGCGATGAAAGCGACGATTCTCGCGCCCGCCTCCGCGGTTGTGGCGCGTGGTTCGCTCACCTGCGTCTATGCGCTGGATGCCGATGGTGTGGCGCAGCTTCGCTACGTAACGCTGGGCAGCCGGCACGGTGATCGGGTGGAAGTGCTCTCCGGGTTGGCAGCCGGTGAAATGCTCGTGAACAATCCCGGCGACCGCGACCTGGCCGGAAGCCGCATCGAGGCACAGCCATGAAACAGGAAATGCATGGCGCTGCCGGCCGTCTGGCGCACGCCTTCATCAACTCAAAACTGACCCCGCTCGTCATCGTCGCTTCATTGGTGCTGGGCTTCTTCGCTGTCTTGGCTATCCCACGCGAAGAAGAGCCGCAGATCCTCGTGCCGATGTTGGATGTCATGACCGCAATGCCAGGTGCCTCTCCACAGGAAGTGGAACAGCGCGTCACGAGCCCGATTGAGAGCCTGATGCACGAAATACCGGGCGTCGAGTACGTCTACTCGATCTCCAGCCCGGGACAGAGCCTGGTGATCGTGCGCTTCCTGGTGGGAACTTCGGAAGAAGATGCGCTGGTGAAGGTCTACAGCAAGCTCTACTCGAACGCAGACCGCATGCCGCAGGGAGCGTCGCAGCCGATGATCAAGGCGCGCTCCATCGACGACGTGCCCATTCTGGCACTAACGCTGTGGGGCGAACACTACAACGGTTACCAGTTGCGCCAGATGGCCGATGAGGTGCAGCACAACATCCGTCAGATTCCCAACGTGTCGGAGACTACCGTCATCGGTGGCCAGCCACGCGCGATGCGCGTGATTCTAAACAGCGCCAGGCTGGCAGCCTTCGGCTTTGCGCCGCAGGATGTGGTCGGCCGGTTGCAGGCTTCGAATGCGCGTACCCAGGCAGGTGAATTTGCCGATGGCAATCAGGAGTTCCGCGTCAATGCCGGCAACCTCTTCCAGAACGCGCAGGATCTTGAAGGCGTGGTGGTCGGCGTAGCGCACGGCCAGCCCGTGTATCTGCGAGATGTGGCGGATCGCATCGTGGACGGCCCCCAAGAACCGCAGGATTATGTTCTCTTCGGCGCATCGGAGGCCCACGCGAAGACAGGACCGGCCAGGGAATATCCCGCAGTCACGATTACGGTGGCCAAACGCAAAGGCAACAACGCGACGGACATTGCCAATGCCGTTCTGCAGCGGGTGAATGAGATGAAGGGCGTCCAGCTGCCCGGCGATCTGCAAATCACCACTACGCGCAACTACGGTGCGACGGCGAAAGAAAAGTCGGACACGCTGCTGAAGCATCTGCTGCTCGCCACCATATCTGTTACGTTCCTCATTGCACTGTTCCTTGGGTGGCGCGAATCGGGCGTGGTGCTGCTGGCGATTCCGGTTACGCTGGCGCTCACTCTGGCGATCTTCTATCTGATGGGTTACACGCTGAATCGTGTCACGCTGTTCGCGCTCATCTTCAGCATCGGCATTCTCGTCGACGACGCAATTGTCGTTGTAGAAAACATGGTGCGCCACTTCCGCATGCCCGTGAATGCGCGAAGGTCGTTGACTGAAGTCGCTGTAGAGGCGGTCGCGGAGGTCGGCAACCCGACGATTCTGGCCACATTCACCGTGATCGCCGCCATTCTGCCGATGGCTTTTGTGCGTGGGTTGATGGGACCCTACATGCGTCCTATTCCCGTTGGCGCATCGGTGGCCATGCTGTTTTCGCTGGTGGTTGCGTTTGTTGTCTCGCCCTGGACCGCGCTGCGGCTGTTGGGCCGCAAGCATCTGCAGGGTGCGCATACGTTCACGCCGGAAAAAGAGGGCTGGCTGACCCGGTTCTATCGTCGCGCCATGAATCCGCTGATGCGGACGGCGCGGAATCGCTGGATATTCCTTGGAGTGGTTGTGCTGCTGTTCGCGCTGGCCTGCTCTCTGGTGCCCATGAAGGCAGTGCTCGTGAAGATGCTGCCCTTCGACAATAAGAGCGAGTTCCAGGTGATCATCAACATGCCGGACGGCACGCCGCTTGAGGAGACAACGCGTGTCGCCCAGGCGCTGGGCGCGTATCTGAGCCGCCAGCCCGAAGTGGAGAACTATCAGATTTACTCCGGCACCTCCGGGCCCTTCAACTTCAATGGGCTCGTTCGTCACTACTATCTGCGGCGGCAGCCGAATCAGGCCGACATTCAGGTGAACCTGCTTCCTGCCGATGAGCGCAGCACGCAGAGCCATGCAATTGCACGCCGGCTGAGACCCGCACTGGACCGCATCGGCGCGGCATACGGTGCGCGCCTTCAGGTCTCCGAGGTCCCGCCAGGACCGCCCGTATTGCAGACGCTTGTGGCTGAAGTTTATGGCCCGAGCCCCGATGGACAGGTCGCTGTCGCCCGCCAGGTGAAGCAGATATTCGAACAGACTCCTGGCGTAGTTGACACCGACTGGTACATGCAGGACCCGCAGCCGCAGCTCAACTTCCACGTGGATGAAGCAAAGGCCGCGCTGCACGGCATCCCGGTGGCGCAGGTGGCGCAGACTCTGGCGCTGGCAACGTCAGGAACTCAGGCCGGGCTGCTTCATGTGCCGGACTCACGGGAGCCTATTCCGGCAATGGTCGAATTCGATCGGCCGGAGCGTTCTTCTGAGCAGGGGCTGGGGAACATTCGGCTTCACGGCTCCGATGGCAGCATGGTTTCGCTGCGGGACCTGGTAGACGTGGAGCACACTACGCTGCAGCCTGATATTT
>DASZXD010000156.1:0-7868 GCA_035546015.1 Occallatibacter sp.
GGCACGCCGAACGTCGCCCGCACTTCCTTCACCAGCGCCGCCTTCACAAGCTTCGCCTGCTTCACCGCAGGAAAAAACTCCGCAAGCTCCTTGAGCGTAAGCTCGATGGCTTCATTGCGCCCGCGTGCCGCAAACACCCGTGACGCACTCACCTCGATCTCGACATAACTTCCCTGCTGCTTGCGCCATGGCTGCAGTTTGCCGCGATCGAAGAGCCAGTGAATCTCGCGGTCTAACAGCACCGCATGCTCCAGTTCCGTAATCTCGCGGTCAAACCAGAGATGCGCACTGCAGATAGGCCAGTGCGTATGCCGCGCGATCTTGTCGGACAGCTCCGCGGCGCCCTGGGCAGGCGGCATCTTCGCAACCAGCTTGCCCATCGCTTCGAACGGCAGCGCCAGAACGAGATAATCCGACGTCACCGCGCCGTCTTTCACAGCCACCGACCAGCTCGACGTCTCCTCATCCCACTCGACGCTCTCGACATTGCTGTTCAGATGAACCGCGCCGCCGCCTTTCGTAATCAGCGCCGGCACGCCTGCATACAGCTCGCTTAGCGGCACCATATTGATGCCCATGCTGCCGGCATACGCTGAGTTCATAAACAGCTCGCGGATCACCTTGGCCGCATAGGGCACGGCAATCGTCTCGATCTCCGCATTCAGGGCACTCGCAATCACCAGCTTCCAGAAGCGCTCAATCGAACCCGCGCTCTGCTTGTGCCGCACCAGCCACTCCGCCAGCGTCTCCGTCGAATCCTGCGCAACAGGCCGCAGCATCGCACGAAACGCACGCACCAGCGAGAGCTTGTCCTCGCGCGAAAACGCATGCGCGCGCAGCAGATTCGGCAGCCCATGCAGCGGAGCGGGCAGCCAATTCGTTGGCCCTAGAAGCGAACGCCGCCCTCCCGGTTCGATCATGATCATCTCGCTTGACCACTTCACGTGATCCGCAGCGCCAATGCGCTCATAAAACCCGACGAGATTCGTGCAGCAGCCAAACAAGACATGCTGGCAGTTGTCGATGACCTCGTTCACACCAGGATGCAGATATGAGCTCGCGCGTCCGCCGAGATACCCGCGCCGCTCCACCAGATGCACGCGCAGCCCCGCCTCAGCCAGCGCACACGACGCGCTCATGCCGGCCACGCCGCCGCCGATCACAGTTACCGTCTTTTGTGAATCGACCAGCACCTGTTATCCGATCCCAAGCCTTGCCAGCGCCATTCTCATCAGACCGCCGGCGAGAATCGTCAGCTTCTGCGCAGTCGGCACACTCGCCCGCTTGGTGAACACGTCATAGTCGGCCCGCTCAATGCGCTTCAGCAATTCGTGATAGATGGAGACCAGTACACGCAGCGCCGGGCGGCTCTCGCGGTCGATCAGCGGCAGCAGCTTCGCAGCCGACCGATAATAGTTCTCTGCCCGCTCTGCAATCTCCGCAAGCAGCGCGCGCTCATTCGCTGTCAGCCTGGCCTTCGCAGCACGGTACAGCAGCGAGTCGAGCGTCACTCCATGCGCCGCAAGATCTTCGAGCGGCAGATACACGCGATTTCGCTCGGCATCCTCGGCCACATCGCGCAGGATATTCGTCAGCTGAAACGCAATGCCCGTCTCTTCGGCCAGCTTCTCCGCAGCCGGATCGCTGTATCCAAAGATTCGTATACACACCAACCCAACGACCGACGCGACGAGATAGCAGTAGCGGTACAAGTCAGCAAATGTCGCGTAAGTATCCGGCTCGCCGCTCGCGTCATGCTCCAGGTCCATCGTCACGCCAGCCACAAGCTCATCGAGCAGGTTGAGTGGAATCCTGAACCGTTCCACAGCGTCGCGCACCGCAATAAAAACCAGATTCGTCGAGACGCCACCCTGACAAGCGCCACGCCATTCGTTCAGCCACGCATCGAGTTTACGCCTGCGCTCCTCGCGCGGAATCGACTCGTCGTCCGACAAGTCATCTGCCTGACGCATGAATGCATAGATTGCGCAGATTGCATTGCGGCGCGGCTTGGGCAGCGCAACAAATGCGTAATAGAAATTCTTCGCTTCGCGCTTCGAGATGGCACGGCACTCGGCATAAGCGCGTTCTAAAGCCGGCCCGCTCTCCGCAACGTTCAAGCCGCCTTCCCTGTCAACCGCAGAAACGGCAGCGCCTTGCCGCCAATAGCGCGCATGGCCAACGCTAGCTTGGTGCGCTTTGAAAGCGACGGCCGCGAGCTCAGCACGTCGTAGTCCTGCCGCTCGATTGCGTTGAGTATCGCGAGCCCCCCGCGGCTGAAGAGGTCGAGATCCACGGCCAATTCGCGGTTCACGCGCCCAATCAGAGGCAGCCCCGCCTCGAATAATGAACGCGCATAGTCCACCTCATATCGCAGCAACGCGCGAAACTCCGGCGTAGCCACGCCTGCGGCAATCGTCTCGTCGCTCACGCCATAGCGCAGCATGTCGTCCTGGGGCAGATATACGCGGTCCTTGCCCCAGTCCACGCGCACATCCTGCCAGAAGTTAGCCAACTGCAGTGCTGAGCATGTCGCATCAGACAGACGAAAGTTCTCCTCGCTTACCTCACCGCACGCATACAGCACCAGCCGCCCCACAGGATTCGCCGAGTTCCTGCAATAGCTCAGCACTTCCTGCATATTTGCGTAGCGTGTCACTGTCTGGTCCTGACGAAACGCAGTCAGCAGATCGGCAAACGGCTCTTTGGGAATAGCGCACGTGCGAATCGTCTCTGCCAGCGCCACAAAGACCGGATGACGCGCGCGGCCTGCGTAACATGCATCCAGCTCGCGCCCCCAAAGATCAAGCAAGGCAAGCGCAACCGCGGTGTCGCCAACCTCGTCACCCAGATCGTCTGAAATGCGGCAATATGCGTAGATCGCATGAAAGTGCGGCCGCAGTGCCTTGGGCAAAAAACGCGACACTACGTGGAAGTTCTCATAGTGCGACTCAGCAAGCCTGCGGCAATAGACTTTTGCCTCTTCCAGCGTGGGCGCAGCCTCAGGGATACGGTAGGCCGCAGGCAGCGCAGCCCAGCCGCGAGCCACAAGCTCGTCCTGCGTGAGCGTCTTCGCTTCGTTGTCCGTCGCCGCCGTCATCTGATTCCTTCGCTTACGGCACAATCGCCGTCTTGATCTCGCTCGAACGGTTCATCAGCTTCTCAAAGACGCGATTGAGCTCGTACAGGTGCGCACGTCCTGTAATGAACGCACTCGCCTGGAAACGCTCGCTCGCAATCAGTTCCAGCGCCTTGCGGCAGATCTCCGGTGTGTGATGAAACGTGGCCTTGAGCGTGATGTCGCTATAGTGAATGCGGTTTGTATCCAGCATCACATGCGTATTCGCAGCGCATCCACCAAAGAAGTTCACTGTGCCGCCCTTGCGCACAAGTTCCACGGCTTCCTGCCACGCCTCCGGCAGGCCAACGGCTTCAATCGCAATATCGACGCCGCGGCCATTGGGTGTGAGAGCGCGCGTCTCGCTCACCGCCTGGCGAATGCTCTTGGTCTGCACCACGTGCGCCGCACCAAGCTGTCGCGCCGCCTCCACCTGGCCGTTATGCCTGACCAAAGCAATTACCTCATAGCCTGCAAGCGCAGCTACATGCAGAATCATCAGCCCCAGCGGACCACCGCCAATCACCGCCACCGTGTCGCCCGTGCGCGGATTTGAATCCTCAAACCCGTGCACGGCGCAGGCCAGCGGCTCAGTCAGCGCCGCATGTTCCAGCGGAACGTGTTCCGGTACGCGCAGCGTGTTCTTCGCGACTATTCGCGACGGAATGCGAATGAACTCCGCATACGCGCCATTGTTGAAGAGCAGGTCATCGCAGAGATTTTCCTGCCCGCGCTCGCAGTAGTAACAAACGCCGCATGGCGCTGAGTTCAGCGCAACCACGCGGTCGCCCGGTGCAAAATCCTCAACACCATTGCCCGCCTCAACCACCGTACCGGCCAGTTCATGGCCAAACAACGCCGGCGGCACGATCATGCGCGCGTGATAACCGCGGCGAAAAACCTTCAGGTCGGTTCCACACGTCAGGGCAGCGCCCACACGTACAATCAATTCTCCTGGCGCTGCACTCGGAACCGGCACATGCTCAATGCGTATATCTTCCCGCCCGTGCAGTACTGCAGCCTTCATGGTGGCGCGCCCGTGCTCCAGCGCAGTCTCCACCGTGGCGCGACCATGATGAATCGCAGTCTCCACCGTCGCACGACCGTGAATGATAGCTGTTTCCACAGTGGCACGGCCGTGAACAATAGCTGTTTCCACTGTCGCGCGGCCATGTTCGATAGCCGTTTCCACAGTGGCTCGGCCATGCTCGATCACGGTTTCAACCGTACTTCGGCCACGCTTGATTACGTTTTTAACTCGGCTTGCCATCGAACGGCTCCTACTCTGCCCCCGCGCCAGGGATCGGCTCGATCATGATCTTCATGGAGCCGGGCTGAGGGTTGGAAGCAATATCAATGGCTTCAACTGCCTCTTCGAGCGAAAAACGGTGCGAAATCAGTTGGGTCAGATCGAATCCATTGCGGTACCCATCAAATACAAGGCCCGTGACCTCACTCAAAATGGGGAACGAAGACGAATAGGAACCCAAAAGAGTCTTTTCATCCACGCACACGGCTGCCGGATCGATCGTCGTTTCGCCGTGCTGCGTCTGCGCAAACAGCATCACCTTGCCGCCGGGCCGCGCCGCGTCCATAGCTGTCTTGATCAGCGCATTCCCGCCTACGGCGAGTACTACCGCATCTGCGCCCCGGCCGTCTGTCTCCGCCATCACACGCTCAACCACATTCTCTGTGCCTGCATGAATTGGATTCGTCAATCCGAATCGCGATGCAATTGCATGGCGCTCGGCAAACAGATCGGAAGTAAGCACCTTGGCTCCCGTGCGCCGCGCCAGGGCCGCATGCATCAATCCAATCGGCCCCTGCCCAATCACCAGCACCGTATCATCCGGCTCCAGATTGAGCATCTTCTGCCCCTTGAGCACGGTGTTCAGCGGCTCAACAAACGCGGCCTGCTCAAACGGCACACCATCGGGAATATGCACCACACCACCGTTGGCCACCACAAAGTCCATCACCCGGATGTAATGCGCAAAGCCGCCGCCCGAAGGCTCAAACCCCGCCGTCGCGCCCGTCTTCTTATACAGCGGACACTGTGCCGGCGTCTGCTTCCTGCAGTAGTAGCACTCGCCGCACGGCACGTGATGAAAGCTCATCACCCGGTCGCCTTCTTTGAAACCTGTCACGCCCGCGCCCGCCTGCACCACTACGCCAGCCATCTCGTGGCCAAAGATGCGCGGCGCCGAGTGCGACCCCATGTGGATCTTCTTCAGATCGGTCCCGCACACCCCACACGTGGCAATCTTGATCAGCAACTCGCCCGGCCCGATGCTCGGCACCGGCACGGTCTCCACGCGCATATCGTTAATGCCGCGATACACGGCTGCGCGCATGGTTGCGGGAACTCGGGACTCAACAAAGGTTTCAGCGCCTGAGGTCTGGATAGCCATTCTTATTTCTGATCTCTCCTTCGGGGTCGAGAAGATCGAGTACGGACTCCGCAATGTTATGGGAAGCCTTCTTACTATTTTCGCCCATTTGCTTCAGTGCGGACCAGTACCCCGGATGAAACAGCGCAAAAAGAGTAAAACGAAAGGTCTTGAACTGCCCTTCCCGTGTCAAAAACTGGTTGAAATCGGGCAACCGGTCGTCCACTCCGTCGCTCACGCCCTTGATGCACTGAAATGAGATGCCGCGCATCCCGGCTAGCCGCGCAATCGCCGCAGCCTCCATGTCCACCAGGCCGGCTTTGTAGGTCGCCGCCAGCCGCTGCTTCTCCGCCACATCAGCTACTTTGGGGCTGGTCGCCAGCCAGGTTTCCGGTTGTGCCTTGGAACCACCCGATGGAAATTGAGGCACCTTGAATCGCTCCCCGGTTAGCGCGTCGATCACGCCCGACACACGGTACGCCTCGCCCGGCTGATAAGCCTCACGCAAAGCACCCACCCAGCCAACCGAAAGCACCGACGCTACCGGCCCATCCTTCTCCACTTCGGCCAACGCGCGCGTTGCCGCAGCCTGTCCAGCCCCGGCACAGGCCGCAACCCACTCGCCCGCGCCGTAGCTCCACCGCCAGATATCGACGCGGTTGCGTCGGGCATGACGCCAGCCACGCACCAGTGGCTTCAACTCACCGGGCATTGCGGCAATGATGGCTGTGCGGATCATGGCTTACTGTGGCGCATACCCATTCGCGCGGAACCAGTCTATAGCAGCCCGCATGGCCGGATACACTGGCACAATCCGGAAGCCAAGCTCCTGCTGGGCACGGGCGCTCGAGGCGAACATCTTCTTGCGTCCCATGCGCACCTCTTCGAGCGTGGCCCTTGGCTCTTTGCCGCGAATGCGCCCTGTGATCCACTCCTCAAAGAATGCATAGGTTGCCGCAATAGCAAACGGAATCTTCGTCGTCGGCGAAGGAATGCCCGTAATCGCCGACATCTTGTCGAGAATCTGCTTGAGCGTAAGGTTCTCGCCGCCCAGAATGTACCGCCGCCCCGGCTTCCCTGTCGTCAGCGCCAGCACATGCGCGCGAGCTACCTCGGCCACATCGACGAGATTCAGCCCTGTATCCACATAGGCCGGAAACTTGCGATTCAGAAAGTCGACAAAGATGCGTCCTGTCGGCGTGGGCTTGGCGTCATTCGGACCAATCGGCGTGGTGGGATTGAGAATCATTACCTGCTGGCCTGCTTCCGCCGCCTTGATCGCTTCCTGCTCGGCAAGAAATTTCGACCGCTTGTAATGCCCGACCATATCCGCCAGCGAAACCGGCGTGTCCTCGTTGATTACGATGCCATCGGTGCGGAAGTGCATCGTGGCCACGCTCGACGTATAAACAACGCGCGGCACGCCTGCCTCGCGCGCCATGCGCAGCAGCGCGCGCGTGCCGTCCACGTTGGCCTTGTACATCGCCTGCGGATCGGGAATCCAAAGCCGGTAATCAGCCGCAACGTGCATCACCGCATCGCAGCCCGCCAGCGCCGGCCGCAGCGACTCAGGATCGCTCAGGTCGCCCACATGCGTGTCGCCCGCAATGCCTTCAAGATTTTTGAGATTGCTCGTCTTTCGAACCAGGAGGCGAAGATAGGCGCCTTCCGATGCGAGAGCCTTGGCCACATGATGGCCAACAAACCCTGTCGCACCGGTCAGAAATATTCGCATGACGATCTTCTATTTTACCTTTATCGGACTTGCGGTATCAGCTTCTCACCGGCAGCAAGCAATGTGCACCGCGCGGGCCAAGGGCCTTGTCGAATGTCACAAGAACGCCGCCTGCAGTCTGCGCCATGGCAAGCAGCCACGCATCCGCCCATATCTTCGGTGAAGCCTGACGGCCTACGGCTTTTTCCCGGAACCGCTGATCGATTTCGGGAGGCTCCGCAATGAAGAGAACCCGGTCATCGTCATAAAAGCGATCGTAAACGCGCCAGGCTTGTGCGATAGTCAACGGCTTACCATCCATCGCCGCCGCGGTTGTTGTCAGACGGAGAAACCCAAGCTGTGTAAGGCGCGAGAAAGCGATTGCACCCGTTTCCTCATCCCACCAGCGCCGGGCAAGTGGAGCATGGACATGCTCCGGCGCGGCCAGAGCAAGCCAGACGTTCATGTCGGGAAAGCTGAGCTCAGGGAAACTGGATGAGATCATAAATTTCTTCGTTCGTGATCTCGATGCGGCGGCCGGCAGGGCGAATGAGCGGCGGATCGAGACTGAGCCGGCGCTTCGGCCGTACCGCTGTGCTTTCTTCCACAGCACGCTCAATGCCCACGAGAATCAGCTTGCGCGCAG
>DASZXD010000157.1:0-3243 GCA_035546015.1 Occallatibacter sp.
CTATCTCGCCGGCCTTGCTACCGGCTTCTGGGCCAGCCCTGAGGAACTCCGCGCAAAGCGCCACGGCGACGAGCACTTCAATCCACGCATGGATGCGCACGAGCGCAAGGAACGCCGCGCACAATGGCGCAAAGCCGTCGAGCGGTCCAAGCGCTGGAACGGATAGCAACGGCTGCCTGCGGTCAGGAATCCAATAAACACGCACGTTTGTCTCAACCTTTTAGTAATGCAGAAAGACGGAGCAGGAAATGCAGCGAGAAGCCATGGTGAAGCGTCTGCGCGAGCAATATGAAGCGCAGATACCCTGGGACATTGCAATTGTGGGCGGCGGCGCAACCGGCGTAGGCGTCGCCGTCGACGCGGCATCGCGGGGTCTCAGCGTCGCTCTCGTTGAGGCTCATGACTTCGGCAAGGGCACCAGCAGCCGCAGCACCAAGCTGGTGCACGGTGGCGTGCGCTATCTTGAGCAGGGCAACATCCCGCTCGTGATGTCGGCGCTTAAAGAGCGCGGTCTGCTGCGCCAGAACGCGCCGCACCTCGTGCACGATCTCGCCTTCGTTGTTCCAAATTATTCCTGGTGGGAAGCGCCGTTCTACGGCATCGGCCTCAAGCTCTACGATCTCCTCGCCGGTAAATACGGCTTCGGCGCATCCAAGCTGCTCAGCAAAGAAGAAACCCTGGCCCGCTTGCCTGCACTCGAGCCCGAAGGGCTCATCGGCGGAGTCGTCTACTACGACGGCCAGTTCGACGACTCGCGCCTCAACATCCATCTCGCCATGACCGCCGCAGACAACGGAGCGGCTCTCGTCAACTACTGCCCCGCCACCGGCCTGCTCAAAGACTCCGAAGGCTACGTCAATGGCGTCACTGCGCGCGACGAGCTCACCGGCGAAGAACTCGCCATCCCCGCACGCATCGTAGTCAACGCCACCGGCGTCTTTACTGACTCAATCCGCCGCATGGCCGATGCAAGCGTCGAGCCCATGATGGTCACCAGCCAGGGCATCCATCTTGTCTTCGACCGCTCGTTCCTCGCCGGCGACACCGCGCTCATGGTGCCGCGCACCAGTGACGGCCGCGTGCTCTTCGTCATTCCCTGGCACAACCACGCCGTCGCCGGAACCACCGACACGCCTGTCGATGCGCCCAGCCTTGAACCGCGCCCCTTCGACGAAGAGATCGAGTTTGTGCTTGAAACTGCAGGGCGCTATTTCACGCGCCCGCCCAGCCGCAAGGACGTGCTCGCCGTCTACACCGGCCTGCGCCCCCTCGTGAAATCTGACAGCAAGGGAGAAGGCAAAACCTCGGCGCTCTCACGCGACCACGTCATCCATGTCGACTCATCCGGCCTGCTCACCATCACCGGTGGCAAGTGGACCACCTATCGCCACATGGCCGAGGACTGCGTCGACCACGCCATCACTCTCGGTCGCCTGCCCGATCTTGACTGCGTAACGAAAAATCTCAGGATTCACGGCTATGCAAAGGAGCCCGTCAGCCTCGGCGTCACAGACGAACACTTCGCTGTATACGGCTCAGACGCTGAGGCCATCGCCGAGCTCGCCGCTGATCCGGCGCTCGCCCGGCGTCTGCATCCCGATCTGCCCTACATCGCCGCAGAAGTCGTCTGGGCCGCGCGGCATGAGATGGCGCAGACCGTCGAAGACGTGCTCGCGCGCCGCACCCGCGCCTTGTTCCTTAACTCCGGCGCCGCCTCCGCCATGGCCGAGCCGGTAGCGCGCCTGCTCGCCCGCGAACTTGGCCGCGACGAAGCGTGGATCAACGCACAAATTGCAGAGTTCCAGGCCCTCACTGAATCGTATCGGGTATCGTGAAAAAAGCGGAGGTCACATGGCCACAAAATGTACGCACGTTGCAGAACACTTGAAGAAGGTAAAGCCGCGCACAAAAGGCTGCGAAGAGTGCCTCAAAATGGGCGACAGTTGGCTCCATCTGCGCATGTGCCTCGAGTGCGGCCACGTAGGTTGCTGCGACTCCTCAAAGAACCGTCACGCCCGCGCTCACTACCACGAGACCAGCCATCCGCTCATCCAGTCCGCCGAACGCGGCGAAGACTGGCGCTGGTGCTACATCGACGAAACCTATTTATAAAAAATCGAATTTATCGGCATACTGCCGCGCTAAGATGATCTGGCTGGCGGCGGAGTGCTCCAAGCCCGGACGGTGCCGGACCCTCGCGGTTCGGCTTCGGCCTCTCTGGGGCCACCCCAGGGGAACGTGAATAACTCGTCAATGCAGCGCGTGACCCTGACCTGCGCGGCTGCGCAGAGCTGGTCACGCAAGGCGCGACTCGTTGGAGCACTTCGCTGCCGCACAAAAATCCCAACCCGGCGCTGCTCGACGCACTTGCCCGTTCCATCCTCGCTGCAGAAGCCGGCGCAGATGCAATCGAAGCGTGCCTGAGCCAGACCCTGGGCCGCCAGTGGCGCTGGATCAGTCCACTGGCGAAGCGCTATGTTGAGCAGTTCGCACGTGCCACACGGCCGCGCCGCCGCGATGTCGTCCAGTTCCTGCTCGGCGATGAAGGCTTCCAGCGAGCCTGCTATAGAAATGGCGACAAGCTGGTGGTTAAAGACTGGCTCGCAGCCCCACAGCAGATGCTCCCCGCGCCGAAAGCCGCGCACTGGCAGATCCCCGCCATTGCATCCGAAAGCGCGCTCGCCGAATGGCTCGGAATCAGCGTATCCGAACTCGAATGGTTCGCCGATCTCAAGCGCCTGAGCGCACGCCGCAGAGAAAGCAAGCTTCGCCACTACTCCTGCCGCATCCTCGCAAAAAACTTTGCAAGCGTTCGTCTCATCGAGTCGCCCAAGCCCCGCCTCAAAGAGATGCAGCGCAAAATCCTCACGGAAATTCTCGATGCCATCCCCGCGCACCCCGCAGTCCATGGGTTCGTGAAAGGCCGTTCGATCAAAACCTTCGCTGCGCCGCACGTGGGCAAGCGCGTCGTTCTCCGCATGGACCTCCGCGACTTCTTCCCATCTATTCAGATCGGCCGCGTGCAGGCGCTCTTTCGCACTGCCGGTTATCCCGAGCGCGTCGCTGACCTCCTCGGTGGCCTGTGCACCAACGCCACGCCCCGCGATGTGTGGCCCGATATGCGCGAAGCCGCATCGCAATCCATTAACCCTCAGGCTATCTTCGATGCGCGGCATCGCTACGCATTCATGCATCTGCCGCAGGGCGCGCCGGCTTCACCAGCGCTCGCCAACTTATGCGCCT
>DASZXD010000158.1:0-4629 GCA_035546015.1 Occallatibacter sp.
CGCAGAGTTGTAAGCCTCGACTTCGATTGCATCAAACGCGCCCTCATAGATTTCCGCCCTAAAACCGCTCGCATCAAGCAGGACATGCAAAACCGGAACAAATTGCTGAGTGGCTGCATCGCTCAGCAAGGCAATTCTCAATACCGGCTTGCCGGCTGATGGCGCAAGCTTCTTGCTTGCCGAAACCAACCGCGAGTAGTCCAGATTCGGCGGACGATCCTCAAGCATGACGATGCCTCCCTCAGCATTCAGTGAATCAAGCCATGATTATTTTCTATCGAAGACGCAATGATGCACGCAAAGACTAATTGTTGCCAAGGACGCGGCAAATCGTCGGATGCCCTGACCACAAATCGGTAACCAGTTGCTTCGCCGCTGGAATCTCGAGATGAAAGGGGTCTAGAAAATTGTTCCTGTCGCGAGTCAGGCTGCTGTCAATGTCGCAATCGTAAACCGGCGCCATTTGCGCCAGGTCGTATTTGAAATGCTCGTACTGGGCTTCTACACCAAGCTCACGCACTCTGCGCTGGGCGTCGACATGCTGCGGCGGAATGATAAAAGCAAATTGAATTCCATGCTGATGCGCGTAGTCTACGACTTGCTGCAGTTTGCCGCGAAGGTCTCCTGGATCAGCATCCCGCCTGTAGCGCGCCGTGAGGTATTGCAACTGACTCTGCCAGAAAGCATCTTTGCTGGCTTGCGGCCCCAAATTTGCTGGATGATGAAAAACCGCATCACGAATATCGTAAGTGCCTGCCTCAAGCACATCCGAGTTCAGAAAATAAAGCACCGGAGTCCTAAGTATCGCTTCGGCCTGCGGCAAACGGTCCCTGGGATCTTCGTTATACGCCATGAAGTTTATTCCGAAGTAGACACTATGCAGCGAAGTCTCCCGCGACGCAAACCAGAACATGTCAATCGTTTCGCGTAAAGTTGCGCCTCCAGCACCAAGGTTCGCAAAAGGTTCACCTGTAACGAGCGAGATTTGATCTTCAGGAAATCTGGCGGCCTGTGAATCACCAAGTATGATGTTCGGCTTTGGATCGCGGCTGTAGGCGAATACTTTCCACAGCGCCTGATTGAGGGGCGCGGCATAGCGCTGGCGCAATTCAATCGGGATGCGCGATTGATTTTGAAAGAGATTGTATGGGTCAACCCAATAAACAAGCGGCGCCACAATAAACACTATCGGCAAAAAGAACAACGCTAAACGGAACCATAGGCGCCTTAATCTGCGGCCATTTTCACCTGCGAGAAGTGGCCGAAAATCTGCCTGTGGAGGCGTATCGGTCGGAGCTTCAACTGAATTCATCATCAGAACTGGACGTAAATGAAATGAACGTTTTGCTGATGCAACGTCACTACGACTGCCACTCCCACATAGTATATAAGCCAGCGAAGGGGAACTGGAAACGCGGGAAATGCCGGCAGCAAGAAAGCAGGCCCTCCGCCTTTTCGCCGCAGGTATTCGTTCAGCTCAATCCCGACTCCACCCACGGTCACGAGGCAGGTGATGCCAAAGAGCATCCGGCTGTAGTTGTAGTAAAGCTTCTGCAGTGATGCAATAGGTGAGCCTAATCCATCCCACAGATGATGCATCTGGTATGCAATGCTTGCGGTGGATTCGGCCCTGAAAAAAACCAGTGCAAAAGCCACCATCGCAAATACAAAGACAGGGCCCATCACATCCATAAATCTATCTGCGGCCGGGTGCTTGCGGTAGAACTTCCTCCTCCACGATGCGCTCAGACTGTCCACGATCAGATAGACGCTGTGAACCAGGCCAAATAGAAGAAAACCCATACCGATGCCGTGCCACAATCCGATAAGCGTCATGTTGATTGTGATGCTCAGCATCAAACCCAAAGCCCCGAGGTTGCGTGTGCTCATGCGCAGCGGCGTGAATACATAATCGGTAAGCCAAAAAGTAAGCGTCATGTGCCAGCGACGCCAGAACTGGCTGATACTGGGAGCAAAAAAAGGATAATCGAAATTCTCAGGAGACCTGATGCCGAAGAGCGCAGCCGTGCCCACAGCAATGTCTGTCAGTGCAGCGAAATCGAAGTACATCTCCAGCGCATAAAGGCAGGCGGCGATCCACAACATGTTCGACAGCGCCGGCTGCGCACCATCGATATAAGCGATCACTGACGCCAGCTGGTCCGCCACCACAGTCTTCTTCACTGCGCCCCAGAAGATCCGCTTCATGCCCTGGGTCATAAGCTCTGCGGTTTCAGAGCCATCTACCGGCAAGCTGAACTCATTGGCGCGCTGGATAGGGCCAGCTGGAAGTTGAGGAAAGAATGTGGCATACGCCGCAAATTGGATCGGACTGGTCCATGCGGGATATTTACCCCAATACACATCGATCAGATACCCCAGCAACTTGAATGTGTAATAGGAAACCCCAAGAGCAATCAGGACGCCCCCTGTTCCAAGCACACGCCCCTGTGCATGAAGCAGCGGCAGAAATTTGATAAGGGTCAGATAACCCAGCAGTGCAGCAGATGCGCCGCCAAAAACAACCGTTCTTCTCTTACCTGAATCCTCCTGAGCGTCGAGCATACGCGCGGCCGCAAAGACAATCACGGAGCTGACCAAGACGATCAGGGCGGAAACCGGGCTGTAATAGCCGTAAAAGATCAGCGAAACAATCACAAGAAACGTAGCCCTGAATTTGCCAGGAATCAGGTGAAAGAGCAGGGCCGCAACAACCACGAACACTGCGTAAGGCAAAGAGAGTAAATCCATTGTTCCTTCGATTGTCTCGCTGAAGTCAATTCACTTTTTCACTGCAACAACCAGGCCTAGCCCACCAATCAAGCGCCATGAGGAAAGAAAACCAAGCGGTCCCGCACCATCAAAAAACGAATGAAAGTATTTCGGGCGCCGAACCAGGTTGAAGCCGCTGCGCTGCAGCAATGCGCTAAACGTATTTCCTGACCAGGTGTGTCTGCGGGCGGTGCGGTAGTGGTCCGGATGGCGAAAGTTGTACCAGGACCTGGAAAGGCTCGGGCTATTGGCAAAGCTGATAATCAACGTGCCCACTGGCCGCAGAGCACCGGCAAACTTCCGCAAGAACTGTTCGGGGTCTTCTGCGTACTCGATGACGCTGGAACATACGATGGCATCGAATGCGGACGGTGGCAGCGAATCCGGAGTGAAGGAGCAGATATCAAACTCAATGTCGAGTCTCTCCAGCGCCTGCTGCTTTGCCATCTCTATCATACCGGGCGAAGGATCAAGACCAAGCACGCGATAACCCTTTCGGGCGACCATTGCGGCGATCCGGCCTGGACCGCATCCATAATCGAGAATGTAGCTACCCGGAGCAACCGACGACACAACTGCGGACAAGAACATTTCGCCACGCAAATAGCGACCCGCTGCAATTTGGGCGTCCCACGTCGATGCGGCTTCAACAGCCAGTCCGTCAAATAGAGTTGTGTGATCTTCCATTGCGTCTTTCTCAGAAACTGTTGAATTCCAGGCCGTGGTGAGCCTTTGGAATGCAAGTGCGCGTCACTGCCGGAACAGACACCCACAGACCGGACATCAATAAACCAGGCGCCGGAATTGATAGGTCGTCATACCACTCGGAACCGCGGAAACAATCGACCAGCCCGTGTTCAAATACGCAGACTGCGACCACCCTTGCGTGTTCTGAGCGGAGATCGTAATCGTGGCGGAGTTGCTTTGCACGACTAAAGTGTCCGTCGAGCTGGCAAACCGGAACTCGTACTGTCCTGCAGTCCCTGTCACCGTTGAAAGATCAATCGAAGTCAGGTAAGGAAGCGGTGAGTTGGGGAGATAGTTGAGCTGTTGTTGTGCGTCCACCATTCCAAATGGGTCCACTTCATTATAGTTTGTCAAAGGGTCCATGTAGTAACTGGTCATGTACAGCGTTCCATAGCTGGTCACGAATAGCGGGTCCATGTCCGAGTAGTTGCCCGACAGAAGAAGACTGTTAATATCCTCAGCGCCCTGCCCGACTTGTGCGCCAGGGTCAAAGAAAATCATCCCAAACGTCGGGTCGGCAATTTGCCACTTCTGGTTGTAGGGATCCCAGTACTCCGTAAGGACGTGCCCTACAATGCCGTTCAAAGAGATGTTTCGCTGGCGCGCGAGAATGTCGTTCATTGTGAACTCATCCAGTAGCGCGGCAGCAAACCATCCACAGGTTGTGGGCTGCGTCGGATCGCTACCATGATTAGCGAGCAACTGGTACAGATAGGTTCCAGTTGCCGGCATGTTAGTCGACCCGATTGTCATGAGTCGAACCTGCGCCGTCAGGCTCTGAACTGTCTGATAAAAGGCATTGCGGTCGGAAGGAGGTGAGAGCGCCGGACCTGTGGTAAATGAGGTGTTTGTACAGCCGCCACCGTTTGGCCCTGGATTTTGCGTGCATAGCTGTACGTAATACGTAGTGTTGGGTTGCAACGCCCATACATATTCGCTTGTATTCGGCGGCTTAATCGTCGTAATTCCAGTGAAGAAATCCTCTACACCATAGCCGGTTGGACTCACGGTCATGCCATAGGCAGTCGCACCCTGTGCGGCTGTCCATGTGAAGGGCTGGAACTGGCTCACGCCGGTGGCCCCATTTAACGGGTAGGTCAGATGTGCGAG
>DASZXD010000159.1:0-8821 GCA_035546015.1 Occallatibacter sp.
GGCGCGGCTGATGCGGACTATGGCCTGACGACGGCAGGCGGCGCTTCAATGACCTATGACGGCTACAACACGCTCTCTTACGATGTGGGGAACCGGTTGATCGAGGCCGAGAACGGCGCCTGGGATAGATGGCAATGCACGAGCATAGAAAGTTCGACCTAGTGCGCATTGGTACGAATTCATCCATGAACACGGTGGGTACGAATAAGGGTATTATTTGGCGTCTTCAAAATAAATTGTTTGAAATCAATAAAAATGGCTGCCTGGGGGGCAACCAACAAAATAAAGCTCTTTAAGCCAATAAGATAAGTTGCATATCAATACCGTATTCACACTACTGTGAATCCCAAATAACACCGGGGCAGCACTGCTGAACCTTCGAAGTGTCCACTCAGCCGGCTATGCGCATTCTTAGAAGCATTCCATCACTCATCATTCGGACGGAACGGTGGACCCCGAGTCTCCAGACTTGCCCCAGAGAACGGTCGAACCTTCAGTCGTACCTTTGCCCCAGAGAACTGTTGCGGCGTCTGGTGTGCCTTTGCCCCAAAGAACGGTTTTTCCCCACAGGACGGTAAATCCATCGGGATCGTCTTCGCCCCACAAGCCGCTTGCACCCCACAGTGCGGATGTATTGGTTCCCGAGATGAATGCACGGCTGCCGTAAACGCCTGATGCCGACCACGGGCCGGATGCCTGCCACAGCGCGCTCGGATCGGTCACAGCTGTTGTTTGATTAGTATTCGCGTTATAGACGGCGACCGGCGACATCGCTGTCCCGGCGGGGACTCTGGTGCCTTTTGCGAGTGCAGCGCTGATTGTTGCGCCAATGTCGAGGTAGCCCGCGCCCACCGTGAGGACGTCGTAATTCGCCTTGTAGACAATTCCGTCGGCTGTGACGCTACTGGTGGCGGGGAAACTGCTGCGATTGCCGTTGACCATCACCAAAGCCTTTACCTGATCAGGCGTCAGTTGTGGCGCAGCTTGCAACAGGTCAGCAACTGCGCCGCTGGCAACGGCAGTGGCCATGCTGGTGCCACTGAGCGGGAAGTAGTCGGCGGATGGGGTGTTATCGCCGCGCATCTGGTAGAAGGAGTACCACGTGTAAAACGATGGGTTCTGCTGAGCGAGTGAATCGTAGGGATACTGCAGACTCGTGACGAGGTTGCCGGGCGCAACAATGTCAGGCTTGACAAAATGGTCGATAAAGGATGGACCCTTGGAACTGTAGCTCGCAATGATGTCGTCGCCGAGCTGCGGCGTAAACGAAGTGTTCATTGCGCCTACGGTGAGTGCGTAGGGATCGTTGCCCGGCGCATTGATGGTGCCATAGCCCTCTGGGCTTGCGTTCAGGTCGCGCCCGTCGTTGCCGGCTGCCACCACAACCACAATGCCTGCCTTCCAGGCCTTTTCGACAGCCTGACATAGCGGATCGAGCTTGTAGCTCTCATAGATCGGGCGGCCCAGCGAGAGATTGATCACGCGAATGTTGAAGGTATTTTTGAGAGCGATTGCGCGGCTGATGGCTGCAATCACAGCCGAATCGGTGCCGGCGCCATTCTCGTCGAGCACTCGAAGATTGATGATGTTGGCATTGGGCGCCGAGCCATAGAACGTTCTGAAGTATCCTCTGCCGCTGGATTGCGCGCCGTTGCCGGCGATGAGGCCGGCCACATGCGTGCCGTGACCGTAGTGGTCGAGCGCGTCCGTTTCACCGGCGACAAAATTTTGACTGTAGACAATGCGGCCGTTTTTCCAGGGAGCCACTTCACTCGTAGTCGCAAGAAGTTGCGCCACGATGGGCTGGCCCAGCGGAAGCGCCAGCGAATTGCTTGCGAGATCGGGCGCCGGCGTAATGCCGCTGTCGATCACCGCTACGCCGATATTGGTGCCCTTATAACCTTGCTGCCATACGAGTGGAGCATTGATGGGTTCGACAGTGTAATTGGCCCCTGTAATGTCTACCTGCTGACGGGCTGCAACCGGCCGGTCAAGCGAGATGTACTTCACGTTCGAGTCCGCGGCAAGCGCGTTCAGGTTTTTGCAGGGAACCGTCATCACTACTGCATTAATGGTCCCAAGCACAAGATGAACCACGCCGCCCAGCAGGCCAAGAACAAAGGTCTCAAGCGTCGATGGGGCGTTATAGTACTGAACGATGACCGGCACGTTTGCGTTGGAAGGCTGAGCCGCTAGATCCGAAGAAATCTTGGAGCTGGTAGATTGTGCTTCGGTCGTGGCCGTGAATGCAATCAGCAGACTGAGGACAAATGCAACACGAAGGCGCGAGCGCAACAAGGTGACCTCTCAAGGGTTGACAGCCAGTTCACGTTCTTCGGCTGATGATGCGGGCGCTTACAGACCTGGGGAAGACCGTCAGCTCCTCAGTTACGAATTCTTATCTGTATGGACTTTCGTTTCAATGGCTCCCAGGTGGATAGGTAATGCCGCACGGGTAACACAATTAGGTACTTATTCGCGTAATGTTACGGCAATAACATTTCCCTGGCTGATTTCTGTTGACATTTTTCGCGAACTACTCGTGCGGTTTCACGAAAGCGTCTGCCAAGCTTAACTTTGGCCCGGATTTGCACGATTCTCAGCAGTGTTGCAACACATGCGGCGCGGCATGGCACTCTTCATCCGCCATACGGTCTTTATATTGGAGCAATACTTCGGGTGGAGCAGGAAGAGCCGCGAGAAGGGCCCGTGTGGCTTGATGACGGGCCTCAGCGAGTTCATTTGTACCGAGCGTCTCGACAATTGTGCCGGAGTGAAGCACAGCAATCTTATCGCTCAGTTGCAACACCGACACCAGATCGTGCGAAATATAGAGCAGGGTTGCACCGTGCTCGTGATTGAGCTTTTTCAGTAAACCGACGATCTGCGTTTGTGTAACCGGATCGAGTGCACTGGTTGGCTCATCGGCGATGATAAGCGCAGGCCGGTGCAGAAGTGCCAGCGCAATCAGCACGCGCTGCGCCTGGCCAACGCTGATTTGCGAAGGGCGGCGGCGCAGGAATTCGGCATCGCACGGCAACTGCACCTCAGCAAGCAGTTCCTGAATACGTGCTTCAAGCGCGGCCCGGCCTTCGCTGCTGTGTGCCCTCCACGCTTCGCTGAAGTGGCTGCGCAGGCTGATGGCCGAGTTGAGCGCAGTCATGGGGCTCTGCGGTATAAATCCGATCCTGCGGCCGCGCAACACGCGCAGCCTGCGCTCTGAAAGCTGCACCATGTTTTCGCCTTCAAACGCCACCTCTCCAGTCACGCGGCCGCCGCGCCAGGGCAGAAGGCCCAGCAGCGAGAGCACGAGAGTGCTCTTTCCTGCGCCGCTTGCTCCAACCAGTCCAAGCACCTGGCCGTGCTTCAGCTCAAAGCGGATGTCGTGCAGAACACGCTTGCCTGAATATCCAGCGTCGAGCTGGACGCGCAGAAGCGAATCGTTGTTCATCGCACCTCCGTCAGTTTGAGACTGTCGGCATTCCAGACCAGGTTCGGCGTCAGCACTGCAGGACGCACGCCCGCAAGCCGCGGCGATATGGCAACCAGAACATTGGGATAAACCAGATAGATGAATGGCTGCTGGTCGGCGACAATTTGCTGCACGCGGTCGATGGCTTGTCTACGCACGCTGTCCTGTGCGCTGCTGGCCTGAATATGCATCTCCCGGTCGATCTCCGCCTCCCACGCTGTTGCAGGATTCTTTTGCGAGGGATTCCACTGATGATTTGGCGATGAGCTGAGCCAGAGATTCATCATCGCGTTGGGGTCGGGATCCACATTTTCGAGTCCCAGCAGGCACGCTTCATAGTCCTGAGTGTGCATCAGCCGTTCAATTAGTGCAGGAAAATCGAGTGCAACCACGGAAACCTGCATGCCAAGCGCGCCTAGATCCTGCTGAATGAGCGTAGCCATCTTCTGCCGCGCGGCATTACCTGCATTCGTAAGAATCGAAAATTTCACAGCGTGGCCTGAGGAGTCGATAAGCTGCGAGCCGTTTAGGTGGAAACCTGCGCGAGCGAGCGCGGCTTTGGCGGCAGCAACATCCGTGCGCGGCGCGGATATGCTGCGGTCATACCATGCCGTGTTGGCCGGTGAAACGAACGAATAAGCCGGCGTTGCGTGCCCCAGATATGCGATGCGAGCCAGGTCGGCACGATGAATTGCCTGGGAGACAGCAACGCGAAACGCGCGATTTGCATACCACGCCTTCTCCCATGCGGGGAGCGGAGCTGCAGGCGACTGATTGAACCAGATCTGCTCAGTGTTGAGCGAAGGACCCAGATCGCGCGCAGCTGCGGGATCGCGGTGCCGCAGCATTTCGAAATAATCGGGCTGCAGTTCGTCGATCAGGTCGTATTCGCCGCGGGCGAAGAGCCTGATCTCCTGCTCGGCGTTTTCGAGGATGTCGAGCCGGATTCCTGCAGCGTAGGCAGGCGCACCCGTCGCCGCATTGCGATAGTACGGATTGCGGCGCAGACGCACATATTGCGAGCGGCGATAGTCGGCTACAACAAATGGCCCCGAGGTTATGCGGCCCTCGCTGGGGCGATTCATCGGTTCAATGGATATCTCGTCGAAGACCTTGGCGATTCCCACAATTCTCCTGGGCAAATGAACTACCACAGTGCTCGGATCGGGCGCGTCAACCATGACATTCGCTGGCGACTCGAACTCCTCCGCCGTAGGTGCGGCAGTGGCCGGCAGCAGGACGCGCCGGATGGACCAGGCCGCATCTCGCGCCGTCAGATTGCTGCCGTCTGAGAATTTTTCTCCTGGGCGCATTTTGAACGTAAGTATCCTGCCATCAGGTGAAAGGCTCCAGCTCTGCGCCAGTTCTGGCTCAACCTTTTGTGTAAAGCGATTAAAGCGCAGCAGGACGCCAGCGGTGAGATAGCGTACGAGCTCAGACTCCTGATCGTCCACCTTCGCTGGATCAAAGGTTTTCGGGTCATATCCGATGGTCCATGCAAGCTCGCCGAGCAGGCGCGGCGCAGCCTGCGCAGTGCAGGGAATCTCTCCGCATAGCGAAAGGAGGGCGCTCGCAGTGGCAAGAATGGCTGCGGAAAGTCGCATGGTTCAGGCCTCCACCGCAACTGCTTCAAGAAGCAGCAGCACGATGATTAATAGCGCAATTGGGAAGTAAACCCAGCGCGTCTCAAAAAGCATTGCGGAATTATCGAGCTCGAGCAGCATGCCGCCCCATGAAGGGAGCGGCTCGCCGATGCCCAGTCCGATTGCGCCCAGGTTCGCCTCAGCAATCACGAATGCGGGTATCGAGATAAGGAATTGCGGCAAGAGCAGCGGAAGCAGGTTGGGCACAACGGTGCGGACAATCTGCAGGCGGCGCAAGCCCGTGGCATGTGCGTGAAGCATCCAGTCAGCGCTCCTGAGGCTGAGTGCACCCTTGTAGACGGCGCGCGCGCAGGCGGGCCAGCCCAGCGCAGCAAGAACCAGGAACGTGACTGCAGCCGAACTCACCGGCGATGCGGATAACGGAAGTGCCGAGCGGACAATCATGAGCAGAAACATCCATGGCAGTGCGAGAAACGCATCGCAGGTCAGCATTGCAACCCAGCCCATGGATGCTGGACCAAAGGCGGCGAGGGCGCCCACGCCCGCAGCCGCCGCAGTTGTAATTACTGAAGCTGCCACTGCGCCCGCAAGACTGAGCAGCAGGGCAGCCGAAACACGCACAAGCCGGTCCCGGCCCAGCGCATCTGTGCCTGCCGGATGCAGTTTCGATGCGGAGGCGAGAGGAGATTCACGATCCTGATACGAGTAAGACGAGTTCGACATGGCCACGATGGCTGCAGCTGCAAGCACAAGAATAATGAGCAGACCTCTGGCCGCAAATTTAAGTCTCATGCGCTTCTCCACTCGCTCGGGCGATCAGATGCAAGGCCCGCAAGCGTGACTGCCAGCGCCATGATGATCGTGGCTGACAGCAGAACAGGCAGATCGCGATTAAGAGCTGCGTTCCATGCCAACTCACCCAGCCCGGGCACGTTGAAGATCACTTCCACAGGGACCAGAGCGCTGAGCGCCGTAACGATAGAAAGCGATGCGAGCGCAGAGAGCTGTGGACCAATGGATGGCAGAATGTAACCAACGATCAAACGATGCGCTCTCACACCCTGTGCACGCGCCTGCAGCAGATGCGGGTCAAGCCAGGCCTTGCGCAGTGTGTGATGCAGGAATTTGTAGTCGCGCGCGGTGAGCAGCAATGCCATCACCAAAACCGGGCCGCCGTATCCAGCGAGCAGGCAGAGAGTGGCCATGGCTGCAGTGGGCACTGCCAGCAGGAGGGCGGCGGGAGCCTGCCATAACATCGACGGCTTGCGTGCAGCGCTCGAAAGCAGCGATGCGCACAGTGCCAGCGTCCATGCCAGAATGAGCGCGCGCAATATCAGCCCACCGGTGACAGCAAGGCGCGGTAGAATCAGCTCGGAGACAGGTACTCCATATTGGCGCGACACTCCACCGTCTCCGTGCATCCATCCACGCAGCTCGACCGAGAGCAGGTGAGTGAGCGAACTGCTTCGAGCAGCTTCAGCGGCAATCTCCGCGCGCACTGAATCGCCATAGCGCGAATCCATTTCTCGTGCATCACTCAGATAGCCGGGAGCAAATCGAACCAGAACGGTGGATCCGACGATCACCAGCAGGACGATGGCGAGCGTTCTGGCAAGCCATCTGGCCACGGCAGCCGCGGCCTTCATAGCGTCAACGCACCTGCAAGTGTCACACTGGCCTCTGCACCTCTGCGCTCACGGTGCAGTTCCTGTGTGCGGCGGTGCATGCGCCGGTTCGCTGATCCTAAAAGCTGCTCGGCGCTTTCTCCGTCCTGCGGATATAAGGCGACCCCCGCTCCCATGGGAGCAGTCTGCGCGGGATAAATGATCGAGCATACCCGCCGCGCGGCATCTTCCAATACGGCAGTCATGCTTTCCGTCGATACATCCGCCGCAGTGGAAAAGAGCATCGCTCCTTCCTCCATGCACGTGCGTATATCGGTGAGCGCGCCGTTTGAGCGATCCTGCAGCTCCTCAGAGATGGCGCGCAGAATCGCAGCAGCATTGCTTTCGCCTGCGGCCGCAAGCACATGCGCATCAAAAACGGCTGCTCCGAAATGCTTTCCTGTTCTGCGGGCGTCGGCAACTTCCGCGCTGATCGCTTCCAGAAACTCGCGAAGGTGTGAGATGTCGGCAGCCCGGTCTGCGGCTTCGAATCGCAATGTATTATGCAGTGCAAGCGCGAAGTTGGATTCAATCGCCTGCAGAATACGCAGATGGTCTTTCGAAAATGCCGCGTGCTCGCGTGAGTAAAGCGTAAGCACACCAAAGGCGACGCCATTCAGATCGAAGAGGGGAATCGAAAGCGCCGAGCTGTCTTCGGTAATCGATTCGTTGCCGGTTTCGAAGTTCGCTTCGACCGTCGGATTGCCGTTAATGATGGGTCGCTCGCTGTCAGCCACCCAGCCCGACAGCCCTTCGCCTAGCGGAATGGGACGCTCAGTGAATGCCTTTGCGAGCAGACCGCCGAGATAGAGCGCAGCCACTGACTCTTCGCGCTTGCGATACAGCGCGAAGCAGTCAAAAGGAACGAGAGGCTGAAGGCGCTCTGCGATCATTGCACACAGCGCTCGCGGACGCAGTGAGCTGCCCAGCAACCGGCTCAACTCGAAAACGGCGCGGGATTCGCGCGTGGCCTCTGCGATAAGGCTGAGCGGATCACGCACAGACCGCGCATCTGCATTACCCTGCGGCGGTTGTTCCGGGCTCTTCTCGGGGGCGAAGCCAGCTCCTGGGGCAGCGCCGCGCTCTATGAATAGATCAGTCTTGAGCGGTTCCACTTCCTCAATCTGCTGGCGCGCCAGCTCTTCGAGTTCGAGGTAACGCTCTTCAAGCAGCTTCACTACCTGCGGATCGAACTGAATGCCCGCGCGCTTCTTCACAAATGCCATAGCCTCATCGATTGGCATGGCTCGGCGATAGGGCCGCTCTGAGGCCAGCGCATCGAAGCAGTCCACAGCAGTGAGAATGCGCGCTCCAATAGGAATGTCTTCACCTTTGAGCCCGTCAGGATATCCGCTGCCATCCCACGACTCATGATGCGAGCGGACGATGGGCACAACCGGATAAGGGAAGTGCACGCGCTCCAGAATATCCGCACCCACCACGGGGTGAATCTTCATCTTTTCGAACTCTTCCTGGGTAAGCTTGCCGGGCTTGTTGATAATGCGTTCAGGAACAGCGAGCTTTCCAATGTCATGCAGGAACGAGGCTGTTGTGAGCGCCTGCATGAGCGGCTTGTCCAGGCCCATGGCTTTGCCTAACTCAGAAACGTAGACGCGCACGCGCATCAGATGACGGTGCGTGTTCTGATCTTTCGCTTCAACCGCCATAGCCAGGCCCTCAATCGTGCGCAGATGCAGGGCCTCGGTTTCTTCAATATGCCGCTCGCGGTCGCGCACAATTGCCTGCTGTGCGCAATAGGCGCGATAAACGGTGTAAACCATCGGGATGAGCAGCAGAGATGTCAGCCAGCCGAACATGAGGCCGATCAGGTTCGCGCCCGCAGCCAGCATTGCGCCAACCAGGTAAAAGGGCAGATACCAGAGAAACTCCTGCCGCCACTTTGCGACGGGCGAAGTAGCAGACTCCCATGCGATGATCAGCGTAACTGGCGCAGAATTGGCGACAAAGTAGACAGTAGCCGCGACCGCAAGTGCAGGCGCGACCTCACCGCCCACCAGCCGCAGGCAGCCTACATAGGTGTGCCAGGCGAGCACGGTGGCCGTGGTGACGTTAGCCACATT
>DASZXD010000160.1:0-2987 GCA_035546015.1 Occallatibacter sp.
AATTGAGCGAAGCCGTGGAAGCCTACACCATGGGCTCGGCATACGCGGAGTTCCAGGAGAAGGAAAAGGGATCGGTCACGCCCGGGAAATTGGCCGATATGGTCCTGTTGAGCGACGACATCTTCCAGATGGATCCTGCGAAAATTGGAGATGTCGAAGTCGAAATGACAATGGTGGGCGGACGAATCGTCTGGCAGCGGAAAGCGGAGAAGTAGTTAGCGTCTTCTCTTGGCTGTCGCGCGAGGTTTCGCTTTCACCTTGCGAGATCGCGCAGGCCCGCTGATCGGCTTGACGGTCACGCCCTGAAGGCAGGCGGCAAACAATCGCTTGCAGTCTTCGTCGCTATATTCAGCAGCGAGTTCGCCGCGACGGCGAGAAAGAACCTGATCGCGCAGCATCCCCTCTGTCATGCCCATGATCGCAGACCTTACCGCATCAGGCGCCACGCCGGGCTTCAGTATCCCGGCTTCCGCCATTTGTTTCAGGACATCTTCAACGGTTCGCACGAATGCGATATAGCCAGGACTCAATACCACATGGCGGCCTTCGCGACGAATCCGGCGTCCCTCCAGGAGATATAACTCTTTCAAGTCCGGATCACCATTCAGGGTCTGGAGGACGATTCCGAGCATCGCCATGAGCTTGGAGGCGTCAGCGGGCATGGATTCGATTCCCTTTAGCTCACCGCTCATGCTCTTCCAGCCTTGGTCGAGGATGGCTTCAAGCAGGCCTTCCTTGCTGCCGAAGTGTTTCATCATCTGCGATTCGCTGGTTCCGGCAAAACGGGCAATCGCCATGGTGCTGGTTGCCTCGTATCCCTGGCTGGCAAACAATCGCTTGGCAGCGGCAAGGATTCGGTCGTGTGATGATGCCGCGGGAATCAGAGGCTCAACAGGAATAGTTATTTCTGCCATAAGGCACCCAGAAGTAGTAACACTTTGGCCGGATTCTACACCGATTTGGGACTTCGAACACAGAAGCTGGGAATTCGCGAAGCGAGGATTCCCATTTCTGATACGCTTGCCCCATGCCTGCGGAACGGACTGAACCAAACTATCTGTTCACTGAAAAGCAAGTTGCCGAGAAGAGCGAGATTGCCCGCCGGTTTCTGGATACGCGCACGCGGTTGAACATGATCGTGAATGGTGCTGACAACTACCTCGTTAAGCGCTTTTACAACCTTGACCACAATACGTATCTCGAGGGGTCTGTCCCGGCCAAGTACAAGGAACTGATGGGACTATCGGTTTCGGCGGCGTTGCGTTGCGACGACTGTATCAACTACCACATCATCCAGTCATACCGGCTCGGAGCAACTCGTGTCGAGCAGGAAGAGTCTTTGAATGTGGCGCTCGTGGTTGGGGGCAGTATTGTGATTCCGCACCTGCGGCGTGCTTACGAATTGCTGCACGAACTCTATTCATAGTCCTGACCAAAATGCTGACGCGAAAAACGTTCCGGGGAAGTGCCGTCTCACTGAACTACATGGAAGGCCCGGCAGGCGGGCCAGCGCTATTGCTATTGCATGGCCTCACCCAACGATGGCAGGCATTTCTCCAACTGCTCCCGCAGTTAACGCAGACCCATCATGTCTTCGTGCCTGATCTGCGAGGCCACGGCGAATCGGGCCACATGAAAGGCGGTTATCGAGGCGAGGGCTATGGCCAGGATATTCTTGAGTTTCTGGACCAGGTGGTGAAGGAGCCAGTCATTATCTTTGGGCATTCACTCGGTGGGTTGGTTGGAATCTGGGTCTCCGGATACCGAAAAGAGCAAGTGCGCGCGTTGATCGTCGGCGACAGTAAGTTGTTCCTGCGCGATCTGAACGGTTCCATGTACGGCGAGATGTTTGGAAAGACTTTGGCTTTATTGCGAGAGAGCAGGGAATTCGAGTTTCTACGACGGGGTGTTTCCGAAATGCTCTTGCACTCGCCGGTTTATGGCGAAGTTCCGATGAAGATGCTGCCGGTCTGCGACGAAGCTTATATCGCCGCCTGGGCTCGAAGCCTGTCGCACATGGATCCGGAAACGATCGAGATGACTCTCGATGGCCGAGCCGCCGAAAATTGGCGTCCGGAGGAGTACCTGCCGAAGGTGAAGTGTCCCACGCTGCTGCTGCAGGCCGATCCGAAGATGGGCGGCCTCATGACTGATGAGGATGTGCGGCGGGCCAGGACTTTATTTCCCGATTACTATCATGTGCAGGTCAAGGGAATCGGACATTCTCTGCATATGTCCGAAGTAGCGCCGGTAGTACGAGCGGTGACAAACTTCCTGAGTTCGCTGACGTGAGAGAGTTCACCAGTCGTCGGATGAGGTTCTCGCGAAACTGCGGCTTCCAACGTGCTTTTTGAATCAAACTAATAGCTTCATTTAAAATGGTTTCCTCATGATTGAAGGCATCGGCGAAACTCGTTTTGAAAATCTCTTCGGTGAGCATACTCACTCCAAGGTCACGGAAATTCGTGAGGTCGAATGGGGAGAGAAGACCCCCGAGGGCATCATCATGACCTCGCTCGACACGGTTGTGAACTGGGTGCGTAAGAGCTCGATTTGGCCGATGACATTCGGCCTGGCCTGCTGCGCGATTGAGATGATGTCGATGGGCGCTTCGCGTTTCGACATCGCGCGCTTTGGAGCCGAGGTGTTCCGTCCGTCGCCTCGCCAGTCCGACCTGATGATCATCGCCGGCCGCGTCTCACAGAAGATGGCTCCGGTGATTCGCCAGCTCTACGAGCAGATGCCTGAGCCCAAATGGGTGATCTCGATGGGCGCATGCGCGACTTCGGGCGGCGTGTTCAACAATTACGCACTGGTTCAGGGTGTGAACCAGGTGATCCCGGTCGATGTGTACGTCCCCGGATGCCCCCCACGCCCCGAGCAGTTGATCTATGCCATCACGCTGCTGCAGGAAAAAATCATGAAGGAGCGCGGCAGTTTCAAAGAGGCACTGAATCTGGCGTAGCTTATCTTCGACTTTGTAAAAA
>DASZXD010000161.1:0-7296 GCA_035546015.1 Occallatibacter sp.
CCGGTCGGCGTACCTATGGTCGTCCATCTTTCCGGCGTAGTCCCGGATATTTGGACGGAATAGATGGGGCCTTCCCCATGTGTGCCGGATACAAAAAGAATCTCCTTCGAGTCCGGAGCCCAGGCAAATTCATCCACCCAGTTCTTGAACTCCGGCATCAGCTCCTTGATCGTCTTTGCCGCCCGGTCGTAGACCACCAGCCGGAACTGGTCGCTCTCGTACCCCTGCCGTGCCTGACTGCGCCAGGCCAGATACTTTCCATCCGGCGAATAAGCCGGTGAAAAATCCCCGCCCGCCGCGGTGCTCACCTTCACGGGTTTCGCAGCCGGATCGGTCAGGTCCAGGGTGAAGATATCCGCATTGGTGCTGATGGCCGGAACCGGATCGGGATTTTCGGTGAAGGCCAGTTCCTTCGAGTCCGGCGAGAAGTCGCAGCCGCAGCTTGAATCCTCCAGAGAGAAGGGCGGCACGTCGTGCGGGTTGCCGGGGTTCAGGTCACGCATTGTGCCGTCTGCAACGGAAACCAGAAAGAGGTGGGACCTCTTGTCGCCGGTGTAGTGGTTCCAGTGGCGGTAGAGCAGATGGGTAAAGATCTGCGCTTTCACCTTGCTGGCGGCCAGAGCCGCATCGCGGTCGGTGTTGCACTGATTGCCAGTGGCGAAATCAGCCGTCCTGATTGGCGGACAATCCGGATACACAGAAGAAATAAAAAGCACGGAGCGCCCGTCGGGTGACCACTTGGGGCTGTCGGCATCGGTGGAGATGCTGGTGAGCTTGTGCGGATTGCTGGTTGCGCTGGTGGTGGGGTCGAAGTTGGCGAGCCAGAGCTGCTGGCCGCCATCCCGGCTGCTCACGAAGACGATGTGCTTGTTGTCGGGCGCAAACTCAGGATCGGAGTCACCGGCCTGGCCGACGGCGAGCTTGATCGGATCGCCGCCGGATATTTTCTGTAGCCAAAGTTCCGGTGTCTTGGTGTTCTGTTCCAGATTTACGGTCGTCACCGAGTAGGCGAGCCACTGACCGTCGGGCGAGACGGCGGTTTCGCCCAGCCGCTTCATCTGCATCATGTCTTCGAAGGTCATGGGGCGTTTTTGACCTGAAGAGGCGAGAGGGAAGATCAAGACTACGCTGAGAAAAACGAGAATGAAGGTCCGTGCTTTCCCAGGTCTCAGAATCGAGACCTGAGGCGCCCAGTTTCCTGCTGCTCGATGCATAGGGCCCCCTTTTCACCGGAGTGAAGAGAAAAGTGTACAACGGGACGCCAGAGATCAGGGGCCAGAGATCAGAGATCGGTTATTTCGCTATTTGCTGTCGTTGCCGGTGAGGCGGAAGGTGATGGTGCCCCAGAAGGAACGGGCGCGCATCTGCACGGGGAGATGGCGGTCGTCGTCGGTGTACCAGATCCAGATATTGCCGCGGTTTTTCACCACACCGGCGTCGGCGGTGGGTTGCACGCGGATGGTCTTGAAGGTGCCGAGGGTGGTCTTGATCTCTTCGCGGCCCTCCACCTTCATGGTGACGGGGACGGTGCGCTCGGCGTCAGCAATGGGAACGACAAAGCTGTGGCCCACTTCGAGTGGCTGCGAGGCGGTGTAGAACATGCCGGTGAGCAGATCGGTGAGGCAACCCTGGACGGCTGTTTCCACGTGCTTGCTCTGGCCGGTGACCAGGTTTTTCTCGTCGAGGATGGACTTGTTCTGGCCGTAGTCGAGGCGCAGGGTGGAGTTGATCTGGCGGCGGCCTTCGACGGTCTGCTTGTCGAACTCGAAGGTGCAGCCTTTGGCGCGGTCAAAGCTGGTCTGGAACCTGTCGCTCAGGTGGAAGAGCAGGTTGATGGCGCCGCTGGTCTCGGCATTGGCGGTCAGGCGCTCGCGGTCGCCATCGGCCTCAAAGTGGACTGTGGCGGTGGCGACGGGGAAGACGCGCCAGTCGACGGAGTAGGTGAGGGTCTGCTTTTGAGGAAAGTTGAAACCGGCACGCGGCGGAGCCAGAGTGGCTGGCTGCTGGGAAAAGACCGCAGAGACCGGGGCCGCAGCCGCAAGTGCGCAGATCAGGGTCGCTTTCAGCAACGTAAAGAGTGGCTCCTTTAGTGAAAACGTAGACGCGTGCAAAACGCTCATCGTACCCCGGGAAGGATGACCGAGAGCGCCGGATGCAAAAAGATCAGGCTGAGATAAAGCAGAGCGGCCCCTATTGCAGCATTGTACTCGCGGTGTTTCAGATAGCGGTCGAGAGAGAAGCGGGCTGCGATGTCCTCAGTACCGGCTGCGGGCTGGGCGGAGGGAATTCTGCCTGGAGTGAGGCGGGGAATGAGCCGCGGGACCTGGGCGCAGTAGGCATCGAAGCCAGGGAATGTGGCGCGCAGGAAGCGTTCTTCAGAAGCGATAACCGGTATATAAATGAGCGCGAAAAAGGCGGCAAGCACCAGCGCCATGACCCAGCTTTCGAGCGCTGCGGCAAAGCCGGCAGCAATGAGCATGGAGCCGAGATAGAGCGGGTTGCGGGTGTGCGCGTAAGGGCCGGTCATGGTGAGCTCACGGTTCTTTTTGACGTATCCGGCAGCATAACCGCGCAGCCAGAGGCCGGGAAGAACGAGAGCGAGACTGGCGGCGATGGCGATGGGCTGCGGAGCGCGACGCCATAACTCAAACAGGTAAAGTCCGGCGGCTGCGAAGCCGAGCGGAACGCGGATACGGCGGGCTACACGCTGCCAGCGGGCGATCCAGTCCTGCTGAGGAACGGGAGTGCTCATTGCGCATCTCCCTGATTCTTCTGGTCAATATTTCGCTCATTGGGATTTCGCTCATTGAGCAGTTCGTCGGCGGCTTTGAGCACCTCTTCGGGCGCGATGGTGAGGAGGCCGGCTTCCGGTTCGGGGCGGCGGGTGTGGTCGCGGCGGCTCTCGGGGCTGCGCAGGACGCGGAAACGCGTTCCGTAGGGTCCGTTGCGGCTTGGGTCGGTGGGACCGTAGATGCCAACGACGGGGCGGCCGAGAGCGCATGCCAGATGGAGCGGGCCGGTGTCACCGGCAATGCAGATAGCCACGCGGCGGGTGACGGCGATGAGCTGATCGAGGGACATGGCGAGCGGAATGGCGGCACCGCTGGCTTCTTTTACGATGACGTCGGCCATGGGCTCCTCACCGGGGCCGGCGTTGACCAGCACGCGCAGGCCGCGAGCCATAAGCCCTCGTGCCACAGCCGCATAGCGCTCGACGGGCCAGCGCTTGGCTCCCCAGCCCGCGCCGGGATTGATGAGCGCGACGGGCCGCTCGCCGCTGGAGCGGAGGAGATCGTCACACCAGGCCTCTGCGGCAGTGTCGACAGGGAGCTGCGGCGGAATGGGCTCGAGTTCGTCGCCGGCGATCTGCTGTGCCAGTTCAAAGTCCTGCTCGATCACGTGTGCACCATGCGTGGGGACCCGCTCAGTGAAAAACCAGCGGGCGATACCCTCGCGTGGCGCGGCTTCTCCGATGACGCGGCGACGGCTGGCCATGCGGCCCACAACGGCAGAACGGATGGCTCCCTGGAGATCGATTACAGCGTCATAGCCGACCGAACGCAGCTCGCGGCGCAGCGACTGGATGCCGCGTAACGTGCTCATACTCATGGGTTTGGCGCGCCATTCGCGCGTGGGGGCAAAGTGCAGGCGGTCCACTACCGGCATGGCCTCGCCACGACCTGCAGCGCCGGGAGCAGCCAGCAGACCGCGCCAGCGCGGCTCCACGACCCAGCCGATCACCCAGCTTGGGTGCATCTGGCGCAGGGCGGTAACGGCCGGCAGGGCGTGCAGAATGTCGCCCATGGCGCCCAGACGAACCACGAGCAGACGGTACTTGGACTGCGTGTGCAAATTTTCATTTTCGCACAGCAGGGGCCGGAGCGGACGCAGCGCCTGGCTGCGCCGGCAAGGCTGGATTCCAATTGGCTTTGAGGCTTGGCTCGGTACGGATGAATGACTGCGTCAGAAACGGATATCCCGAGCTTGGGCAGCCTCAGGATGCCTTGGAGCGGAGCATCTGCTCGGCGCGGAACCAGTCTTCTGCGTCGTATCCGTGCTGATGGCCGCGCTCGATCCACAACTGGTGGGCAACGGCGGCGACCTGCTCGTGAGAGAGCGGCATCTCGGTCACGTTCGAAGCTGTGCCGTTAGTGGCGGCCTTTTTCGTGGCGGTCTTGCGTGGTTTTGCGGGCGCCTTGGGTTTGGTGGTTTTCTTGACGGTCTCTGCCATGGAAAAAATCCTCCTGTAGGGTTGGATGTTGGCCAACATACCGGCCGTCTCCTTTAGGATAGCGGATCGAGACGTGCCGGGTAAGTCCCGAAGGTACTCAATGAACCCCGGAGATCAATATGGGACAGGCGGGATGGGACAGGCGGCCCGGTTGACACGCCGGTTTTCAATCCGTAAGCTGCTCTGTCGTCTCCGGAACGTAGCCGGATGCACGCTGAACCCTCTTTTATAAGGACTTATAGGCCGATGAGATACGGTTTTCGTCATTCTCTGCTTATGGTTTCGCTTGCGCTGGTTTCTGCCGGCACTGCTCCGGCATTTGCGCAGGAACCACCGCATATCCTGCTGACGGTGCAGGACTTTGCAAGGCTGAATGCACTGGCAAAGCAGCAGCCGTGGGCGGCGAAGCAACGTCAGGCGATCATCGACGAGGCGAATGCGTTTCCGGAGTCGTACGAAAAGCGGTTCGGGCTCACTTCAATGGAGCTGCCGCCGGAGGGCGGACAGTGGCTGCACTACTACGCCTGTCCCGATACGGGATCGGAGCTGGTTTTTCATCCGCCTGATCAGCATGTCTGCCCGGACACAGGGCAGGTGTTCAAGGGATATCCCTATGACCAGGCGGTTTATCAGCTCAGGGCCGACGCGCTGGAGAAGGCGGCGCTGACCGAGGCGCTCGCCTTCCGGCTGACGGGGGAGCACGAGTACGCCGAGAAGGGCGCAGCGATTCTGAAGGCGTATGCGGACAAGTACCTCAGCTACCCGATGCACGACAACTACGGCAAGGAGTCGCAGTTTGGGGCGCGGGTCTATTCGCAGACTCTGGACGAGTCGATCTGGCTGATCGACCTGGCGTGGACCTATGACCTGCTGCGCGACACGGATCTGTTTACGGCGGCGGAGCGGACGCACATTGAACGCGATCTGCTTTATGCCTCGGCCATGACGGTGACGCGGGCGAATATGGGGCCGACGGACAACATCCAGACCTGGATTCTTGGAGCGGAGACGGCGGTTGGATTCACGATTGGTGACAAGACGCTCGTGGACAAGGCGATTGATGGCCCCAGGGGCCTGCGCGAGCAGATGAAGACCTTCGTCAACGATGGGTTCTGGATCGAGGGTGCGTGGGGATACCAGTTCTATGCGCTGCGGCCCATCGAATTCATGGCCATGATGTGCTCGAAGGCGGGCATCAACCTGTGGCAGCAGGAGCCGAATATCGGAGCGCTGCTGGCATCGCCACTGGGGGTGATGTTCCCGAATGGAATGCTGCCGGCATTCAACGATTCGCACGAGGTGAATCTGTTTGAGCAGGCGTATCAGTATGAGCCGGCCTACGTGGCGCTGAAGAATCCGGCGTTTGCGGCCATCGACGAACATGTGAACCGCGACAACCGCTACGCGTTTCTCTTCGGCGTACCTTCAATCAGCGGAGCCGAACTACCCAGGCCCAAGAGCGCGGTGTTTCCCGAGGCGGGCTACGCCACTCTGCGCGCGCCCGAAGGCGACCTGACGGAGATCATGAAGTTCGGGCCGCATGGCGGCGGGCATGGCCACTTCGACAAGCTGAATGAGGTGATCTACGCCAGGGGCATGACCATGAGCGTCGATCCGGGCTCGCATTTTTACGGGATTCCAATTCACGCGAGCTGGGACAAGATGACCGTGGCGCACAATACGGTGAGCGTGGACGAGGCAGTACAGAAGCCGGCGACGGGCAAGCTCATCAACTGGCAGACGGAGCCGGAGTTCACGGCGGTAACCGCCGACGCCGGGCCGGTTTATGACAACGTCGATCTGCAGCGCACCTCGATTGTGACATCGGACTACGTGCTGGAGATTACGACGGCAAACTCGACCGACGGCAAGGAGCACGACTTCGACTGGAACTATCACAACTTCGGAGTGCAGCATGCGGATGGGGGCTTCGCGGCGTATGCGGGCTTTCCGAAGGGCAATGGCTACGACAATCTGACCGAGAACCAGAGCGGCGACGTGACGGGCGGGCTGCACAGCGTGTTCACCATGGATGGCGGGCGCGCGATGAACCTGTGGGTGCTGGGAGATGGCGGCGCGACGCAGGCAATCACCGGGCTGGGGCCGGGACCGGACCTGCGGGTGAAGGTGCCGTATGTGATCGTGCGGCGGCACGGCGCGAGCGCGAAGTTTGTGGCGCTGTTGGAGCCAAGTCCGGGCCCGCAGATTGTGAGCGTGACGAATGAAGGCGGCGTGATCCGGATCAAAACCGCGAAGTGGGAAGATTCGATTGAGGTGGGCGCGAAGGTGAGTTATCAGAGGAAGGCTGTTGAATGATGCGAGGTCATCACAAATGGCTGAGATGATTCCGATTCGTTATGGCGGGTATTGGGACGTACCCCGATACATTGTTTTGCATTATCGGGGAATGCTGCTCTATCTGCGGAGCGCTTTTGATGAAGAACTGGATGATTACCCAGCTAACTACTCTGTATACAAACTACCTGCGACCGTTGAGGCTTCAGTCCAAGAAGGCTCCTGGGACTTTCTGAATAACCCGGACATCACTTACATCGGGGAGATTCCGGTTGGACAGGTGCCATTCGATGAGACCAAGTGCAAAGAGCTTGATGCCTCGTGTCTTGATCGCCTCTTTTCCGACAGCTTCAACTCTGAATGAAGATTACCGCTGCAGCATATCAATCGGCTTGGTGAAATCCGTCACCCGGATGTGCTTTGCAAGCGACGGATGCTGACGCTCCAAAGCGAGATACATCTCCCAGGCGATGCGGCGATAGCTGAAGTGGCCTGCAGGGGCCGACCGCAGTTCGGAGATGTACTGTGCTTCAGCAAAGTCCATTTTGAAAAGTGCGCGGATGCGCGTGGCCAGCGGGAGCAGGTAGAGCGCCGACTGCGCCGCTCCGGGAGCAGTGCCATGCGCAGCGATGTGTGCGCTGGCCGTGTGCGCGGCTTCGATCGCGGCGCGGTAGTCGCCCAGGATGCCGGCTTCGATGAGCACGTCGACACCCGGCTCCAGATCGCCGGAAGTGGGCGTCTCGTAGCCGTGGCGAGCGGTGAAGCTCTGG
>DASZXD010000162.1:0-6381 GCA_035546015.1 Occallatibacter sp.
GCGTAGCCGCACTCCTGAATGCCGCCGTCGCCGGCCAGTGCGCGCAGACGCTCTTCCTTGAAGACCTTGCCCGTGGGATGGTTGTTGAACAGCTTCACCTGCGCAATGGTCGCTGCGCCGACGAATCCGGTCTCTTCGTTGAACTGCGGGCAGACTTCCATGCAGCAGGTGCAGCTGATGCAGTTTGAGAGCGGATAGTTCGCTTCCTGATCCTGCGGGAACACGCGCGGGCCCGAGCCCAGATCATACGTGCCGTCCACCGGCACCCACGCCTTTACGCGCTTCAGGTTCTCGAAGAGTACGGAGCGGTCCACCTGCAGATCGCGCACGAGAGGAAATTTCGACAGCGGCTCGATTTTGATTGGCTGTTCGAGATTGTCGATCAGCGCCGAGCAGGCCATGCGCGCCTTGCCGTTGATGCGCATCGCGCAGGAGCCGCAGATTTCTTCTAAACAATTCGAGTCGTAGCTGATCGGCGTCGTCTCGCGGCCTTCGGCTGTTACCGGGTTGGCGGCAATCTCCATCATCGCGGAGATGACGTTCATGCCCGGCCGCCACTCCAGCTCAAACTTCTCCCACACCGCGGGCGCATCGGGGCTGGCCTGGCGCTTGATTTCGAGTTGTACTGTCCTGCTTGCCATCTATTCCTTCCCTCAACCTGCCACTGCTCTAATCCAAAAATCTGCCGCACGCAGTGCTATTTCGCTGCGTCATAGCGCCGCGGACGCGGCTTGATAAACTGCGTATCCACTTCTTCAAACTCAAGCCGCGGCCCTTCGGGCGCGCCGGTAAAGCTCGCCTTGGTGGTCTTCAAAAACTTTTCGTCGTTGCGGTCCGGGAAGTCCGGCTTGTAGTGCGCGCCGCGCGACTCATCGCGCACCAGCGCTCCCTTCACCACCGTCCGCGAAAGCTCTAGCATGTTGTAAAGCTGCCGCGTGAACGCAAAGCTGGTGTTTGCCCACTGGCTCTTGTCGCTCAGGTTCACGTTTTTGTAGCGGTCGAGCAGCTCCACGATCTTCTCGTCGGCCTGCTGCAGGCCCTTGTTGTAGCGGATCACCGTCGCGTGCTCGGTCATGGTGTGCCCAAGCTCGCGCCACAGCTTGAAGGGATTCTCCGTCCCGCTCGACGACATGAGCTTTTTGTTCATCTCGGACTGGCGCTGCAGTTCAGCCGCCGCACCGCCGTCACCCTCTGCGGCAGGCAGGTTCTTTGCATAGCGCATCGCATTCGGGCCGGAGATGAATCCGCCAAAGATGCAGCTCACCAGCGAGTTCGCGCCCAGCCGGTTCGCGCCGTGGTACTGGTACTCGCACTCGCCCGCGGCAAAGATACCGGGGATATTGGTCATCTGATCGAAATCGACCCAGAGGCCGCCCATGGTGTAGTGCATGCCGGGGAAGATCTTCATCGGCACTTCGCGCGGATCGTCACCTACGAACTTCTCGTAAATTTCGAGAATGCCTTCGAGCTTGCGGTTAAGCGTCTCGCGGTCGATGTGCGTGAGGTCGAGATACACCATCGGCTGGCCGTCGATGCCAAGGCCGTGCTCGTATACGATCTTGTGAATGGCGCGCGTGGCCACGTCGCGCGGCACAAGGTTGCCATACTTCGGATACCACTCTTCGAGGAAGTAGAACCGCTCCGACTCGGGAATCTGCTTGATGGGCCGCTTGTCGCCCGGCGTGCGCGGAACCCACACGCGGCCGCCCTCGCCGCGCGCCGACTCCGACATGAGCCGGAGCTTGTCCTCGCCGGGAATCGACGTCGGGTGCACCTGGATGAACTCGCCGTTGGCGTAGTACGCGCCCTGCTGAAAGATCGCCGACTGTGCCGAGCCTGTGCATACAACTGAGTTGGTGCTCTTGCCGAAGATTGCGCCAACGCCGCCGGTTGCCAGAATGATTGCATCGGCGGCAAACGCCTTCAGCTCCATCGAACGCAGGTCCATGGCGGTAATGCCGCGGGCTACGCCCTTAGAGTCGAGAATCGCGGAGAGGAACTCCCAGCCTTCGTACTTCCTGACCTTGCCATCGGCTTCGTAGCGGCGCACCTGCTCGTCGAGAGCGTAGAGAAGCTGCTGGCCCGTCGTCGCGCCGGCGAATGCCGTGCGGTGATAGAGCGTTCCGCCAAAGCGGCGGAAGTCGAGCAGTCCTTCCGGGGTGCGGTTAAACGGCACGCCCATGCGATCGAGCAGATCGATGATGGCCGGAGCCATCTCGCACATCGCCTTCACCGGCGTCTGGTTGGCCAGAAAGTCGCCGCCATAGATCGTGTCGTCAAAGTGCTGCGCGGTGGTGTCGCCCTCGCCCTTCAGGTTCTTGGCCGCATTGATGCCGCCCTGCGCACATACCGAGTGCGAGCGCTTCACCGGCACAATCGAGAACAGGTCCACATTCCCGCCCGCCTCGGCAATCTTGATGACCGCGGCCAGTCCCGCCAGCCCTCCGCCAACCACAATGATTCTGGGTCCTGCCATGTTCTTCTCGAATCCTTTCAGTTACTGAGCAGCGCCTGGAATCGGCGGCGTAAAACGAAGCGGCGCCGCAATCCGGTTCCAGGCATTGATCTGGCTGATGGCCACGGTAAGGAGCGTCACATCCCGCTCCGAAAACTGCTCCTGCACGCGCGCATAGGCTTCGTCGTCGACGTGATGTTGCGCCAGCAGCGTCACGCGCTCCGTCCACTCGAGTGCCGCCATTTCACGCGGCGTATAAATGCCCGCCTCGCGCCACGCCGGCAACAGATCGAGCTTCTCGGCCGGAATATTCAGCTTGCGCGCGTCGTTCAGGTGAAATTGAATGCAGAACGCGCATCCATTCAACTGCGAGGCGCGAATCTTGATCAGTTCGCGAATCTCCGGCTCAATGCCCGACTTCTCCAGCGCCTTCTTGATCGCCGTCATGCCGGCATAAAACTCAGGCACGGTCTCCTGAAACTTCTTCCACTCGACGCGCGGCGCAACAGCTTCAGCAACAGGCATTGCTCTTTACCCCAATTGAATCGAATCCAGCACCGGCGCTGCAGGCGCATAGTGCAACTGGCTCACCGGCGCGGCATTTTCCTGCACATTCGGGTTCGCGGGCCTCACAAAGGCCCAAATGCTCGCCAGCCCCATCACGCACAACGCCACGCCGCCGGCCAGGCACACCCAGCCGAACCGCTTGCGCGCTTTTTCGCCCGGCGTAATGCCCCACTTGGCCGCGAAGAGCCAGATGCCGTAAGCGAAGTGCCAGCAGATGGCGATCATTGCGATCACGTAAACCGCAAGCATGATCGGATGTGACAGCTCCATCTGCACCTTCTGAAAGGCCATTTCCGGATGCTCCGGCAAACTCACGCCCAGAAATCTCTGCCGCAGCACATGCTGAATAATGTAGGCAAACGCAATCAGCCCTGTATAGCGCTGCGCCACATACATCCAGTTGCCCGACCAGGGGTAATACACCACGTTCGACTTGCCACGAATCCAGATGTAGACGCCATAGAAGCCGTGATAGAGCAGCGGCAGAAAGATGAAGACCCACTCGAGCACGCGGACCAACGGCAGGCTGTTCAGAAACTTTACCTGCGCCGCATAAGCCGCGGGCCCCTTCAGCGCCTCAAAGTTCGAGAGCAGATGCTCCAGCAGAAATGCGCCAATGGGAATTACGCCCAGCAGCGAGTGCAGCTTGCGCCAGATAAAGCTGGTTCCCTCGCCTGCCCTGAGCGGCTGAACGCCGCGGTGCACAGTGGGCGCGGCAGAGTGTTGAGCTGTTGCCATGAAAGATTTCGCTCCTCTTCAGAACGGCTGCGGGTGAGCTTTCCGTGGTTTCGCGTGTCGGATAGAGAGACGAAGTTTCGCGCGGAATGCCCTAAGCATTATTCGTAACGCGTCTTTGGGTAGTCAAGCGCGCCACAGCCCGCGTACCTGCATGTGGTTAACGAATGTAACTCGTTCATTTCGCAATCGGGAACTCGTCGCGCATCTTTTCAAGCAGAGCCTGAAGCGCGCGGCCGCGATGGCTCAGCGTCAGCTTGGTCTCGAGATCGATCTCCGCCATCGTCTTCCCGAGCGAAGGCAGATGAAACAGCGGATCGTATCCGAACCCGCCCGTTCCGTGCGGGGCCTCAAGCACCACGCCTTCCACGCTGCCGTCGGCAATATGCACAATCTCGCCGTCGCGCGCGCAGGCCAGCACGCAGTGGTACCGCCCTGTCCGCTGCTCGGCGGGAATATTTTCCAGCTTCTGCAGCAGCACCATGTTGTTCCACACGTCGGTATTGTCGTTCGCGTCCGGCGAGTCCACGATGCCCATGTCCGACGCAAACCGCGCCGACCGCACGCCCGGCGATCCGTCGAGCGCATCCACTTCGAGCCCCGAGTCGTCTGCCAGCACCAGTTCGCCGGGTGCAAACCGAGAGTAGTAAACAGCCTTGAGAATCGCATTCGCGGCAAACGTCCTGCCGGTTTCCTCGGGAGGCTCAATCTCCTTCAATCCGGGCAGCGGCTCAATCTCAACATCAAACGCCTCCGCCGCCACGCGGAAATCCCGAAGCTTGCCTTCGTTTGTCGTCGCCGCCAAAAGTCGAAGTCTCATCCCCTGAGTGTACCGGCAGCAGGTCAAATCACGACTACATTTGTCCTGCTTTCTGCGTGATATTCTGTTGCTCCTTCAGGAGAACCCTCCATTGCAGGAGACGGGCATGACTGTCGAGGTCTGGGGGATGATAGCCGCGGGCACTGCCGCGCTGGCTGCAGGTCTGATTCTTGTGCGAACCCGGTTCAGCGCAGCCTGCGGCGCCGCAAAGGTTCTGGTTCTGGGGCCGGTCTTCGAGGCCACAGCGCTCGCGGTTTTCGCCGCGGAGCACTTCACTGCGGCGCACGATCTTATGCCCATTGTGCCTCGCTGGCTGCCGGCTCCTCTCTTCTGGACCTGGTTCGTTGGCGTGGCGCTGCTGGCTGCCGCCATCAGCTTTATTGCCTGGCGTTGTGTGCGCTGGTCGGCGACGCTGCTCGCGCTGCTGTTCCTGATCATCGTTGCCACAGTCGACCTGCCCAATCTGCCTGCGAATTTCCATGATCGGCTCTTCTGGACGCTCACCGTGCGCGAGCTCTCCTTTGCAGGCGGCGCCATGGTGCTGGCGGGCAGCGTATCGCCGCGTGAAGGTCGGGCAGGAAGTGTGCTCATGCGGCTGGGCCGCGGAATCGTCGCGCTGGTGATGATCTTCTACGGAATCGAGCATTTTTTCTTTCCGCGGAATGTGCCCGGAGTTCCACTGGAGAAGCTCACGCCGGCGTGGATGCCCGCGCCGGTCGTCATTGCCTGTGTTGTCGGAGTCACGCTCGTTCTGGCGGGGATTGGAATGTTCATCCGTCCGCTGATCCGCGTGGTGGCCGCCGGTGCAGGGATCGTTCTTGTGCTGCTCACGGTGTTCTTCTACGTACCCATCTTGCTCACGGAGATCCACTCCCCGCTCGCCGTTGAAGGACTCAACTATGCGGGAGACACTTTGTTATTTGCGACAACTATCCTTCTCGCAGGCCTGGGACTGGACCAGCAACAGGCCGCTGAACTGCGGTGACGACACCATATTCGGCACAAATCAAGGAGCTATCGCTTACACTTGTCCAAGAAGTCGTAAGGGGGCAATTTGACGATAGGGCTTCCCTTACATTGGATTCCTTGTTGTACTGCTCTGAACCGCGTGGCTGTTGATGCGAAGAGTGGCGTGCGACACGGTTTCCTACGGACAAGGGCTCGATGCTGGCGATGTGCTGATAAAAGCCAGCGCTGTTGGCCATGTGGTCATCATTTCGTGTAAAAAACCAGAAATTGGCTTTAGTCCGAGTGAGATTCCTATAGACTGATCGGGGCACTGAAGCTTACCGATACCGTCATAAATTCCTGTGTGGCTTCCGAGTTGCTGACGATACGCCCCGGTGACATTCTCATAGCGTCGTTGGTCTAAACCCGTAGAAAACACTCCACATGAAAACTTTCACCCGCTTTCTGTTGCTGTTAATGGCTCTTGCGTTCATAAATTTAGCCGCACCCTGTCATGGTGAAACTGCGGAGGATATGCTATCCGCTTGTCGGCGCATCACACAGGCGAAGGATGCCGCGGGAGAAGCCAATTTTGGCTACGATTTCGACAAAGGCGCATGCTGGGGAGCATTCATGACTTTGCACTCGCTCTTCTTAGCGAGGGATGTGAACGGCAGCAGTCCGTTGCTTCACGTCTGTCTACCACCCGACGCGGACGAAACACGGCTAATAACCATCTTCGTAAACTACACCGAGAAGCATCCAGAACTGTATAACGAGGATTTTGCGGAGGTTGCAGTCAATTCGATAGTGCGTGTGTTCCCATGCAAGTGATTGGATTGATACCAAGGCTGAG
>DASZXD010000163.1:0-2886 GCA_035546015.1 Occallatibacter sp.
CCCGACGCGCATCTGATTTCGCTCAATGCCAAAGATGGCACTGTGCGCTGGGACAAGATTATTGCGGACGTCAAAAAGGGTTACTGGGCCACAATGTCTCCACTGGTGGTGAAGAATCACGTGATTGCAGGCGTAGGCGGAGATTTGGATAACCTGCCCGGTCTGCTGCGTTCTTTTGATCCTGAGACAGGCGACTTGCAGTGGGAGTGGGACGCGACTCCGCCCGCTGGAACTCCGCACAGCACCACGGGAGGCATGACGTGGGTGACCGGCACATACGATCCGGATCTGAATCTCATCTATTGGGGCACTGGTAATCCCACTCCTGTGTTGAACGGCACTGCGCGTCCCGGAGATGATCAATGGACGTGCAGCATCGTTGCGCTCAATCCTGACACCGGCAAACTTGCTTGGGGTTTCTCCGCTTCACCACACGACACACATGACTGGGATGCCGTAGAGATTCCAGTGCTTGTAGACGGCACATTTAACGGCGAGCCGAAAAAGATGCTTATGCAGAGCTCGCGTAACGGCTACTTTTTTGTGCTGGACCGTACCAACGGAAAAAGCCTGCTCACAGTTCCATTCGGCCCGACAAACTGGGCCTCGGGAATCGACAAGGACGGACGCCCCATTCCCAATCCCGACAAGGAGCCCAAGCCCGATGGCCGGCTGATTGCACCGGATGAAGGAGGGTTGACTAACTATCGTTCTCCCAGCTTCGATCCGAAGACTGGCCTGTTTATTGTTGACGCTCATCCAAGCTACAGCCTCTACTTCACCAAGCCTGCAGATGGCGACTACGGCTGGGCGGGTGCCGATTATGGGCTCTGGGGCAAAGGCGTGATCGAGGCCATTGACTATCAGACGGGCAAGATCCGCTGGAGCCATGAACTCGGACCGGGCGGCTCGGGAGCAGGTGTGCTCACTACCGATTCCGGTCTGACGTTTACCGGTGACGCGGAGGGGAACATCCTGGCGCTGGATACAAGCAATGGTAAGACCCTGTGGCACGCTGGAACAGGGGCGTCGATGCAGACCTCTCCAATTACGTATGAATTGGACGGAAGACAGTATGTCGTATCAGGCAGCGGTGGAGTGATGTTTGCCTGGGTGCTTCCGCGAGCCTCTGCGGCTTCCGGTGGTCCCGCTTCCTCAGATGCACATTAAGCATAAAGGCCTTGCCGAAGCGTATTGCGGCATCATGTCAACGGCGTGATTCCGGCAAAAGTTATTCGATCACAGGCTGCGAGATCGCTATCAGTCCACGGATAAACGCGGTTTCCGTGCCTTCTGCGTGGTCCTTGGCTTCGATTCCGTATTCTGTCAGAGCCGCTTTCCACGCCTCTACGATTCCAGTTGCTCCGCAAACTACTACATGATCGTGAACAAACGACTTTGCGATCAGTTGCGTGAGGGTGTGCGAGATGAAACTTCCGATAAGATACGAGATTCTATCAAGAGCGCTTGTCTGAGCTCCCAACTCCAGCATTCGCACGCTATAAAGTGCCCGGCTCAGGCCAGACTGTTTCTCCCCACGCACTCCGTGCAGGACCCATTCGAGATCGAAGTGTGTGGGTCTCTGGTCGGGCACGGCGCTGGCCAGAACCGTATGAGTTTGCGCCGCGAGCATCAATTCTCCTGACAGGTCGGTAAAGCTTTTTTCGATCCGCCCTTCGCCATCGATTGCAATTGCCTTCCAGTGCGACCCCAGATTCAGCAGTGTAGCGCCGGGAGCGAGGATTCCTGTCTCAAGCAATCCGATACACAACGTTTCTTCGCCGCGCATGATATCAAGGGTCCCTGAATCCCAGGGTTGTGCGCCGCGTGCTCCGGTGCGCACCCCTGGAACAAGGAAGACGGGCAGGGAAGTAACCTCAGGAAAAATGCGGGCAACGATGCTCTTCTGGAGTAAGTCTTTTCCGGCAGGTCCAGATATGTGAGGAATTTCCGCCAGGCCCAGTTCTGAGGTCAACATGCCCGCACCAACCACGAAGCCAGGCTCATAGCCAAGCTCGGCCGCCTTGCGCTGCTGCTGTGCAATCAGGTCGCGGAGAGTCGATTTTATAAAGTTGTTATTTCCGTCTCTGGCCGTGTCACGCGCCCCTGCCGTGGCGGCGAGCCGATGGATGGGAGTGCCATCTGCTATCAGCCAGATCCGGGTTGTGGTCGTTCCCAGATCGATTCCTATGAAACAGCCCGAGTCTCTTTTGCGTGTTTGGGTCATAGGTTTTCTTTGGGCGCTTCTCGGATAGCCTTCACAATTGCGCTGGCGCGTTCGCGCAGCGACGCTGTATCCAATGGACCTGCTGACTTCAAATTCACTATTTCCGATCCGACGCCAAACGCCCATGCCCCAGCAGCAAGATAATCTGCGGCATTCTCTGCTGTAATGCCGCCGGTAGGTATCAATCGGATACTTCCGAGCGAGGCGAGAATTGCGCGCAGGCTGGCAGGAGAAAATGCAATAGCAGGAAACAGCTTGATCGCATCGGCGCCACAAGCAAGCCCGTTCAAAATCTCGGTACAGGTAAAGCAGCCCGGGAAAGACGCCATGCCCAGCCGTTTGGTCTCTTCGATCACAGCCGGCGACATGTTTGGCGATACGATGAATTCTGCTCCGGCATCAAAGGCCTGTTTCACTTCTTCTGGCGAGAGCACTGTGCCTGCTCCCAGGCTCACAGACAAACCAGCATATCTCCGGATCGTACGGATTGCCTGCAATGCGTCAGGCGAGTTCAGTGTCACCTCCATGACCAGTACGCCAGACTCTGACAATGCAGTTGCTACTTCACATGCGCGATCCTTGAGATTACCCCGCAGAATGGCGATCAGGCGCGTTTGTTCAATCGCACGCAAAACATTCATAGCTATGCTGCCGTCTTC
>DASZXD010000164.1:0-24123 GCA_035546015.1 Occallatibacter sp.
ATTCCGGAAACGATGACGATTTGTTCCGCAGTGCATCGCACCCCACGTGAAGTACGCAAATACTCGGCGATTGCCTCGCGCAACGGCAGATACCCACGCCGATCAGCCTCTTTTTTTAACCACGACCTGAAATTACGTGCTCGGTTTGCGGCAATCCGTCCCCAAACCTCGGAAGGGAATACGTTGATGGCTGGAACCCCGATCCGAAAGGGGCGGATCCCGTCAATAAAAGCCAGGTCAACCCAGGGTTGCGGCCGTTTGTACGTCGAAATGACGCGACGAATGTATGCCGGTGTCGTGGCTGCCTGGCGGGCCGGCCGGGGCACCTCTACACGATTGACCCACGTACCGAATCCAACACGCGAGGTGACATACCCTTCGGCTTGTAAGCGCTCCATAGCGCTTACCACTGTGCCGCGGGAGAGTTCGTATTGTCTGGCGAAATCTCTTGACGAAGGCAGCCTGGCGCCCGCCGCGAGCCGGCCTTCAAGAATGGCAGAGCGCAGCTCGCCATACAACCAGTTAGTCAGGGCTTGATGGCGCGGCCGACCTTTGAGAGTGAGTTCGAACGAGCTGACGGCTTTTGGCATCTCCAATGGTCCAATAGAAATAGCGAAAATGGCTCTGTTCGATCAACCACTGCCGCCATAGTATCAGCTCTGAAGTCGAGAAACGCAGGCATCGTCTTCGAGCTCTGACTTCTCGTTGAGCGGCGCATGGGAGATCAACAGATGAAAGTTGGAGTTTGGTTCTATGGCTTGGGCACCGCTCTCGCCGGCATTCTCGATTTCGCGTGGCGTGCATTCGATGCCTCTCATCAGCCCATCAATTCTTTGGGGAAGGTTCCTGGTCAAAACATACTGGCCTGGGTCGCAGGCATCTGGCTGGTCGCGGCTGGCCTTGCAGTCCTGTGGCGACGCAGCGCAAAGTTTGGCGGCGCAGGATCCGCAGCCGCCTACCTGATTTTTGCGGCCTTGTGGTTGCCGCGGTACTATACCGGGATTCATGCGCTTGGCTGGCGGATCGACGTCTTATTCGCCGTCTCTTTCGGGCTCGCACAAGAGTTATTGCTGGCCGCTCCGGCAGCAATCGTTTACGTATCCTTCGCCCCGACTGATTCCCGGTTGCGAGCGAGAGCCACAGTCGCGGCTCGCTGGATGTTGGGATTGCCACCCATTGTCTTCGGCTTAGCCCACCTCATCGGCATTCACGTATTCGCGAAGATCGTTCCGCGGTGGATTCCGTTTGGAGATTTGTGGGCGGTGGTTGCAGGAATCGCATTTTTACTGGCTGGAATTGCAATTTGCTCCGGAATTAAAGATGTTCTCGCCGCCAGGCTTCTGGCGCTGATGCTGTTGTTGTTTGAAGGTCTTGTAGAAGTGCCTCCTATTTTTACCCGCATGCGCAATCAGGCGACATGGGGTGCCGCCGTATACAACGTGGCTGCGATAGGGGCATGCTGGATCTTCGCCGAGTTTCTCGCAAGCCGCGCAGATCGAGGACGAATCGATTCCGCGGGGACTGCCGCCGTGGCACGCCCCGATGCGGTGGTTGTGTGATTGAGTAACGCCTGCTTGTCGAAGGCATTAGGATCGCCTCCGTCTCGGCTGCTGCCTTCAGGGCTTACCGCTCATTGAGCAGGAGGGTACTCAGCGGCGGTATCAGTTTATGACTCGCTGATTATTGTGCGCTCACCGATGGCCGACCAAACACCCCGCACTCTTCAAGCGGGCGTAACACATACCAATCGCCACGACTGGTGTCCACTTGACATTCAAGTGAAATAAGCATCCACTAGAATGCCAAGTGAAGAAAATGGCAGCAGCACAAATTTTGCAGGGCACTCTCGATCTGATGATTCTCCGCACCCTGGCCACGATGGGCCCGCAGCATGCGTATGGCATTGCCGAAAGGCTTCTGCAGATTTCGGATGACTCCCTGAACCTGAATCAGGGCACGATCTATCCCGCGCTTGTCCGGCTGGAGCAGTACGGCTGGACTCGCGGCGCGTGGAGCAGAACGGAGAATAATCGCGAAGCGAAGTATTACACCATCACCAAAGCGGGACTGAAGGCGCTGGAGGAAGAGACGGCGCGCTGGCGGCAAATGTCGGCCATCGTTGAAAAGCTGCTGGCGGCAGGATAAACCATGATTCGGTTCAGAAGGATTCTCGCGAAACTCTGGAATCTCTTCCACGGGCGCCGATTTGTATGCAGGAGCAAATAGTTCCGGGGCAGGGCTGGCTGCACAAGCCGACCGACCTTGAGCTGCAGATTCTGGCGCGCTTTAATCCCGACACCGGAGGCGTAACCTGGTTCCATTCCAATCGCGGCCTCGATTCGAGCATCATCAGCCGGGTTCTGATCGATCGCGAGGGGCGCGTTTGGGCGGCCTCCGAAAGAGGGCTCTATGTTGCCCCACCTCCCTACAACTTCTTCCGTCGAGTAACAGAGCTTCCTCCCGACCAGTTCTGGTCGATGGCCGAAGGTGGAAACGGGCTCAGCCACGATGAGATTCTGGCGTTGGCGGCGGAAGAGTCAGGTGAACTTTGGGTGGGCTATCGCTTCGGCGGAGAGATCAATGAAGTCGCGCCCGTGGCCGCCGGGATTCGGGTGACCCATGCTGTACCTCAACGGCGTGGAGGTACACGCCTAGTCTATTTTCTGGGATTCGACAGCCGGAAGCAGCTTTGGGCTGGTACCGAACATGGAGTAGAGGTTTTCGATGGAGCTATATGGTCCCACATCGACATGAATGACGGCCTCATTTGGGATGACTGCGACCTGAATGGATTTGCGGTTGCGCCCAATGGCGAGGTGTGGATTGGAACGAGCGGCGGCCTTGGAAAATTTACGCCCTCCGCGAATGGGAGCGGCATAGCAGCATAGTTCGGCGATGCTGTTGTGGATGTCCATTGGCGGAGGGCTTCCTCGTGCGCCACCGCAGCTTCTACTATCTCTTCACGTCCTTCGATCTCTGTTGCCGCGGCGTCAAAAGCACCTATCGCATCGTCGTCGGGCGCGCTACATCCATCACCGGCCCGTACTACGACCAGCAAGGCATGCCCCTGCTCGAAGGCGGCGGCGCCACGATCCTCTTCCGCCAACAGCCTATGGCTCGGCCCCGGCGGCGAGTCCGTTCTGCTCCAGCATCACCATCCTGACCTGATCGTCTTCCCCGCCTACGACCCCGTCACCGGCAAGTCGTCGCTTCAGCTCTCCGCAATTGTCCGGAAAGATGGAGGCCCACCGCCGCGCTAAGTGATCGTTAAACGATCTACGCGAGCCACAGGCCATCCCATCCCTTACGGGTACAATTTGGCAGGCACAATCTCCGGCTCCGGCTCGCCCGAAGCCACAATCAGCTTCTTCAACTGCTCGCGCAGCTCTTCCGCCTTCGACCGATACTCCTTGCGCCCTGCAACGTTCACCAGTTCGTGCGGATCGTTCCCCTGATCGTACATCTGGTACTCGTGGTAGTTGGTGCTGCTCGGCGTCTTCGTCGAACCCGTCGGATCGGCAATGCAGTAGGTGAACTCTTTGGTCCGGATCGCGCGTCCCGTCATCGACTCGCTGATCTGGATCAGTTGCTGGTTTGGCCAAGCCTGCCGCGCCTTCGCGTCATGCACCAGCGGGAAAAAGCTGTGCCCCTTCATCGACTCCGGCACCGGCACGCCCGCCGCATCCAGCAGCGTCGGCGTCAAATCAATGATGCCCACAATCTCCTGGATCAGCCGCGCGCTCTCGAACCCCGGCCCGTGAATCACCATCGGTACGCGCAGCGAGCTGTTGTGCGTGCTCCGCTTGTACTCCGTGTTGCGCGTCATAAAGTGGCAGGCATGATCGCTCATGAACACAAAGATCGTGTTGTCCGCGTGCCCTTCCTCTTCCAGCACCTTGCGCAAGCGCCCTACCGAGGCATCGATGTTCTCGATCGCGCCATAGTAGTCCGGAAGCTGCTCGTGCCAGTCTCCCGGATACATCCGCAGATCCGGCGGAACATACGCATTGATAAACCGCTCCGCCGAGCCCATCGGCCCCACCATCCGATGCAGATCGTTCTGCTGGTGCGGCTCCAGTTGCGAAATCAGCAGCAGAAACGGCTTCTCCTGCTTCTGCCGCAGAAACTTCTCCGCGCGGTCTGTGATGAAATCCACACGGTACTCGTCCTTGAACTCGATGGGGTTGTTGTCCCGGTCCCAGATCGTGCCGTAGTAGGGATGGGTCGTCATCTCCAGCTCATTTGAGGCTTCCCACAGGTCGTTGAATCCACCGCGCTGCTCCAGTTTCACCGGCCCTTGCGTGCCCCCGGGCATGTTTTTCCCCGGCGCCATGTGCCACTTGCCGATATAGTTCGCCGTGTAGCCCGCCTTGCGCAGCTCCGTCGCAATCGTCGGCAGATCCGGATTCAGTCCAAATCCGTTACGCCACACACCGGTCTCGCTCGCATAGCGTCCGGTAATCATCACCGAACGCGAGGGCGCGCACACCGGCTGGTTGGTTACCGCATGATTGAAATTCGTTCCCTCGGCAGCCAGCGCATCCAGGTTCGGCGTACGTGTCGAACTGTTCAACCCGTTCGCGCCCAGAAAATCCCAGCGAAACTGGTCAGAGTGATAAATGACAATATTCGGCTTGCGTTTTCCCGCCGCCGCTTCCGTACTTCCAGTGGATCCCGGCTCCGCGGAACTGGTAAGGGCCGCCGCCACCCCCGCCTGTGCAGCGGCAGCGGCTGTCCCCACAAGAAACTTCCTTCGATTCAGTTTCACTTCTCTGCTCCTGAGCTTGTATCTTCCGTTTCTTTCTCGCACATGCCGATCTCTTTTCAAGAGTGGTACTTCAGGCTCCGCTGAGTCTCTCTCAGATTGTTTTGCTTTTTTCGAATCGTGAATGACCCAACCCTCCGCCGTGCACGCAAAATGCTGGCGGAGGGTTGAACCAGGGTTGCTTTTCGAAACGCGCTCGACTGCCTCCGTCAACTAAAAGACGAACTTGCCCGACAATTGAATGAACCGCGCATCCGGAGTAAAGTTCTGGAACGTCTGCGGTCCCGAAATCAGCCCGCCCGTCGAGTTATCGCTGACGTTGCTTGGGTTGCCGTAAGTTGGAGTGTTCAACACGTTGAAGATGTCCGCGCGGAGTTCAACATAATTCTCGTGGAAAATCGTCAGGCGTTTGAACAGCGACGTATTGATGCGCTCGTACCCAGGCCCGTGAATCGAGTTGTTGGTGCCGCCAAGGTAAGGCAGCGCTCCCACACCCGTAATTTGCGTGGTGCTGACCGGGCTTCCCGACACCGAAGCATTCGGAAATGCCAGCGGCGGATTGGTCAGCGAGCAAGGGTTATACCAATGGGTCTTGGTGTGTGTCGCCGATGCGCAGGTGATCGAAGCATTGTTGGCATCTGGCGTGCCGCCCACCGCAAACGGGTCGCGAATCACTACAGCGTTTGCGCTGCCTCCGTTCGGCCCCGCGCTGCCAAGGTTGGTGCTCGGAGTAAACGGGAATCCCGTCTGCGCCGTGAATTGCAGATCGTCCGTCCATCCGCCCACAATCGCATTCAGAACCCGGCCGTGCGACAGGAAGCGCTTGCCTGCTCCGAAAGGCAGTTGATAATACCCGTTGAACGTGACGCGGTGCCGCGTGTCGGCCTGCGAGTTTGCATAGTCGGCCCGCAGTCCAATCAGATTCACGCCCCGGTATCCTGACCCGCCCAGCGGTTGGCTCGCGTCGTCCAGCGCATGCGCCCAGGTATAGGACGCCTGCAAGCTGAGACCATTGGCCAACCTCTTCTGCAGCGAAGCCTGCATCGCGTTATAGCTGGAAATACCTACGTACCGGTTCGTGCCCGCGCCGCCGAAACTCGGGAACGGTTCAACCGTCACGCTGCTCAGCCGCGGATCGATCAGGGCCTCGGGAGCATTGTTATTCACGTTGACCACCAGGTGACGGCTCACATTGCCCACGTAGGCCACCGTGGCCACAATGTTGTTCGTGATCGATCTCTGCAATGAGAAATTGTACGACTCGGTGTACGGGTTCTGAATATTCGGCTGCGAGCCGGCGAACGACGGCGTTGCGATCAGGTTCGTCAGGCCGGCAGCAAGAATCGTCGAGAAGCCGTTCGCAATCGTAATGCCGTTGGTGGCGCAGTTTCCTGCCGTGCATGTCGACCCGCGATTGAAGTTGGCGGTGAATTGGAATGGATAGTTCTGCATCGTCTCCGGACCACCCGTGTTCTCTACGCCGCCGTAGAAGATGCCGAAGCCTCCACGAATCACCGTCTCGCTGTCCAGCCCGTAGGCAAAGCCGATACGCGGAGCGAAGTTCGTATTCTGTCCATTGACCAACTGCGGATTTCCGCTGTAAGTGATCGGCACGTTGTTGGCCGCCAGCAGACTCAGGAATCCCGGCGACAGGGCCGCGTTCTTCTGGGACTGGGTATAGGTCAGCGTTGCCTTTCCGCTCGCGGGCCCGAGCGGCTGCATATAGAAGTTCGCGAACTTCCCTCCCACTTCTTTCAATGGCTGGAAGTTGTCATAACGAAGTCCCAGGTTGAGTGTCAGCTTCCGGGTCAGTCGCCAGTCATCCTGGATGTAGACACCGCGCGTCCAGTGCGAGAAATCCAGATGCTGGTAGTTGGGAACCGTCGCCGCATTCATGGAGTCTTCCAGGAAGTCCGCCGGGCCCCATCCGGTGTTCGCCACCCCAGGCTTCGAGGTGAAGTAGCCCGAGTAGCTATAGGTTCCTCGCGCGTTCGGCGGGGAGAAGAACGGAAAGCGTACGCTCTGGAAAAGAGCACCGGCCTTCAGCGAGTGGGCTCCCATAATCTTGGTGATGTTGTCGAGAACCTCGTAAACATCTTCGCTCTTGTGGTTGGGATAGTAGCCCGGCTGCCCAAATCCAGTGATGCCGGACAAGGTTACCAGCGGCAGGCCACCGCCCAGCAAACCACCGCTCGGTACGCCACCCATTCCCAGCGACGAAGCAAGATTCGGGTTGTTGAATTCTGCTTGCTTGAAGCCGAAGTTGCCGTAGTTGTACCCGAAACGAAGCTCGTTCACGAGCGTGGGACTGAAGAGGTGAGTTTCGCTCAGCGCAATGTTATCGGCCTGGTTCGTAATGTTCCCATCGGCTCCATACGAGCCTCCGTCGAGAACCGGCCCCAGCGGAGCTGGGTAATTGCTCGGTGCATTCAGGTAGCTGAACCTGGCGAACATCTGGTTCTTCGCGCTCAAATTCCAGTCCACGCGCATGCCCCACTGCCAGGTGTTCGAAACATCATTCACGTTGCCCACGTAGTTGTTGTAGAGCTTGCCGCCGTTTGTGTTTGGCTGCGGATACAGGTTCAGGATCGACAGCGCGACCTGATTGGGAGAGCAGATCACGTTCTGCTGGCCATTGCAGTTCAGCAGTTGAGTACCGGCGCTGCCCGGTACGTACAGCGTGATCGCTTTGCCTGAAGAAGTCAGCGATGGATTCAGCAGTTCGGAAAAATCCCCCTCGCGCATCAGCGCCGTAGGCACCGACTGCGTGAAGGTGTTGCCGAATACAATCCGGTTGGCCTCGGCATAGCCAAAGAAGAACAACTTGTTCTTCAGAATCGGCGCACCCAGCGTCGCGCCAAACTGGTTCTGGTGATATGTGGGAATGGTCAGAGCGTTCCAGTTCTGTGCATCCAGCGATGTGTTGCGCACATACTCCCACAGGCTGCCATGGATCTCGTTGGTTCCCGACTTGACGCTGGTGTTCATCACCGCGCCGGCCGAGTGGCCTAGCTCGGCGCTGTAGTTGCCCGTCTGGACATTGAATTCGGAGAGTGCGTCCGGCGGCGGATTGACCACGAAACTCGATCCGTTCAGGAAGTCCGGCACGGCCGTGTTATTGTCGATGCCGTCCAGAATAAAGTTGTTCTCCGTCGGCCGCTGGCCGTTGGCCGTGAAGTCGCCCGTGCCCACGCCTCGGCCGCCCACGCCCTGCACCACGCCCGGCGCCAGCTGCGCCACATAGACGGCATTCCGCCCATTCAGCGGCAGGTTGTTGATCGTTTCCGTGCTCATGACATGCTCAACCGAGCCCGATTCCGTCTGCAAAAGCGGCGGAGCCGTCGAGACCACCACCGATTGCGTCACAGAACCCGGCGCCAGGGTCAGACCGACATCCAGCTTGGCCTGCGCATCCAGGTGAATGTGCTCCTGCGTCGTCACCTTGAAACCGGTCGCGCTGACGCTGATTGAGTAGTTCCCGATCTTGATCGGCGAGAACGTGTAAACTCCCTTGTCGCTCGTCCTCGTCGTCAGCTTCAGTCCGGTATCGACACTCGTCAGCGTTACCTCCGCATCACGAATCGCGGCGCCCGTCGTGTCCTGCACCGTGCCGGTAATCGAGCCTTGATCCGCCTGGCCATACGCGGACACCGGAGCCAGAAGCGCCAGCCCACCCAGGATCAGTAGCACGAACATCAGGCAAACGGAGAGCCCTGCTCTGGATGCCCACTTTTGTCGATCGGTCATGTTCCCTCCTTAGAAGTTGTTATCTTGCTGCGTGTCTGTGTCCTGTTTTGAAAATGTTTTCAACTCGCGGCCTTTCCCTTCCTTCGGGACTGGCCCGCAAAAGACTACCTGTCTCCCGGAATCAATGACTTACGAGAAACCTCCATCATGTATATCTCGTAAATTCTTGATTGCATGCCTCTTGTTCTCAGACAGTCTACGTTCCTGGTTCGGTGCGCCCGATTGGCACACCCAACCGGCGCATCCATAAGATAGGAGAATCCTTAGATTTCACGTCGCCCGAGGTTTCAATCTGCCTCGACCTCTCTCACCACCTGGACCACCTGTCCCGATCCGCAATTCGCGGCAAAATCCGAAGTGTCACATGCATCGTGCTGCAAGATCCAGCGCCCTGAATCATTGCTTCAAAAACCAGGAGGATATTCCTGCCGTGCGTTTTGCCCTGTCAAGTCACAGGGAATCATTGACGGTTATTCCGCCGGAAATTATCATAACTCCTTATATTTGATTAAGATAAGCGCCGTCGCGTGACAGTTGCTAACAATTGTCACGCGGTGTTACGCTTGCGCTGAATGAGCAAGGGTCTCCAGGACGATCTGTCACAGGTCACTGCGGGCCCTGTGCTTCAGCAACTCGACGCCATCTGCGCTAGCCCCGCCTTCGTGTCCAGCAAACGGTGCCAGCAGTTTCTGCGCTACGTAGTCCTGGAATCCATCAACGGCCGCGGCGATCAGATCAAGGAACGCAATATCGCCCACGAAGTCTTCGGAAAAGGAGACGACTTCGAGCCCGGCGAGTATTCCCTCGTCCGCGTCAAGGCCGGTGAAGTCAGAAAGCGGCTATCCGAATACTATGAGTCCGGTCCGGAACATGGGCTCAAAATTGAACTCCCTCTCGGAAGCTATGTTCCGCGCATTCGCAGCACCGACGAGCCGGGGTCTCCCATTCTTCCACCGCCGGAACCAGCCAAATCCCAAACCCGCCATCTCAGCAGGCGCCGCTTCGCCTGGATCGCTGGCGGAACTCTCGGCGGAGCCCTCGGTGCGGCCGGCCTCTATCCGCTTCTCCGTCCCAAACCCACCCCCCTCGATCTTCTGTGGCGCCCTGTCTTTGCCACTAAGGCGCCTCTCCTCATCTTTATTCCCGTCATGAACTATCGGAATGGAGACATCACCGAGTGGGTCGGCATTGGCCCGGCGGCAGCTTTGCGCCGCGCAGCCGACTTTCTCACCGAACACCAATATCCCTACCACCTGCGCTTTGGCTCCGATCTCACCTTCTCCCAACTGCGCGAGCAGCCCAGCCTCTTGCTCGGCGGGTTTGAAGTCGACTGGACACTCCGCATGACCCAGGGCCTGCGCTTCGCACCCGTTCTCAATAAGGAGACCGGCGAGCGATTGTTCGTCGACAATCAGACGAACCGGGTCTGGAAACCCGTCAAGCACCCGCCCAATCCTTACGTCGACGTGGACTATGGAATCCTCTGCCGCCTCTTCGATACCGAAACCGGCCAGATCGTCTTCCTCGCCGTCGGCACGTTTACCTTTGGCACCGAGGGCGCTGCAAACCCTCTTTTCTATCCAGAGCTATTCGCCTCCGTGGTCGCGCACGCGCCCAGCAACTGGGAAACAAAAAACTTTCAGGCCGTCATCCGCGTCTCCGTCATCGGAACCACGCCTTCGATGCCCCAGATTGTCGCCACGCACTTTTGGTAGCCTCTTCTTCCTCCCGCACTCCAAAACACAGCAAGAACAAGTCGGACTTGACCAATGTTGTGTTTATGATCCTCCGTCAAGACAACGCCAGGATGGCCTGCATCAGGAGCGCAATCAACGTACTCTCGGAACTACGTTCCGTAAAAGCCATACCTGAACTCGTCCGATACCTAGAGTTTGAGAAAGGAAATCAGCCTGGGGAAAGTGGGATGCTCAGGCTTCACCCGTATATCGAGGGCGAAGAATATCCGGCAGTTCTCGCGCTTGCCCAAATAGGAGAGCAGGCCCGCGGCCCGCGGCTCAATGCCATTCGGTCTGCCGAACCACGTCGATGTCATCCAGCTTGAGAGGCGCGCCGTGGAGTTGCCGGGGATTCGCGATGAGCCTCACGCAGCACGTCGTCAACCTCTCGAAAGTGCGTCTATGCTGCCTGTTCGATCTGCCGAGCCAACTGCACGTGTAGTTCGGAACTCATGTTCCGGCTCGCTGCGGAATGCGGGAGCGTTCCAGCCGAAGAGCTCAATCTTGTTGTGGATGTAGAGGATGCCCGATTTTGCCATTGAAACCCGGGCCAAATGGGCTCGCAGATGGATAACCGAAACAAACGAAAATGAGCGAAGGATTCGCAACCGGCAGCGCGATGGAGATCGGCGCTGTACTGCCTCGGTACCTCAACGAGCGTGGCGTCTAAGGTTGGTGGGCCCACCAGGACTTGAACCTGGAACCAAAGCATTATGAGTGCTCTGCTCTAACCGATTGAGCTATAGGCCCCTTAGTGCCTGTGCACGGCAGTTTGCCATAACGGGCCTAAGCCAAACGTATTTGAGCGTAGTTTAGGGGATTATGAGTCCCCTGCTCTAACCGTTGAGCTACAGGCCGGCCACGACTAAAAGCGACCGCACTTTGAGTGTACCGGATACTGAAGCGTGGGTGCGACCGGTGAATGGTGGCATCAAAGAGCGAGCCGGGAGCGCGGGCCTCGGCAAGAATATCTCAACTGCTCCGCTGTCATGGCGGAAGCCTGGAGTGGCGTTTGTTGCGGCGTAATTTATGCGAAATTATATTTTTGTGGCGCAGCAAACTCGACCCTTCTCTTCATACGATCGTTACATAAAGCAACTGCATCGCGATGCAAGCTGAATTCGAAAGCCGCAAAGCGTTCTCCACACTCTCCAGACCAGCTACTGTCTTTAGTCCTATCTTTTTCATCAACTGGCTAAGCTGCATTTGAAGTTGCCATCTTCGCGGCATGGTTAATTCTTCGATTTCCTTTTTACCGCCGAAGCATCGGAATCATATCGTCTGTGGCCCGCCTGTCAAGGGCGGTTCCATGAATTTTCCGTGGTGCTTCGCGAGACGGGTGCAGATCGTAAAGAGCCCTGTTACTCCGATTCCACTGGAGTGAATGGATAGAGACTCACCACGTGCGGCCGACATCTGTCCAACTCTTATATGCGCGTGATATCGTTCTTGTGGCGCTCCTCCGCCATCTACCGAACAATTGGAGATGAGTGATGATCAGCACTGGTCTGCTGCCACAGGCAAGAAGTGTGCAGAAAAGTCCCCGCAAAATTCCAAAACTGCGCTCTACGCAGTGGAGGATAGGAATATCGATCAGTGTGAATGCCGACGTGCGGCGGCTCTCGCAAACACTCACTGAGGCAGAATACCTCGAGACCTGGATCTGCCCGCCGAACCCAAGTGCTGGTTCCCATGCAATCGCGGCGCGCAATGGTAATGATTACCAGCTCGATCTCTACTGCGGCGACAACCTCAGTTCCACGATCACCGGCTCTTATCTGGTTAGCCATCAGCGCAAGATGCTGCTCTCCTGGAGCCGCACCTGCGCGGCAAATCCCGTACTCAGCTTTGTGGACATCAGGCTGCGCGGCAACTTTGGCAGCAGCACATTAGAGTTGGAGCACACCGGTCTTGCATCGGCGGCTGACTACTTCTGGCAGATGGCCATGTGGCGCGCATCCCTCGAAAAGCTCGTGGGACTAATGAAGAACTCCCGCCTTGCCCCGCTCGGAGCCTGACTGCGAGACAGTTATGGCGGAGCCGGACAGTGGCCGGGAATAGTCCGTCCTAGCTCGTAGAGGAACTTAACGCGCTGCGGTAAGCGTGCCTTCCGGAGCCTTCTTTTTAAAAGCCGGGTTACTCCTGACACGGCTGTCGCGCGACAGCACGTGTGACGTCCTGGCCATCTGGTCCCTTGCTGGCTGAGCGTGCGCAGACTTCAGGAGTTGCACAATCTGGGCCGGCATCTCAGTCCGCAGCGATGGAACAGGTGTGTTTGGGGTAGCCGGCAGCCTGTCCGGTCCCTCGGCAAAGCAGGTCTCCGCCGCTCCCATCTGCGCCTGACCGAGCGTGGCTTGCTGTAGAAGGCAGATAAGTGCGCAGAGGCCGAGAACCCGTGCCGGAAAACTGAACCGGCGAAACCGGACTCGGCTGGGCCTTACAGATTTATCTAAAGTAGGTTGCATCCGTAAATCGCTCCTGCGGGGTGAGCGGCACCGGAATGTAGGATCCGCGCTCGGCTGATTGGAAAGTACGAGCCGGGTAGGTCAGGGTCAATGGCCGGAACCTTATTTCTGGCTGAAATCTACCTGAACTGCTAATTTGTTCATTTTTTATAGGTTAGTAAACAACTTTCACGCCTGTGCTTGCAGCCCTGTGCTATCGTATTTCTACCTCCGCCCACAGTTTTTATTCGAACGCACGGGCCCCGGCTCCAACTCTTTTGGCTATGGCGACCACCCCCACCTCGGCGAAAGCGGCTTATCGCTTCGGGCCATTTGCGCTCGACCTCCGGTCTGGAGATCTGAGCCGCAACGGCCGGCCCATCCGCCTGCAGGAAAAGCCACGGAGCTTGCTATTGGTACTGGCCGAGCGCCACGGCGAGCTTGTGAGCCGCAAGGAGCTGCACGAGCACCTGTGGCCAAACGACACCTTTGTCGACTTTGAAGACGGCCTGAACGCTGCCATGAGCAAGCTGCGCGAAGCACTCGACGACGACCCGCAGGCGCCGCGCTACATCGAAACTGTCCGTGGACGCGGCTACCGGTTCATGGCAAAGATGGAGCTTATAGGTGAGCCCGAGGAACCGGCACACTCCGCCACGCCTGCCACAACGCCGGCTGAGCCGCCGCTGCCTCAGTTAGCTCAGAGGGAACCAGCCGCTCAGGTTGTCAGCTCGCGCTTTCGCAAAATAGCTGTTGCGGTCATTCTGGCCTGTCTTGTGCTGGCCGGTGTGGTTTTCTTCACCTTCCGATGGCGCGCGATGCACATGCATTCAGTCTCCATCGCCGTCCTGCCGTTCACGAACATGACCGGCGATGCCTCCCACGATTACGTCTGCAATGGCATCACTGAAGAGTTGATCGCCAGGCTTGGCCACCTGGCTCCGGGCCAGTTGCGGGTGATCGCGCCAACCTCAGCCAGAACTTACGCCAGGTCGAGCAAGTCTCCCCAGCAGATCGCCCATGAGCTCAACGTTCAGTATCTGATTGAAGGCAGCATGCAGCAGCAGGGGGCAAACGTCAGAGTAGCCGCACAGCTCATTCGGGCAGAAGACCAGTCTCAGCTATGGGCCAACATATATGAAGGCGATCTCAGCGATCAGTTTGAGTTCGAGTCCAGCGCGGCTGACTCGGTGGGCCACGCGCTCTCACTGCATGTGCCCGCGCTGACCCCTGTTGAGTATCGCCCCGGCAAATACGAAGCACACGATGCATATCTTAAAGGTCTTTACTTCTTCTCTCAGAGATCCCGGCACGGCTTCGAGCAGGCAATTGCGAACTTCTCAAACACGGTGGCCATCGACCCCAGATACGCGGCGGCCTACGCGCAGCTGGCTGACGCCTACAATCTGATGGGCCAGTACAGTTGGATGAGCCCGCGCGACGCTCAGAACCTTGGCTGGGCAGCCGCCGAACAGGCCCTCTCGCTCAATCCCTCGCTCGCCGAAGCACACGCCGCTCTCGGATTCTCGCTCTGGTACTACAAGTGGGATATGGCTGCGGCAGAGGCGGAGTTTCGCAAGGCGATCGAGCTTGAGCCTGAGAACGTCAATGCGCATCACTGGTACGCACAGCTCCTTATGACAGCGGGCCGCTTCCCTGAAGCCGAGCAGCAGATGCAGGCAGCCCTTGATGTCGATCCGCGCTCACCGATTCTGCGCGCGAATTTGGGCTGGCTCTATGAGTACGAAGGCAAATTCACGCAGGCCATCCAGCAGGTGCAATCCGTGCTGGCTGAAAATCCAAACTTTCTCGCGGCACATTACAAGCTCTGGTACATCTACTCTGCGATGGGAGATAAGACCCACGGCGGCCAGGAGTTTCAATGGGTAGTCCAGGGTATTGCTGATCCCGCACATCAGCAGAAGATGGATACGCTATACCTGCATCAGGGCTATGATGCGGCATTGCATGAGTTTTCATCAGGCGATGATCTTCAATCCTACGGCAGTCTTGTCGACGCTGCGCGCTGTCTGGCCGCTGCAGGCGACAACGCTGGCGCTCTTCGGGCGCTAGAGCGCGCTTATGGCGCCCATGAAGGCTGGATGATTTATGTGCAGGCCGACCCGGCCTTCAATGCCCTGCACTCCAATCCGCAGTTCCAGCAACTCATTGACAATGTCCAGAAACACTCCTGAGAGCAGCTTGGCTGACCCTCAGCGTCCCATCGCCTCGATCTGCCCAGCCACCACGTCATGAACATGCAGAATGCTGGTGGGCGTGGCGACCGTCCCGGGACCTTGCTGGCCCTGCATATGGATCATCAGCATCGGCCGCGGGTCCCACTGCCCTCCGTGCGAGATGCGCTCGTCCTCGGCGCTCCAGCCCGGTAAAGAACGCCACATCTGCGTACGCCAGGAGTGATCGCCCTGAACAACGAGCATCGTTGACGCCCATCGCGGCTGCTTTTCAAGCGTATCGAGCATCTGGCCGAGCAATCGGTCGGTGTAATCGAGTGAGTCGAGATACGATCCGCCAACAGCGTAGCTGCCGCTCCGGCGGTCCCAGAACTCAGGTGGATGCGGCGAAGGTATATGCAGATAAATAATGTCGGCCTGGCTCGTCGCCAGTGTCTTGAGCACATGCTGACTCACATCTTTGACTGAGTCGATGTGGCCCTCTACGTTCCACCGGTTAACATCTGCCCAGGCGCGGCTCGGGTAAAAAAGCTGCTCCAGCATGATGCGCAGCGGAAACCACACATTCGCGGCGAAGCCGGCCTCGAGAGAGGTCGGCCCGCGATCCTGCGCATCCTCATTACTCCAGTAGCACTCCGTGGCCACGCTCGCAAAGGCCGGACAGTACGCGATGTACCAGCCAACGATCGATGTAGTTAGCCCATGTTGCTTCGCCATTCCAATCAATGAGGCATTGGCGTTGAAACGTTCCCAGTGGCCGTTGTCGATCTGCACAAGATACTCGTTGCCTGGGGTGTACTCCACATCGGTCACGTCGCGGCCCAGCATCAGGCTTGGAACCGCATGCGTAGTGCGATAAGCGATGGGCATCACGTCTGTGTAGAGCGTGCTCTCACTCCGCAGCCGGTCGAAGCTCGGCAGACGCAGTGAAGCATCGCGCGTCTCGAAGACATACTTGTAGGAAAGCTCGTCGAAGAGCACCCAGACAAGCCGCGGCCTGTTTGCCGGTGACGGTGCAATTGGATTTGTAAATGCCTGCGGTCCCGGATGCCAGACTGCGGCGCGCACAAGTTGAGCGGTCATCACCAGCGCGAAAACCGCAAAACCGGTCAGAAGCGCGCTGCCCGCCTTGCGCAGCCACTGCGCGGCCTGCGGTCGTTGCACAACCAGAAAGACAACTGCGCCGATCCAGAGCACACAAAGAGCAGTCACAACCCAGCCCGGCACATCGAACGGAATGACATTGAGATTGCGCACAAACAGGAGCGTGGGCAGCAACGCCACCAGCCACCAGCGAATCTTGGGCCACGCATTCAACCTGCGCAGTCCGGTCATCGTGAGCGCGAAGGCCAGGCCGACAATCAGCATATCCGTAAGGTGCGCAAGTGCGATGGGCGTGAGCGGGCATGGGACGCGCATGCGCGCATCGCCGGCCTGAGACGTCAGGTCGGCGTAATCCGTCAGCAGCAAAATGGCTGCGAAGCCCCAGGCCTGGGCGAGGCGCTTCATCGTGCCATTCCGACTCCGGTACGCTCCAGCAGCAGAAGCACGCGGCCGTTGCCCAGCGCTTTACGGCCGGCAGCGAGAAAGTGCGGCGCAAATGCCTGCATCAGGTCATCCTCAGAGAGGTGCCCGTAGAGATGATCGCGCCCGCGGAGCCACTCCTGATACATCGGATCCGATGGCGGCACCCACTCGATAATCAGCCAGCGGCGCGTGAGGCATGCACACAGATCGCCGATATGAGCCAGCGGCAGCTGCTCGCGCAGGATGAGGTGATGAATCACAGCCAGCATGAGCACCATGTCGAATCGGCCTGAAAGTCTGTCCAGCAGGGAAAGGTGCTCTCGATTGCGCCATCCGGCTGCCGGTGTTGGGCGCGCGATATTGGCCACCAGCGCGGTAATTGGCTTCCTCTGCGCCGCTGCGGCGTGCCACAAACGCTCCAGTGCCGCCGTATCGCAGTCTAGAGCTACTACCTCTGCACCAACAGCTGCTGCCATCAGTGAATACGTTCCGGTGTTGGCGCCAATGTCCAGCACCTGCTCTGGCCGGAACTGCTCCAGTGAGAGACGGACAAACTGCTGCTTGTCTTCTACGTCCGCGGGCTGGTAGTGGCTCGCCGTCTGCACATACTGGCTCCACTCGCTGCTCGTCTCGCTGTTCACAGAATTGCGAATCTGCTTGCCGAGCCTTGCCAGACGCTTGTGCAGAATGTGTGTCGCCAGTTCAGGATGAGTTGTGGCGGCTTTCACCTTCCTCGGCGTCTTGCCCTTGCCATCAAAGAGCGCAGCCAGTGTCACCACATCCAGCAGGCCGGGAGTAAACCGCCGCCAGCGCGGCAGCGCCCGATAAAGCGCTGCGGGCTCGTACCCGTCGCGGGCAAACAGCATTCCTTCCAGCGGCCAGCTCAGGTACCTCGCCGCCACTAGCGGCAACAGAAACGTACGCACAAACTGCCCGTAAGCCAGCCACGTGCTCGAGTACGGATTGCGCCGCTCAAACGAAAATACATCAACAAAAACAGGTCGCGCACCCTGAAAGAGCACGTTGAGCGGCGTCGCGTCTTTCAGTGTCCAGCCGGCTTCCACAGCCTTGCTCGCCACGCGCAGCGTCAACTCAGCTGCAGCCCGCCACTGCACGGGCGTCCACTCCCATGGATAGGAGATGGGATCGATGCGTGGATGTCGCAGCCAGAGATCGCCCGGAGAGGAGAGCGATTCCAGCATCGCATTCTCTTCCGGATCGATAACCTCGCTGGACACCAGGTCGCCATCGCGTTCCAGTTCCCTTCGCAGCTCTGAGCCCAGAAAAGCGCGCGCTTCCTCCGCAGCGGATGCGCGAACCCGCCGCAGAGCATATCCTTCGGCAAGCAGAAGCTGACCTGCCGGATCGCGAAACGTCATCGTCGGGGAATCAGGTGCAGAGAAAGAGTCTGGATCGTGCAGAAACGATCCATCTGTCGCAGGCTCCGGCTGGGTAAGAGGGGTGCTCAACCTTCGCTATCCTCGGTCGCCGGCAACCTTCCGGGGTCCACCTTAGGAGCGCCGCGATGGAACAGCGCGTAAATCTTGCGCCGCAGATACCACCCTCCGGCAACCAGCGCGGAACCCACAGCCTGGATGGCGAGTAACCCCGTTCCAGGGTCGGCGTAGGCATAAAGCGGGCGCTCAAAAAGGAGAGTTGCCCCAACAAGGATCAAAACCACGGAAAGGAACCGCAGCAAAATTCCCATTTTCGTCCGTCCACTGGCTCATGAATTGAACTCATTACCCGGCTGGGTGGCCGCATATCGTTCGCGTAGCCAAAATCTTTCCCTCAGCCGTCTAATCGGTAGACGACTACCCGGCTTGCAGAGTTTACTGTCTTCAGCAGTTTCGTTGGATTGCCTGAAGATCACACATTCGGGTCCCGTTTCTCCGGCTCCTGAAACCTGATATGAAGGGTTTCTTTGTGTGCAAACGGCTATCCCGTGATGATTTTCGCGCGTCACAGCTAAAGGCGGCTAAAATCACGGCCTGTGTTAGTCGGGCCGTGCCCCCACGGCTGAAAAAATTTACGGCTCAACAGTGTCCTATTAGGGATATGATGATCAGCCAGACCGGCAATTCACCGGCGGACACTACAGGATTGAGGAATTGAATGGCATTTTGGATTTCACGGGCTGAGTGCAGCAGATGAGCCTTTCTACCCTACCTACGCGCACCGGAACGCTGCGGCAGCGTCTGTGGGCACATGCAAGCCTGCTGCGCCTTGACCATTCGGTCAAGCAGATCTTCGTTCTTCCCGGCATCGTCATCGCCGCAAGCCTCACCGATGCGCCGCTCGACCGCGGTCTGCTGGTGCGTACCCTGCTCGGCCTGACTGCAGTCATGGCTGCCGCCAGCAGCAATTACGTGCTCAACGAGCTGCTCGATGCTCCCTTCGACCGCCTGCACCCCACTAAGCGTCTCCGCCCGGCCGCCAGCCGCACCGTCAGCATTCCTCTTGCCTATGCGCAATGGCTGATCGTTGGCGCAATCGGCTTTGTTGTGGCTCTCGAAGTCTCAATGCCGCTCTTCTTCAGCGTACTCAGCCTCTGGGTCATGGGCTGCTTCTACAACATTCCACCCATTCGCACCAAGGATGTTCCGTATCTGGACGTCCTGTCTGAGTCCGTCAACAATCCCATCCGTCTCTGTGTCGGGTGGTACGTCGTAACTGCCACCGTCATTCCGCCCGCCTCGCTTCTCGTGGCCTACTGGATGCTCGGCGCCTATTTCATGGCCCTCAAGCGCTTCAGTGAATACCGGCAGATCGGCCGCGACTCCGCCGTCAAGTACCGCCGCTCTTTCGAGTTATATAACGAGCAGTCGCTGCTTACCTCTGTACTTTTTTATGGGTCCACGGCCATGCTCTTCTTCGGTGCATTCATCATGCGCTACCGCATGGAGATGGTCTTCGCTTTTCCCTTCATCGCACTGCTGATGGCCTCCTATTTCAAGCTCTCATTTGTTGAAGATAGCCCCGTTCAGAATCCCGAAAAGCTCTATCGCGAGCCGCGCATCATGGCCCTGCTGGTGATCTGCTGCCTGGTGCTGATCGCCATGCTCTATATCGATCTGCCCTGGCTCGGGCGTGTCTTTCCACGTTCAGGCGTACACAACGGGAACGTACCGCAGGCAACGCTCTCAATCCCCATTGAGCAGCGTCTAAGCTGAAGCTTGTGCAGGCTCGTACAGCAAGTCCTTTCTGGCTCTTCTCGGCGAACATGAGCCGGTCTGTTCGTAGCCGCGCACTTCGTTCCACCTGCCCAGCCCGGGTATGATAAAGACAGCTATAAAGCGCCATGCAGATGCGGCACCGCCCTTCACGCCTGGACGTGTGACGAAACGAGGAATTCCATGAAAACGGCGTATGACCAGCGCCTGCCTATCCTTCGCTTGGCGCTGGTATCCGTCGCTGCGGTTGCGCTGCACGGCTATCATCTCGGCGTGGAAGACGGCGAAATCTACATCCCTGCCGCCAAAAAGCTGCTCAATCCCGCTCTTTATCCCTACGCCACTGAATTCTTCCAGTCCCACGAACATCTCTCGTTGTTCGGACATATCCTGGCGTGGACCGCCCGACTGACCCACCTCTCCATGGACTGGACGGTCTTCCTCTGGTACATCGCCACCACGTTCCTGCTCATCGTCTCCTGCTGGACGCTGGCCGCAATCAGTTTCAGTTCGGCCCGTGCGCGTTGGTGCGGAGTGCTGGTAATCGCAGCCGTGCTTACCATGCCGGCAACCAACACCGGCCTCCTGTTGATGGACCCATATCTGACGGCGCGCTCGTTTTCAACGCCTCTCACGCTCTTTGCGCTCACCGCGCTTCTGGCTCGCCGTTTTAGCCTGGCGACAGTGCTTACTGTGCTTACCGCGACCATCCATCCGCAGATGGCCGCCTATCTCATCTTTCTCGCAGCCGTCATGTGGGCCGTGGAGCGATATGCGCCTGTAGCGCGGCAGCGGGTTCCAGCAGCCGCCGGAGCCGTGCTGAGCATCATGCCTGTGGGCTTTCATCCTGCCGTGGCGCAAGGCGCCTATCGAGAGGCTCTCTACTCGCGCGACTTCTTCTTTCTCACCACCTGGACCTGGTATCACTGGCTCGGCCTGCTCGCGCCGCTCGCATTTCTGGCCTGGTATGCCAGAGGCAGGCTGCGCGGAACCACTCCCGCCTTTGCACGTCTCAGCTTTGCGCTCATCCCTTTCGGTATTCTGGCCATCATTGCTGCGGCCATTATTTCGAGCACGCACACGCTCGACATGTACATCCGGCTGCAGCCGTTGCGCTGCTTCCACCTCATCACCCTGATCTTCATGCTCTTTTTCGCCGGCATCCTGGGCGAGTACCTTGCAAAAGGCCGCGCCTGGGTTATGCCGGCCATACTTATCCCGCTGGCCATCGGCATGTATGCGGTAGACTACGAAACCTATCCCACAAGCCAGCACATCGAATGGCCCGGCGTCGCCACCAGCCCGAACGCGTGGGTAAACACTCTCCTCTGGATACGTCAGAACACGCCCACAGGCGCAGTCTTTGCCGTGGACTCGGCTTACTTCAACGCCCACGGCGTGGATGTGCATGGCTTCCGCTCCATCAGCGAGCGTGCTTCACTAGCGGACTACCACAAGGACGGCGGCGTAGCAGCCATGTTTCCCAACCTGGCCGATGACTGGAAGCAGCAAAGCTCTGCCACGAGTGGTCTCAACCACTTCACCGCACAGGATTTCTCTCGCCTGGCGCACGAGTATCCCGTCACCTGGACCGCGATTCATGGCCCCGCGCCTGCCGGCATGGACTGCCCCTATCAGCAGCGCGGTTACTCCGTGTGCAAGATCCCCGATGCGCCGGGCCTGACGGCGTCGTCCTCGCCCGGCGCGGAGTAGTTTTCAGTTCTTCCATCAATCCTGCAGCGTAACCATCTTCGCGTTGCGCTGCGCCTTGATCACCAGTTCCGCGGCCAGCAGCGCCTCGTCCAGATCCTGCGCCAGATGCGTGCGGTTCACAATATCGGCCACGAACTGCGGCCCAAACGGCAGCGTCATGTTGTTGCAGTCGATGTAGCGGGCATTGTCCTTGTCCACGATGAAGAGATTGTTGCCCTCGTGGCTGACGGCAACGTTCGCGTACTTGCGGACCTCGATGTAACCATCCGTGCCCAGGATGAAAAGCCGGCCATCACCCCAGGTTCCCAGTCCATCGGGCGTGAACCAATCGAGACGTACATAGCCAAGCCCTCGATCGCCGCGCAGCACCATATCGCCAAAGTCCTGAAACCGGGGATGCTCAGGATGGCGCACATTCGCCACTTGCGACTCCACAACCTCAGCCTGCTTTGAGCCGGTGTAATAAACGAACTGATCCACCTGGTGCGAGCCAATATCGCACAGAATGCCGCCGTACTTGTCCGGATCCCAGAACCAGTCAGGCCGCGGCATGGCGCCGCCCGCGTCGCCGCCCTTCTGCACAATCTGATGCGGCGCAATGTTGATCGTCTGGATCACCTTGCCGATGGCGCCCTGCTTCACGAGGTGGCCAGCATAAACCGCGGCCTTCACCTCCAGCAATTCGCTGTAAAGGATCGCATAGATACGCTTGGTCTCGGTGATCGTGCGGCGCACTTCGGCGAGCTGTTCCAGCGTGATCATGCCCGGCTTGTCCGAAAGAAAATCCTTGCCGTTCCGCATCGCCCTGACCGCGAGCCCCGCACGCTCGACAGGCACCTGCGAGCTTAGGACAAGTTGAATCGAAGGGTCGTTGAGAATCTCGTCCTGCGCGCCCACGATCTTCACGTCAGGAAATCTCTTTCGAAACGCGCCAAGCTTATCCTGCTCGCCGCCCCACGCCGCCACCAGTTCGCCGCCGCCGCGCAGCACCGCGCCAATCATGCCGTAGATGTGGTCGTGGCTCATGCCGCACACGGCAAACTTGATGTGATACTTCGGCGCTTCCTCCGCCTGCGCAGGCAGCGCCATCTCTTTCACATTGCGGCCTCCGCCGCCCAGCCCCATCGCACTCTCCGGTAATCCCGCCATCATCGCCGCCGATCCCATCATCGACCCCACTGAACCGAATAGCCCCGCGCGCTTCAGAAAATCGCGCCGGCCCGTGAAACTCCCTTTCATTGCCCCTCCACAAAAGGCTGGCTTCGCTCTCAAGCATTCCGCTTAGCAGAACTTCGTATAGTCCGCCGCGTTCAGCCAGATTGATCATACTCGCGTCTACTTCGGGCGGCGAATGGTCTCGCAGCCGTCTGCGGCCCGCTGCCGTTATCATGATCCATCAGGAGCAGCAATGACTCGATACGGAATGGTAATTGGCCTCAAGCCCGAGGCTGAACAGAGATACAAGGAATACCACGCAGCCGTCTGGCCCGGCGTGCTCAAAACCATCAGCGAATGCAATATTCGCAACTATTCCATCTACCTGCACAACCACACACTCTTCGGCTACTTCGAGTACCACGGCACAGACTACGCCGCAGACATGGCAAAGATGGCCGCTGACAAAACCACGCAGGAGTGGTGGGCCATCATGGAGCCCATGCAGAGCCCGCTGCCCGACCGCAAACCCGGCGAATGGTGGACGCCAATGGAAGAGGTCTTCCACACGGATTGATTGCTCGTAACTACAATCAGGTAAGACAGGTCATGATGATTTGGCGATGGTGGGCAGGTGGCCCGGTCATCGGAATCGCAGTGAACGGTAGAAGCTGTGCCCCGTTCATCGCTTAGTTTGTGATGAGCGGGCGTTGGCAGAGGGCACTCACATCCAGCGAGTACAGTTGAAGGTAGGCGCACGATCCAGTTTTCCCACCCAAGCCGCCAAAGGCGCGGTTTGGATGGGACACAACTCCTCGAAGGAGAATTCGGAGTGAAAGTCGTGACCGGGCCACCTGCCTGAGCATACGGACCGGATCTCCGGTGTGAAGGCCCGCCGGCCCGGTCTTGACGACCTTATGCGCGATGCGCGCCGCGGCAAGTTCGACGTCGTGCTGGCCTGGGCTTCAGACCGGATCGCACGCTCAGTAAAACACTTCCTCGATGTGCTCGACGAGTTGAACCGGCTCGGCGTCGAGTTCGCTTCGTTTCGTGAGCAGATCGACACCGGCGGTCCGCTGGGCCGTGCGATCGTCGTGATCATCGGCGCCATCGCCGAGTTGGAACGCAACTTGATCGTTGAGCGGGTTCGCGCCGGCATGCGCCGGGCACGGCTCGAAGGCCGGCAGATAGGACGACAGAAACTGGTTCTCGATCACGAGGCCATCTTCAGAGATCGCCAGCGAGGCCAGAGCCTCGGCCAGCTGGCGAAGGCCTATGACGTCTCCAGGGCCACTATCCACCGCGTGCTCCGTGAGCACGCTCGAACCCAACAGGAGCAAGTTGCATGATCATCGACGAATCATCGGCAGTTCTGCCACTCTGGATGCTGATCGCAGCCGCCTTCGGCTTCATGGTCGGCGAGCTGTGCGGAGACTACTATCGCCGCTGGAAGTGCCTGACACAGGCCAACGAAGATCTGCGCGCTGAGCTGGAGAAGACAAGCACCGCCGAAGAGCCGATCCATGAAGAGCTCAAGTATCAGCGCGGAGTCCTCCACGACGTTCACAAGCAGATCACGGTTGTTTCAAAAGCCCTCGAAAAACACCCCTCCTAAACCCCGCAAAACCAACGGCCGGATCTCTCCGGTCCGGCCGTCTCAAAAACTGT
>DASZXD010000165.1:0-9098 GCA_035546015.1 Occallatibacter sp.
CATAATTGTCAGAGATGGAAGAAACAGTGCCCAGGCCTCATCCGCTGCGGCGAATGCGACCTGAGAAAGCACGCCACTCAATACGTCACTGCCGGGTGCCCCAGGTCTCGATTCTGAGACCTGGGAAAACACGCCACTCAATACGTCACTGTCGAGCTAAAAGCTGAGAGCTGCCTTCACTGAATCCGCTCAAACCGAAATCCCTCCTCCTGCAGCGCGTGGCTGATCGCCGTGATATGCGCGGCTCCGCGCGTCTCCAGCGTGATGTCGATCACCGTCTCGCCCAGGCTCACGCCGTAATACGCGCGATTGTGCAGTGTCTCCACAATGTTCGCGCGCTCCCGTGCCAGAATCTGCGTCAGCCCCTGCAGCGCGCCCGGCCGGTCCTGCAGATACACGCGAATCCGCAGCAGCCTTCCGTCCTTCACCAGGCCGCGCTCAATAATCTTCGCCAGCAACGACACATCGATGTTGCCGCCGCACACCAGCACCGCCGTACGTCTCTGCCGCAGGTTCGTCTTCTCGCGCAGAATCGCCGCCAGCGCCGCCGCGCCCGCGCCCTCGGCCAGCGTCTTTTCCTGCTCCAGCAGCGTAAGAATGGCGCTGGCAATCTCCTCGTCGTCCACCGTCACAATCTCATCCACATAGCGCTGCACCAGCGGCAGCGTCATATCGCCCGCGCGCCGCACCGCAATGCCGTCGGCAATCGTTGCCTGCGGCGCAATCGTCACCGGCGCACCCGCTTCGCACGCGCGCAGCATAGAGGGCAGCTTCTCTGACTCGACGCCCACAATCCGAATCCGCGAATTGGTCTCCTTCAGCGCGCATCCCACGCCGCTGATCAACCCGCCGCCTCCGATCGGCACCACCACCGCCTCCAGATCCGGCACCTGCTCCAGCAGCTCCAGCGCAATCGTTCCCTGCCCTGCAATCACCTCGGCATCGTCAAAGGGATGAATAAAGGTGCTCTGCTGCTCGGCGCAGCGCCGCAGCGCTTCTTCGTAAGCCTCGTCATAATTTGCGCCGTGCAAAATCACTTCCGCGCCATACGCACGCGTCGCCGCCACCTTGATCTGCGGCGTTGCCAGCGGCATCACAATCTGCGCGCGAATGCCATGCGCTGTGGCGTGAAAGGCCACGCCCTGCGCATGATTGCCCGCGCTCGCCGCGATCACGCCCCGCCTGCGCTCCGCATCGCTCAGCGTCAGCAGTTTGTTCAGCGCGCCGCGCTCTTTGAACGATCCCGTGCGCTGCAGATTCTCGAGCTTGAGATACATCGGCAGCCCGGCCAGCTCAGAAAGATAATGAGACAGCTGGCACGGCGAAACGTGAATCGCATCGCCAATCCGCGCGCGGGCCGCCTGAATACCGGCAAGTGTGACGCTTTCCAAAATAGCTTCTCCTCTTGGGTTATTTACCCAATAAAAATCCACCAGCCGCATGTGCGGGTGGTGGCCTGTTTGCTGCCTTATCCTGAATAGTTCTCGTCAGCCGCCAGTCCCCGCACGTGTGCTGTCGCCGCTAATTCGAATAGCGGCCCGCATCATCGTCTCTGCGCTGGACATCTGCATAACGTTGAACTTGAGTAAACCAGAGAACAGGAGCGGAGTCAAGAAACCGGCCGCACAACGCGCATATCGTGCAGGCCGGCAACCTCCTTACCCACATCGTTTAACCCGCCCCTCATCACTCCGCAACAATCGCCTGTTAGAACTCTCCACGCGTAGGGCTGAATCTTCGCATGGCCCGCGCCCTTCCGGGCAATCCGTTCCCTTGCCCGCGCTTTCACCCCCAACACCGGAGGTTCACATGTTCCGCTTCTCCCACGCCCGCACACTTGCCGGGCTTGCGCTGCTGGCTGCGCTCACCTGCACTCTTGCCAAGGCCCAATACGGCGACGGCGACCATGATCGCGATGACCGCGGCCCGCGCGAGATCAAGCACGTCTTCGTCATCGCGCTTGAAAATCACAACTGGACCCAGCCCACAACGGTCGCCGGCGATATCCAGCCCGTCTTTCAGAATCCCAACGCGCCCTTCATCAATAGCCTGGTCAACGGCACTGCAACGGCCTACATCAACGGCCACCTCGTGAACATCAGCAAGCAGGTCTCTTACGCCACGGCCTATTACAACGTGCTGGCCACCGAGAGCGGCAACAATCCGCACATCCATCCCTCTGAGCCCAACTACCTCTGGGCTGAGGCGGGCACCAACTTCGGCATCGCCAACGACGACGATCCCTACAAGGACAACCCGCCCAACGCGCAGACCACCACCCAGCACCTCAGCGGACTACTGCAGCACGCCGGCATCTCCTGGAAGTCTTATCAGGAAGACATTGACCTGCAGACGGTCGACGGCAAGCTCATCAATCTGCCCTTGCCGCCCAGCCAGTGGACCGTGCCCATCGTGAGCCAGTCCGGCAAGTTCGCCGCCACCAGCAACCTCAACGAGTACAGCGACTCGCTTCAGTACAACTACGCCGTCAAGCACAATCCGATGGCCTTTTTCACTGACACCAACGGCGGCAACGACATCTCCACGTCAAATCTACTGCGTTTACACTACGCTCCGCTGCAACAGCTCGCACTTGACCTGGCCGGCGACCGCGTGGCCGCCTACAACTGGATCACGCCCGACCAGTACAACGAGATGCACAGCGGCCTCACCGGCGGCTTTGCCGGCCTCACTGGCGACTCCTCAACCATCAGGGCCGGTGATAATACCGTAAGCCGCCTGGTGCCGATGATCATGGCATCGCGCGCTTATAAAGACGGCGGCGTCATCATTCTCTGGTGGGACGAAAGCGAAGACGACGGTGAAGCCGGCGATAACCCCGACGACTTCAACCACACCATTCCGGAGATCATCATCTCTTCGCTCGCACACGAAAACGAAAACGGCATGCCTTATGCAAGCGCCATTCCCTACTCGCACTCGTCTGACCTGCGCACCATGCAGGAGATCTTCCACGTCCGCGCCACCGGTGGATCAACACCCTGGCTGGGCGACGCCGCCAACGCCACAGACCTGTCGGATCTCTTCCAGCCCGGCGTAATCCCCACCCGCCCATAAAAACAGCTCTCAGCCACTCGCACGCAGTCCCGGTTCCGACAATGGCACCTGGGCTGCGTGCATGAACGCCGTCTCTTGAATTGTTGGAAGCCTGGAGAGCACGTCCTTCTTGCAAAGCAGGATGAGCTGACGGCTAGAGGCTTGAGGCTGAAAGTTATTCTTTAGTCCCGCTTCCTTCTCTGGTGCGTAGAAGGAATATTCATATCCTCGCGATACTTTGCCACCGTGCGCCGGGTGAGTTGAATCCCCTGGGACTGCAGCAGCGCTGCAAGCTGATCGTCGGTGAGCGGCTTGCGCGGGTCCTCGTCCTCAATGAGCTTGCGCACCTTGCGCTTCAGCACCAGCAGAGGCGTATCCGCACCCTCGGGACCGTTTGCGCCCTCTGAGAAAAAGAAGCGCAGCTCCAGCACGCCCTGCGGCGTATGTGCGTATTTATTGGCCACCGCGCGGCTCACCGTGGAAGGATGCACGCCGATCTCCTCGGCCACTTCCTTGATCATCATCGGCCGCAGCGCTTCCAGCCCTTGATCCAGAAAATCCTGCTGCCGCCGCACAATCACCTCGCACACGCGCACAATCGTGCTCTTGCGCTGTGCAATGTTGCGCATCAGCTGCATCGCAGAGCGGAACCGCTCCTTGACGTAATCCTTCACTTCCTTGTCCGTCGAGTCGGAGACAAGCATGCGCCGGTAGCGCTGGCTCAGCCGCAGGCTGGGCAGATCTTCCTCGTTCATCGAGACGGTCCACTCGCCGCCGCGCTTCACAAACACCACGTCAGGCTCAATAAGCCGAGTCTGCTCGCGGTTATACATGCGTCCCGGCCGCGGGTCCAGAGTGCGGATAAACTCAACCCCGGCCTGCGCCTCGTCCGTGGTCACCTGCAGCGCTCGCGCCAGGTCCTTCACATCGCGCTTCTGCAGCAGGGGCAGGTGGCGGTCCACAATCAGCAACGCTACTTCCATGCTGCGCCGCCGCATATCGAGCTGAACTTCGGCCTCAACCTTGAAGCTGCCATGCGGGTCCCGCTGCGTGTCGTCGTCACTGTGCTCTTGAGGCCGTTTGGCATACAACTGGCCAAACTCCTGCTGCTGGGCCGCAACCTGCAAAAGCAGGCACTCGCGCAGGTCGCGCGCCGCCACGCCCACCGGGTCGAGATGCTGCACCAGGTCAATCGCCTTGCGAATCAGCTCCAGTGCCGCGTCGTCATGCGTCGGGTGCCCATTCTGCCGCAGCAGCCCCGGCGCAAACTGTGCAAACGATGCGGCCAGTTCCTCGTCGCTCGCTGCCAGATACCCATCCTCATCCAGGTTGCCGATCACGTACTCGGCTGCCTCATACACATCCTGGTCAAGGCTCAGAGCTCCCAGCTGCCACGCCAGGTGATCGGACAGAGTTGTAGGTTGGGAGAGAAAGTTTTCAAACGAGGGCTTCTCGCTCTCTTCGTACTCAGGCTGCGTGCGATAGCCGGGGTCAAGATACTCCTGGAAGTACGTTCCAAAGTCAATCTCGTTGAATACGTCCTGCTGCGGAGCGGACGCGGCCTCCTCAACGCTGCGTTCCATGCGTTCTTCGCGGCCCGCGACCTCATCCAGCATCGGAACCGATTCGTCAATCTCTTCCAGGACGGGGTTTTCCACCATCTCGGCATCGATCATCTCCTTCAGCTCGAGCTTGTTTAAGGCAAGAACACTCACCATCTGCATCAACCCAGGCGTCAAAACCTGGCGTTGCGCGACTTTGAGGTTCAGTTTTGGCTGCAGCAGAGCCATAAATGGAACTCGTTCCCCGTTTGGACCTAATTCAAGTGTAATCGTGTGAGAAAAAGCTTAAAGGGAAAAATGTCTCACTTCCAATCACTCGTTTCGGTCATGCGTTCCGGTTTGGGCGACGGTCCATTTGGGAATATCTGCCACTTATTGCAAAAGATGCATGCCGTCGCGTCCGGTTGCATAGCCGTGCGAATCAGCCCTCATCCCAGCGAAAACCCCTCGCCAAGGTAGACGCGCCGCACCTCCATGTCGTTACCCAGTTCGTGCGGCGTTCCCTGTCGAAAAATCTTGCCCTCCGCGATAATGTACGCCCGGTCGGTTACGCTCAGCGTCTCACGCACATTATGGTCTGTAATTAAAATCCCGATCCCGCTTGCTTTCAGATCGAAGATAATCTTCTGCAGCTCCAGCACCGCGATCGGATCGATCCCGCTGAAAGGTTCATCGAGCAGGATGAAATTCGGCTGAATGCAAAGCGCCCGCGCAATCTCCACGCGCCGCCGCTCGCCGCCTGAGAGCGCATAACCCCGCGTAGTGCGGATGTGCCCCAGATTCAACTGATGAATCAGCCGGTCGGCCCGCGTCCGCCGCTCCGTACTGTTCAGCGGCTGCGCCTCCAGCACAGCCAGAATATTTTCTTCCACCGTCAGCTTGCGAAACACCGACGGCTCCTGTGGCAGGTAGCTGATTCCATAATTACGCGCCCGCAGATACATCGGCACGCCGGTAATATCGGTCTCGTCCACCGTCACCCGCCCGGTCTCCGGCGCCACCAGGCCCACAATCATGTAGAAGCTCGTGGTTTTGCCGGCGCCATTAGGCCCCAGCAGCCCCACCACTTCGCCGCGGGAGATCTTCAGGTTTACGCCACGGACAACCTGCCGTCCCTTGTAGCTTTTGCCGATTCCCTCGGCCGAAAGTCTCTCCATGAATCTCTTTGACCCGCTTCTGCCTTACTTCGGCGCGGTCGTTACCGTCTTCGTCTCTTCGAGGCCGCCTTCGATACTGACGCTATCATCGCCGCTATGGAAAATCAAAGCCGCGCCTGTCACCGTTCCACGCGCCGGATCGGTTAACTTTGGTGGTTCCCCCGGCCTGCCCGTCAGCACATAATTCCCGTCGGCCTCGGTATAGACCAGCCTGTCGCCTGTGCCGCGCCGGCCCTGTGAGCTCACTACTACATCGCCCGTCGCTGTCATGCGTTCCACCTGGGTCTCTTTCCCCGTCGGCGTCAGCTCCAGCTCTACATTGTCTGACACCGTAGCCGCGGTCGCGGTCGCGGCCGTCACTGTTCCCAGTACGCCGCCATGCATCACCGCCTTGCGCTCCGCATCCGAGTACCACAGGTCGCCGCCGCGCACGCGGATCACCGCCGGCCCATTCTGTTTTCCCGCTCCCGGCACAACCATCGATTTCGCTGCACCGCTCTGCGTTCTGCCCGTGCTCACCAGCACCACGCGCACCGGATTCGCCCGATCCTGGCTCTGCGCTTTCAGCGTCTGCTTCTGCCGGTCAATTGCAATCGTCGGTGCGGCGACCGAGTTTTTATCCTGCCACAGCCGCGCATTTCCGCTGAATAAAGCCTGCCCCTGCGCCTGCTGCAGTTGCGCCTCAGCGGCCACAGCATGCGCCGGTCCCTGCCCACCCAGCGTCATGCCCGCCTGTTTTGTGCCCGATTGGCCATTGGCGTTCATCCACGTCGCCTTCACGTTGCCATGCGCAAACGCATCGCCCGACTGCTGCGTCACATCAATTTTGTCCGCGGTCATCTCCAGCCCGCCATCCACAACCCTTGGGCTCCCTGTCAGATGCAGCCACTCGCCCGCGCCCTCATAAACCGCATGCGCTGCCGTTGCCCGCATCGCCGATTGCAACTGGTTGGGCTGCTGCGCCTCGCCCGATCCGGCGTGCTTCGGAGCCGGCTGCTGCACCAGCGTCACATGCCCGTCCAGCGTGGCCAACTGCACCTCCGCCGCCGCACCCGGCTTTGCTCCTGCGCCAGCCTGCGTAAATTGCACCTCAAGCCGATCACCGGTCGCCGTCTGGTGCGTACCCGTTGCCGAGGTCTGCTCCATGCTGGCGTGTCCCGTTCCCGTCATCGCCGTCAAAGCGGAGCCGGGTCCGAATGTGCCCGTCACCTCATCGGCCGCCAGCTTCGATTGCGCTGGAGCCTCATCCCCGCGCCTGTCCGTCGTCGTAATCAGAACGCCGCCCGCGCCGTGCATCGAAACCGGCTCCACCCGCCCATTCCCTGCATCGCGAAACTGGACCTCCGCCTGGGGTGACCGCCATGTCCGGCTCATCCGCACCGGAACCAGCCGCCCCTTCACCGTCGTCTGGCCCGTCTGCTCGCTGGCCATCTCAACACCCTTCGTCATATCGAGCTGGTGCAGCTCTCCCCCCGCCGCAAACTCCAGCTCAGCTTCCGGCGCCGCGCCGTGCACAGTACGCCCGCCGCTTGCAGAGTCCATTGTCACGCCGCCCTCGAGCCGTCCATGGCGCGGCTGATTGTGCTCGTCAAAGTCCATCGTGCCGCGCGGCGCTGCCAGATGTCCGCCCGTATCCGTCGACAGCGTAAATCCACCCATCGCATACAGCCGCTGTGCCGTGCCATCGTCGCGAAACAGAATCTTCGCGCTCGCCGCCATTGCCTGCCCGCCGCGATACGCCGCGGTCGCGCCATCCAGATCGCACACATCCGAGTTGCGGTCAAAGTCCGCAAAGCTCGCGTGAATCTCCACCGTATCGTTGCCCCGACGCGTCGTCAGACTCACCGCGTGATTCAACGACAGAAACCCGCGCTGCGAGTCATACGTCGCGCCTATCGAACTGCCGCTGCCCTGTGCCGTTGAAAAGTTCACGCGCTGCTCCGTCGTAACCATGCCGCTCTTTTGGTCGAAGGTCAGCCCGCTCGTCTCCACGTGCATCTCGCCGCTCGCAGCCGCCTGTGCAGTCGCAGTCAACGGGTTTTTCTTTCCCTTGGGGCTGATCACCTGCTCGGCAGAAGCCCTGGGCGCCACAGCGGGCGCCACGCTGGGCCGCATCAGCGTAATCTCCACAGTTCCCGCAGCCGTGGCTGTGCCGGCCTTCTGGTCATACTCGAACTCTTTGCCCGCAATCCTGTCCACGCGGCTGCCGTCAGCGCCATACAGCTCGATCTGCACATCGTGCAGCAGCGCATGATCGTTTTTGAGCTGCACTACCTTCGAAGCGTGAATCTTGAACAGCGTGTGCCCGCCGTGCGCCTGCGTATACGTAACGCCGTTGGCCTCCTGCTCAATGTCGATGCCCAGCCGCTTCGGAATATCCTTGCGGCTGAACGGGCTGCGGAATCGCCCAATGGCCAGAAACACGCCCAGCGCCACCACGAGCAGCACGCCCGCGGCCAGCACCAGCGTCCGCATCCGCTCAATGGTGAAGCGCACTTGTCAGTTCCCCATCCCCAGCCGCGCTGCCAGCCTTTGCGCTAGGCTCTCGCCCAGTTCGCTCCACAACAGACGCGCCGTTGCGCCCGAGCCCTTTTCCACCGCCGTCGTCAGTTCCACAAGCTGCCGCACATTCTCTTCCACATGCCGCGCCCCCACGGCGTCCAGGTTCGCGTCCTCTTCCAGAAACGGCGCATCCGAACCAAAGTCGATCCGGATATGCCCATCCTGCTCGTAAGCGCCTTCATCGAAGAGCGGCCCGTAACCCGTCACGCGTACCAGCCGCGGCTCGCGCACCCAGCGCTCATCCAGGCCTGTCTTGCCTGTCTCCAGTTCCCACAAGCTCCACCCGATCTGGAACTCGTAGGCATAATCCTCATGCAGCAGCTCAAGCGCCTCTTCCACCGCGGCCTGCGGCTCTGCGCCGCGCTCGCCATGCCCATACACGCGTTGAAACGCCGGCGTCTCGCTCCAGTCGATCGGCCACACCGTCGCCGCATACACCCGCGCCTCGCCGCCATGTGCCGCAAACGTACTCAGCACCGCCGTCAGCTTCTCAGCCAGCGCCGCCAGCCGCAGATTCGGATACCACAAACTCAGATAAAGCGTGTCTGCCATCTCTATTCAATTTTAGACGTCCTATGCTGCCGCACGATGCTTCAGAGCTATCTGTAGCGGCTCGAGAATGGGTGCCTGTAGAAGGTCAAGAGGTTGTTCCGGTGTCGGAGCGGCTGATGGGCGGCTTGTAGTTGAGGCTACCATGGGGTCGCTCGCGGTTGTAGTAGTTGATCCAGGGTTGCAGGTGAGCGTCTCTTTCATCTGAGTC
>DASZXD010000166.1:0-30004 GCA_035546015.1 Occallatibacter sp.
AAAATCCCCTTCGCCTAATGTACGCCTTTCTCCTGTGCATTGCGTGGGCGTTTTTGCGTTGTGCCGCATCTGACCCATGGCGGGGATCAAGAGCCGCAACCTCGCGCAGCAGAGCGGCTTTACACCCTGTCCGGGCGGCCGGTAGACTTGGAGTTCGGGGCCATCCGCATTTTTTGCGCGCGGCGGTTGTCTTTTCGGACCGTTGGCCGGTATTGTAGGCAGCGGAGCGGACTTTTTTTGCGCTCCATGATTTTTCCCTGAGTTTTATGAACCATACGAGGAGAAGCACGCATGGCCGTTGAAGAAAAAGTGAAGCAGATCATCGTCGAGCAACTACAGGTGGACGAAGCCGAAGTGACCCCCGGCGCAAGCTTCCAGGAAGACCTGGGTGCCGATTCGCTCGACGTGGTGGAGCTGGTGATGCAGTTCGAGGAAGCGTTCGATCTCGAGATTCCCGATGAGGATGCCGAGAAGATCAAAACCGTAAAGGACGCCATCGACTACATCGAGAAGAACGCGAAAGGCGGCAAGTAGGCATTGACCCTGGACACGAACCGTAGAGTCGTAATCACCGGCCTGGGGCTGCTCTGCGGCGTTGGCAACACCGCTCCCGAGGTATGGCGGCAGCTTGTGGCCGGAGCCAGCGGCGTGGCTCCCATCCAGGGCTTCGATACCACAGGCTTTCCAGTCACCTTCGCTGCCGAGGTGAAAAACTTCGATCCACTCAATTTTGTGGAGAAGAAAGAAGCGCGCAAGATGGGGCGCTTCATCCACTTTGCTTTCGCGGCAGCGCAGGAGGCGATGACGCAATCCGGCTTGGTCATTACGCCGGAGATCGCCGATCGAGTGGGTGTCTTCATTGGTTCGGGCATCGGCGGATTCGAGATCATCGAGCGCGAGCACGCCAACCTGCTCGCGGGCGGGCCGCGCAAGCTCTCACCCTTCTTCATTCCCGCCACCATCATCAACATGGCTGCCGGCCAGCTCAGCATCCGCTATGGCGCCAAGGGGCCTATCTCGGCAACGGCAACGGCCTGCGCCACCAGCGCCAACTCCATTGGCGACTCGGTACGCATGATTCTGCACGGCGATGCGGACGTAATGATTGCCGGCGGATCCGAAGCCGCAGTGACGCCGCTGTCTGTAGGCGGATTCGCCTCGATGCGCGCGCTGTCCACGCGCAACGACGAACCAACAAAAGCCAGCCGGCCCTTCGACAAAGACCGCGATGGATTTGTGATTGGCGAAGGTGCGGGTATTCTGATTCTCGAAGAGCTTGAGTTCGCCAGGGCGCGCGGCGCGAAGATTCTGGCCGAAGTCATCGGCTACGGCATGAGCGCAGACGCGTATCACATGACCGGGATCGCTCCGGAAGGTGCAGGCGCGCAGCGCAGCATGCGAGCAGCGCTGAAGGACGCAGGCATTACGCCCGAAGAAGTGGGCTACGTAAATGCGCACGCCACATCGACTCCGGCGGGTGACGGCAACGAGTCGCGGGCCATCGAGCTGGTGTTTGGTGAGCACGCGCTGAGCCATACGCTCAAGATCAGCGGCACGAAATCGATGACCGGCCATCTGCTGGGCGGCGCCGGAGGACTCGAAGCGGGCATCACTGTGCTGGCACTGCAAAACCAGGTGCTGCCGCCGACCACGAATCTCGACACGCCCGATCCGGAGTGCAAGCTGGACTACGTGCCGAACAAGGCAATTCCGCATAGCTTCGATGTAGCGCTGTCAAACTCGTTCGGGTTTGGCGGCATCAACGCTTCGCTGATTATGCGGCGGTGGACTGAGTAAGTTCATTTCTCAAGACAGCAGAACAAAACGGCACGAGTCCAGGGTGGATTCGTGCCGTTTCGCTTTTTGGAGCTCGATTATCAGCCAAAGATCGCGGCTGCAGCCATGCCAAACAGTACAACGATGGCCCACCAGCCGAAGACGGCAATGTAGCCCGAGCTGCGCTTGACTCCCGCCACAGTGGCAACGCCAATACTGATCAGGATCAGCATCCAGATCGTGACTGCATCGAGCGAGGTTGCCAGCGCATAGAGCGCCTTGTTCGTATCCACAGGATCGAGAAATGCACCGATGTTGGTAGGCGCAAAGTTCTTGATGTTGAATGACTCGGGTGCAATGCCTGCGTAGATCACGACGATGCCGAGCAAGACCTTCACCAGACTCGGCAGGTATGCGTAGTAGTAGACGGCAAAGATGCTCCCATATTTGGCTCTGCCGCCGAAGACAAAGTTAATTGTGCCGAGCAGCACCAGCGAAATAATGGCCACGGCAATCAGTCCAATGACGGGGCCGCCAAGAAATACACCTTCTGTGAAGTAAATAGAAATCTGGTGGTTCTTTTCGCGCTGCTCGGGGGTGAGTTGTGCGAGCCGCTCCTGTGCGCTGGAACTCAGGTGGACCTGGTTGTCGACAACCGTCCCCATGGTAATTTTCTGCGAGACCACAGCGAAGAAAAGGTAGCCCGCAAGCGCCATGATGATCAGCGGCAGCCACCAGCTCTTGTTGCCTCGCTTAATGTCTTCAAAGGTCTTCGACGGCGCAGTGAACGTATTAATAACGCGCTGCCACTGCGTAAGTCCCGGGGCTGCCTCAGCCGCCGGTTGAACTTCCAGTTCACTTTCACTCATAGATATGCCTTTCCGCCCAGCAGCAGTGTACGCGCTTTTAAGTCATACAGTTCCGGCTTTATTCGCACGAGCACTGCGCTTGCCCGCGATTGTACGCTCGAACCGCGCAGAGAGAACAATCAAAATTCGGTTGAGCTTTGTGGAACTCGCTGGAAAACTGCCTTTATAGGCCTTCGGTAGCGGGGTCGGATGCAGTCTCAGAGGGCGGAGCGGGTTGGGGCTCTTCAGGCTTTGCGTGGACGGAACGCCGGCGTGTGCGTGACGGCATGTAGGTCTTGTAGACCGTGATGTGGAAACAGGCCTGCTGGAACTCCTCTTCCACGTCGATCTTGCCCTCTTCCTGGATCTCGAGCAGACGGTGGCGCATCCATTTCATCTCGTCTCGGGTCAGGCCATCCTTGGTGATGTCGATGGTGGCTCCGGTGAGATGTGGACTGACAATATCGCCTTCTGCCGGTGCAGCATTGCCGTTGATACCCATCAAGTGCTTCTGGTAAGCCACAGTGCGGACGGCCGAACTGACCTCGAGCGGCCGGTGGAAGATAGCGTCGTGGTCGCGCGCCAGATCGGCAAGGAAACGGGCCGTCCATGGGCGGCAGTAGCGGTGGTTGGCCGTGAGGTTCGGATTCACCGTCAACGCATCTGTGGCTGGAATGGGCACCAGCAGGTGGTTGGCAATGCGCGCCGCAAGGTCGTCCTCGTCGAGGATGCGCTCAAGACCTTCGGCTGTGAGCTTCTCATTCTGGCGTTCAAGCGAGGCCAGCGAGCCTTTGAGCGGCGGCGGCATTGCGCCTCGTGGAATGGCCAATGAAGCGACCTGATCGTCAGAGCGAGTCTCAGCCGGAGTGGCAGCATCTGCAGTAGCGTCTTCGGCCGGTTCAGGCTTTACGCTGACGGCAGGGCTCTCGCCTCCGTCGTCAGAATGCTCAGGCAATGCGCGAGGTGGCCGCTCTGCGTCGGGTTTTGTTGCTTCGGAAACGCGTGGGCCGGCCTGTGGCTGATCCACCTGAGATGCATCCGGGCTCTGCTGCGAAGTGCTCCGCCGGATTACACTGGCGGCCTCTACGAGACGGGGCCGCCGGTAGCGAGCCCGATGGGTCACATGATGACGGTAAGTCGTGCGGCGCTGCATCTGCCGGCGAATCTGAAGCCCGGCGGCGCGGCCAACTTCCTGAGGCGTAGCACGGCGGGTCCGGGCAGATTGTGTGCGTGTTTTCGCGGTCCGACGCGCGCTGGGAGCGGCAGCGTGGTGGTGTCTGTGCGCGGCCGGAGCTTTCCCGTGCGCCTTCGCAGCGGAAGCCGATGCACCGTGCGCAGATGCCACGGCAAAGGCGGCCAGCGCGACGAGAAGAGTTACGGTCCGGCACATGGGGAAAGGTGCGGACAATCCAGAGCCTCTTCAGTGTACGTCTCTTCGCACCGGCGGTCAGAGTGCCTATCCGGATGCGGACTTGTCTGATAATTGGACCCGCAGTCATGGAAAAAGTGGCGAATGAACGAAACGGCGCTGCTTGCCAAATCGCTAACTCGTTGACTTGCCTGCTCTTCCCTTCTCCAGCATGTATTTCACGGCGGCTTCGAGCTCGGCGGGAGTTACGTCTTCCACCACGCCCGCATCGCCGATGCCGATAGGCAATACGAAGCGGCGAACGCCCCCTACGTTCTTCTTGTCGCTGCCGGTGGCAAGCACCAGTTTGCCGACGCGGAGCTTATTGAGCGCAGGCAGCGGGCCATAGCGGTAGATTAGGCCTTCAAGACGGTCCATCTGACCGGCAGTGATGGTTCCCCGCTGGCGGGCGAGATAAAGCGCAGCAACCATCCCCCAGGCGACCGCTTCGCCGTGCAGCATGGCTTTGTAGCGCGTAACTGCTTCAATAGCGTGGCCGACGGTGTGGCCCAGATTGAGGATCATACGCAGGCCGCTCTCGCGCTCATCTTTATTCACCACACCCGCTTTCATCCGGATCGAGGCAGCGATTACCTTCTCCAGCGCCTTCGGATCACGGTCGAGGATCTCGTCCGTATGCTCATCCATGAAGCGCAGCAATGTACGGTCGCGGATAATTCCGGCCTTGATGCTCTCCATGAGGCCGGCGCGCAACTCGCGGTCAGGGAGTGTGCCGAGCACGCCAATGTCGGCAAAGACGGCGCGCGGATGGTGGAAGTTGCCGACGAGGTTTTTGCCTTCAGGCAGGTTCACGCCGACTTTGCCTCCTACGCTCGAATCAACCTGAGCGAGAAACGTGGTGGGCACCTGCACATAAGGAATGCCGCGCATGAAGATACCGGCGACAAAACCTCCCACGTCGCCCACAATGCCTCCGCCAAAGGCGATGAGAAGCGAGCCGCGGTCGCCACCTGCGCGGATCATCTCGCGAGTAAGCCGCTCCACGCTGGCCATGGTTTTATGGCTCTCTCCGGGGGCGAGAAAGAGCGCGATGGGCTCTTCGCGAAATGACTTCAGGAATGTGTCTCCCCAGAGTGCCCAGATCTCCGGCGAAGTGAGCACAAAGACTCGGCGAGGCAGGCGTCCAATCGCTTTTTCAATGCGTGCAGAGAGTGTTTCGATGAGGCCGCTGCCGGTGAAGACGTCGTATCGGGCCGAAGGGGTATCTACGCGAATGGTTTGCACAGTAAGTCAATCATAGAAGACTGACATACAAGATCGAAGCAGACACACGCTCTGCAACACGATCTTCTATGGAGCGGATGGCTCAGTCCACCGTAGCCAACCCCCTGGATCCCTGGGCAATATTGGCGAAATTATTGCCTGCCGTTACGAATTGGTCAACAACTTTGTTTGCGCGCCCTGTGACTATCGAGGCACTTATCCTGCTTGCTTCGTTCAGCGGTGCCTCAACATGCGCCCTGGGCCGCAGTGATAGCCTCTAACAGGCATGAGTCTGGGGGCAGAGGTAGATTTTTTAGTGATGGGCGCGGGCGTGGCAGGATTGCGCGCCGCGGTGGAACTGGCGCAGCATGGCGATGTCCTGGTGGTCACTAAGGAATCGCTCCGTGAGTCGAACACGCACTATGCGCAAGGCGGCATTGCGGTGGCTATGGAGGGCCAGGAGGATGTGACCCTGCACCTGGAAGACACGGTCAACGCCGGCGACGGACTGGTGTACCGGCCGGCAGCCGAGGCGCTGGTCACAGAAGGTCCAATGCGGGTGCAGGAGCTGATCGAGTGGGGCACCCATTTTGACAGCGAGGCAGGCCAACTGCTGCGAACGCGCGAGGGCGCGCATTCTCTGGCCAGGATTCTGCATGCCAGCGGAGATGCAACAGGTGCAGAGATCAGCCGGTCGCTGGTGGAGCATGCAAGGGCGCACCCGAACATCCGCTTTATCGAGTGGACGATGGTTGCCGGGCTGGCAATGGCGGGTAACAGGGTCGTAGGGGTGGATCTTGCTTCCGCTGGCAGGCCGGCAAATGGGGATCTGCCGCGCCGGATAAGCGCACGGGCGGTTCTGATTGCCTCAGGCGGTGCGGGACAGGTGTACTCGGATACGACTAACCCGGCTGTGGCAACCGGGGACGGCATAGCTTTGGCCGCGCAGGCGGGAGCAGAGCTGGCTGACATGGAGTTTTACCAGTTCCACCCGACAGCACTTTCGATTCCCGGCGCACCGCGGTTTCTGCTCTCTGAGGCGCTGCGCGGCGAGGGTGCCTATCTGCGCAACGAACGCGGGGAGCGCTTCATGGAACGGTACCATCCGCTGCTGGAACTGGCGCCGCGCGATGTGGTGGCGCGAGCCATTGCGCGCGAGGGTATGGACGATGCGGGCGGCACGCGGCCGGTTTATCTCGACATGCGTCATGTGACAGGACACGATCTGCACGCAAGATTTCCCGGTATCAGCGCATTTCTGGCGCAGTATGGGCTGGATCTTGCGCGAGATATGATTCCCGTGCGGCCTGCGGCGCACTACCTGATGGGCGGCATACGCACTGACCTAGCCGGACGAACCAGCCTCGGCGGACTATACGCAGCAGGAGAAGCCGCCTGTACGGGCGTGCATGGCGCAAACCGGCTAGCTTCGAATTCGCTGCTGGAAGGTCTGGTGTTTGGTGCGCGTGCGGCGCAGGCAATGGTTGGAGATGGGCTGCCGATGGTGAAAACCGAGTCGCCCGAAGCCGCCGCGAAACCTTTGTCCGCCAGCGAACGCGAGTTGCTGGACGTTTATGTCACAAAGCTGCAGCGCACCACGTGGGCCTGCGCAGGACTTCTCCGTGATGCTGGCAGTTTGCGTGAAGGGCTGAGAGCGCATTCTGAGTGCGACTCTGGGATTGAGCATCTTTGCCAACAGGGCAGATCAGGACGGAAACTGGCCGAGGCACGGGCACTGAGCCGCGTGGCGCATGCTATTCTGCACTCGGCACTGGCCCGGACAGAGAGCCGCGGCGCACACTTCCGCAATGACTATCCGCAGCGCAACGATGCGGAGTTTCAAAAGCACTCTGTGGTTTGCCGTGATGGCCGAGTAAGTTTCGAGAAGTGGTAGCGAGACAGCTGCATCCAATTTCGCCTGCGGGTTTCACTACGAGCCCTTTAGTGGAACTTCAGCCAATCTCATTTATTTTCAGCGATCCTCTTCATCCGTGAGAGTCTAAAATAGATCGAGCACGTCGGTAAGCCCAGCTTCAACGCTCCTACTGTGAGGTGATCGTTTGCGGGCAACACACGTACTGCATTCCTGGGGCAAAGTCCTGCGTGGGCACACCCCGCTCCTTTCCATCGAAGTCACGCGCGAGTGCCCGCTTCACTGCCCCGGCTGCTACGCCTATGGCGACAACCACCTGGGTGGCGAACTGACGCTGCGGGAGTTGAGCGACAAGCGCGGCGACGAACTGGTGAACGGTGTGCTGAGACTCGCCGATAGGCATAAGCCATTGCAGATCACGCTTGTGGGAGGCGAGCCGATGGTGCGGCACCGCGAGTTGGGCCGCATCCTGCCCGCGCTTGCCGCGCGCGGCATCTTCTCCATGGTCGTCACCAGCGGAATCATTCCGATTCCGATGGAGTGGATGGCGCTTCAAAATTTCCTCGTCGCGGTTTCAATCGACGGACTGCCCGAGCATCACAACGTTCGTCGGCATCCGGCCACTTACGAGCGGATTCTCGCCAATCTTGCCGGGCGCAAGGTGAACGTCCACTGGACCATCACCGCGGCGATGCTCGAGCGCGAAGGTTACCTGGAAGAGTATGCGCGCTTCTGGAATGAGCGTCCTGAAGTGCGTCACATCTGGGTGAGCCTCTACACACCGCAACGCGGGGAACAGAGCGCAGAGATGCTCAGCCAGGAACAACGGCAGCGGATCGCGCATGAGTTGCCCAGGCTGCGTGCTCTGTACCCGAAGTTATTGACGCCCACGGGTTACGCCAAAGCGCTGCTGGAACCGCCCGAGTCGCCTGCTAAGTGCACGTTTTCGCGGCTTTCGAAAAACTATACGGCCGATCTAAAGACGCATGTGGAGCCATGTGTCTTTGGCGGCAATCCGGACTGCTCGCAGTGCGGCTGCTCAGCCAGTGCAGCCTCACATTGGATCAGCGAAATACATGTTGCGGGACCGCTTAAAGCCAAGCATCTTTTGCATGGCTCCATGCGGATCGGGAGCGTGTTGGCGCGGCTGAAGCACTTCGAGATGCCTGCATGGCGCGAACGAACCAAGTCAGCGCCCGCAGTGAACAAGCCGCTTGTGCAAATCTCCCTGGACTGACTCTGAGCTGCAGCTGGGTTAAGAATCGGGGTCTGCTTTCCTTTCTTCGCCTCTTACTGCTACCGAAACCACTGCGCACACTGTCAGGATGACCGCAATCACAACCAGTGACGGGATGATGGGAATCTCGATCCATTGCGCGGCGAGCATCTTGAAGGCAACGAAGGCGAGCAGCGCGCCAAGACCATAGTGTAGGTAGCGGAAGCGGTCGAGGAACCCAGCCAGCGCGAAGTAGAGCGAGCGCAGACCGAGGATCGCGGCGATGTTGGACGTGTAGGCCACAAAAGGATTGTGAGTAACCGCCAGCACTGCGGGAATGGAGTCGGTGGCAAAGACCAGATCGGTAAACTCCACCGCCAGAATCACCGGCAGAAGCGAGCCCTTGGCGGGCTGTAGGTTGCGAATCCACGCAGGTATGGCGGCGTGGGCTGAGCCGCCGCGTACCAGTCGGAAAGCCGCATAGAGCAGGAAGAGGCCGAATATCCAGGTGATCCAGTGAAAACGCTGGAGAAGTGCGACACCGGCTGCGATGAAGACGGCCCGCATAATGATTGCGCCCCAGATACCCCAGGCAAGCGCCCGATGCTGACGCTCAACATCGATTCGGAAGCCCTGAAACAAGACCAGAAAGATGAAAAGGTTGTCGATGCTGAGCGAGGTCTCGATGGTATAGCCTGCTACGAACTCCAGGGAGGGTTGGCGACCCTGCGAAACAGCAATCCATACGGCGAAGCTGCCAGCGATGAGCACAACCGCGCCCGTGGACAACCAGGCAACGACCTGAGAGTGCCGGATAGGACCGCGATGGCCAGACACCAGCGAGTCTGCAACCAATAGAAGGGCCACGGCCGCGTGGAACCCAATCCACCACATCCACGGCTGTCCCGCGATCTGCTCGGTTACGACCATAGAGTGGATGCTACAGGATGCAGCCGGGCAGCGCGCCACCGGCAAGAGCATCGAACGGCTAGAAAGACCTGTTTCCTCAGGGCCCGTTTGCGCATCTGGAAAGTGAGAGGAGTTGGAGTGGGCGTACTTGCTAAAGAAACGAGGAGCCAGTCAGGCGGCGGGCGGCCCCGTGTGGTCATTGTAGGTGCAGGGTTCGCAGGCATTCACGCAGCGCAGTCGCTGGAGCAGCTGGATGTGGATGTGACCGTGCTGGACCGGCGCAACCATCATATTTTTCAGCCGCTTCTCTACCAGGTGGCTCTGGCCGTGCTGTCGCCGGCCAACATTGCTCAGCCCATACGTTCAATTCTGCGAAAACAGTCCAATGCTGAAGTGCTGATGGACGAGGTAGTGGGAATTGACACCGCGGAAAGGCTGGTAACACTGGGCAGCGGTGCGCGCATCTCCTACAATTATCTTGCTTTAGCTACAGGCGCAAGCCACTCCTACTTTGGACATGACGACTGGGCCTTGCTTGCTCCGGGCCTGAAGAGCATTGAAGATGCTACCGAGATACGCCGGCGGGTGCTTTTGGCCTTTGAGCTGGCCGAGCGGCAGATGGTGGAGCATGGCTGGCATCCACCGTTGAACTTTGTAGTCATTGGCGGCGGACCAACCGGTGTAGAGCTGGCTGGAGCCATCTGCGACATTGCTCAACTCTACATGAGGCACGATTTCCGGCACATCGACCCCTCCAAGGCCCGAGTTCTGCTGCTGGATGGAGGACCGCGCATCCTGGCGGCGTATCCGGAGGACCTGTCGGCCAAGGCTCAGGCGGCGCTCACGCGGCTGGGCGTCGAGGTGCACAACCGGTCGCAGGTTACAGGCGTCGGGCCCGGTTGGGTGGAGGCAAATGGGCAGCGCATTGAGTCGGCGGTAACGCTGTGGGCCGCAGGCGTGCAGGCCTCACCGTTGGGCAAGCTGCTGGGCGCGCCAATGGATCATCGCGGCTGCGTGATCGTGGACAATCAGCTCAACCCGCCGGGGATGCCAGAGGTGTTTGTACTGGGCGATCTGGCGCACTTTGAGCAGGATGGACACCAGGTTCCCGGCGTGGCGCAGCCTGCAATGCAAATGGGCGACTTTGTCGGCAAAGCTGTTGCAGCCGATCTGGCCGGCAAGCCGCGGCCAGCCTTCCGGTACTTCGACAAAGGGGATATGGCCACAATCGGACGCATGGACGCCGTGGCCAACGTGAAGTGGCCTTTCCGCTCTCACATGAGCGGGATGCCGGCATGGCTCACGTGGCTGATCGTGCACATCTTCTTCCTGATCGGGTTCCGGAACCGGGTACAGGTTTTTGCCACCTGGGTATGGACATACTTCACCTTTACGCGAGGGGCGCGGCTGATTACCGGCGATCAGAGGTTGACCGGATGGAAGGAAATGCTGGCGGAAGGGACAGCAACTGAAAAGCCTGAAGAACAGCAGGCGCTGGCTTCGAGCGCTGCATCAGGACCGGATCATTCGAAATAGGGCTGGGCCTGCCTGAGCCCAATTCACAGGGTTTCGGCGTAGGCCGTCTAGTAAACTGGAAGAGCGATGCTCGATCTGGGATTTGTCAGGGGAAACCTGGCGTTAGTAGAAGAAAAACTGCGTGCGCGCGGCGCCGATCCGGCGATTCTGCTGGGAGACTTCCGGGCTCTGGACCAGAGCCGCCGGCAGGCCATCACCGAAGCTGAACAGCTGAAGGCCCGACGCAATGATCTAAGCCAGCAGGTAGGTGCGCTCAAAAAGGCCGGCCAGGACGCCACAGCGGTGATGGAAGAGACCCGCACGCTCAAGGACAAGCTGGATGAGCTGGACAGCACGGCTGCCTCGCTCGACGAGCAGCTTCGTCTTGCGCTGGCACGGGTTCCCAACCTGACGCGGGATGAGGTGCCGACAGGCGCTTCCGAGGCAGACAACGTCACGGTCAAGACCTGGGGCGAGAAAAAGATATACAACTTTGATCCCAGGCCACACTGGGAGATTGGCGAAGAGCTTGGAATTCTGGACCTCGAACGAGCGGCCAAGCTGAGCGGCGCGCGTTTTGCGGTTTACATGGGCGCGGGAGCGCGGCTGGAGCGTGCGCTGATCAGCTTCATGCTTGACATGCATACCCAGAAGCACGGCTATACGGAAGTGTTGCCGCCGTTCATGGTGAACTCAAAGAGCCTCTTCGGGACCGGACAACTGCCCAAATTTGCTGAGGACCTGTTCCGCTGTTCAGACGCAGATGCTGAGGCGGCTGCGCGTGGCGAGTTCAAGGACAACGACCACTGGCTGATTCCTACGGCTGAGGTTCCCGTGACCAATCTCTACCGTGACGAGATTCTGGACGAGGCGCGGCTACCGATCTCGCTCACCGCCTATACGCCCTGTTTTCGCGCTGAGGCCGGTGCGGCGGGAAAAGACACTCGCGGCATCATCCGCCAGCATCAATTCCAGAAGGTGGAGTTGGTTAAATTCACTCGGCCCGAGGAGTCGGACGCGCAGCACGAGCAGCTCACGCGCGATGCAGAGGAGATTCTGGAGGCGCTGGAACTGCCTTATCGCCGGGTTTTGCTATCTACAGGAGATACGGGATTTTCGTCTGCAAAAACGTATGACCTCGAGGTCTGGCTGCCGGGGCAACAGGTCTATCGTGAGATCTCGTCTTGCTCGAACTTCGATAGCTTCCAGGCCCGGCGAGCGAATATCCGCTTCCGGCCGTCCGCCGGACAACAGGGTGGCTCCAAAGCGAAACTCGAGTTTGTGCATACCCTCAACGGCAGCGGACTGGCTGTAGGACGGACGTGGCTGGCAATTCTGGAAAACTATCAGCAGGCGGATGGGTCTGTACTTGTACCGGAAGCGCTGAAACCGTACATGGGCACAGACCGGATTGCGAAGGTGCAGGGATGAAATCGCAAATGGCCGCTATGCCAACTTCTCGGACAACAAACGATAGTGGGTCGCGCGGGTTTGGCGCGATTTTGAAGAGCTACTTTTATTGGACATACTCGCGCGGATCGTTCCACTACGACGTGATGGTGACGCTGATTCTGGCGTTCATCTTCATCACGCCGCACTTGTGGAACTTTGGCGACAGACCCTCGCCGGTTCCCAGCCAGGTGCATCCTATCCTGGTAACCGGAGACGGCGGACGTGGTGTGATTATCACCGTGCAGGCGAGCGATGCAAATGTTCCTTCCGGCGCACCGGACGCCGCGGTGAAGAGAGCTCTTCGCCACGCCATCGAGCCGGTTACCGGTGACGATGTGTTTATCGAGCGCTGGGAGACGGTCCGGGACGCAGATGGAAATCTTGCCTGGAAAGTGTGGGCGCACAAGTAAGAGACAAGTGGCGAATAGTCCCGCTTCGCCATGCACATCGCACTCACCGAAAGGCCGAAGGAAATTTATGCATTTGAAAAAAGGGCTTATTCTGGCTGCACTGGTTTTGTTTACCGGCTTTTCGTGCAGCCGCATGGCGTTTGCCGCCGATGATCTGAACTCCATTTTGAGCAAGCTCGACGCCGCTGCTGACAAGTTTCACAACACGACAGCAGACTTCGAGTGGGACAGCACACAGACCGACCCAATACCCGACACAGATGTGCAGAAGGGTGTCGCGTACTACGAACGCACGAGCTCGGGATTTCGGATGGGCGTGCATATCGCCACGGATAATGGACAGTCGTCGCCCAAAGTGCTTGTGTGCTGTAACAAGGGCTCCATCCAGCTCTATGAAAAGCTGCCCAATCAGGTAACTACACTCAGCAGGCTCAGCCAGTATGAAGACTGGTTCAGACTCGGATTTGGCGCGAGTGGCAAGGAGCTCGCGACCAAGTGGAACATCCAGTTCGGCGGCATGGAAACGATCGACGGCGTGAAGACCGCAAAGCTGGAAATGGTCGCCAAAGACTTGTCAGTCCGCAAGCACCTTCCCAAAGTCACGCTCTGGATCGACTTGGATACGGCTGTGAGCCTGAATCAGGTTTTCGATGAAGGTAATGGACTATCGAGGACCTGCATCTACACCAACATCAAAGTGAATCAGCCGCTGCCGAAGGATGCCTTCACCTTCAGCACCGACAAACAGACCCGATTTACGACCCAGTGAAGCGCCACACCGCCCAGAGCAAAGAGCATGGGAAAACATTCGAGCGTGTAGCGCGCCTCGGGCGCAGAAACGCTGAGCAGCATGGCAGAGCGCAGCAGCATGTAAGCAAACAGCGCTGGCCAGAAGCGCGGGCGCAGGCAGAGACCCGCGATGGCCAGCACAAGGTAAAGGGCATTGAGCACGGCCCACGCCCAGCTGAAGCGCGTTTCAGCGTAATGATGCCTGTAAACCCACCAGTCGAGATCAATGGGCAGGTTTTCAACGCGTGGACGCAGCCACATGTCGGCAACGCGGCCGAGTGGCAGCAGAACGTAGTACCGCAACGGATGCGCGGCGATGCGTTCGGCAGCCAGTTGAGCGAAACGGGTATCGAGGTCCGGCGTCAGGTCCATTCCGTTGGTGTTGTAATCGCGGACCAGGGCGGCTGTTTGGGCATATTGCGCGGGCGAGTCGAAGGCGCGCGAAGGCAGATCGTTGAGATCGAGGATATCGTCGGGGACGTTCCAGTAGATCTGGTTGGTGGAGATGTAGTCCAGGCACCAGGTTTTGACCCAACTCTCCCAGCCCAGGTGCGGATCCTCACCAGGATCGATAGCAAGGCGCGGAGCAAGAGGCTGAAAGATGTGGAACGTGCGCCAATTGCGCCAGGTCCATGCGGCAAAGGGCAGAAGCGCCAGGGCAATGCATACGGTGGCCATGGAACGCAGACGGCCCGGCGCTATCGCATCGTGTGGCAGACCGATAACGAGTGCAGGGGCAAGCGCGATTGCGGCGAGGGCTCCGTCTGGACGCAGCAGAGCGGCGGCGCAGACGGCAAAGGTAAACCAAAGCGAGTACTTCCAGGCGGGATTGTCGCGGAAGCACGCCATGGCCCACATGGCCAAAGCAAGCGTAAAGACAGTAGGAGTCTCTGTAAGCGGGAAGGCGGTGTAAGACGCAGTAAACGGACAAAGTGCGGCCAGCCAGAGCGTTGCAACTGACGCACCTTCTCTACGCTCCGGCGAAACGATGCGCCGCACAAAGCCGGCAATCAGAAGGCAGGTGCAGAGATCGAGGACTACGGCAATACAGCAGGGAGCGAAGTAGTTCTCCATGCCAAAAAGCCGGAAACAGGCGGCCAGAAAGAGTGGATAACCCGGGAGGCGAATGAGCGTCGAACTAATAGCCGAATCCGGACCACCTATGGCATAGCGGCCATGCAGCAGGAGATTTTTTGCGATGCTGCCATAGATGAGGCTGTCACCATTTACCTCAAAGAGTTTTTTGAGCGCAAAAAGACGCAATGCCAGGCCGGCAGCCAGCGGCAAACCCATGCTGAGGATAGCCCGCGCACCGCGATTTGGCGTGGCCGGCAGCGATTGACTCTCGATGGCAGCTTCCATACGATTCGTACTGTATAAGCGTACGGCATTTCCAGGGATGCCGTGCCCAAACCGGTTCAGAGGCTCACGGCCTGAAATGAAAGCGGCGCCGGCTTAAACCTGATGGCAATGAGCAATCGCGGCCCTGGAAATGCGTAGACCGTCTCCGCGGTTTTCGCCTAATCTGCGGAGATTTCAAGTCACGATGCCAGATCAACAGATATTCTTCGACCCCGAACGCAAACGCTGGAAACGGCTGCGCCGCCTTCTGGATGCGGTTGCCGTGCTTTCCACGCTGGTGGTGGTCGGTTTCCTTTTTAATGTGCTGCGCGGCCAGGCTCTGCCCGAGTTGCTGTTGCCGGTCCCCAGACACAACTATCGTGCGCTGCCTGACCACGCGCTGCAGACGCGGGCAGCCAAGTACCCGCGGCCCGCGAGGCGCAAAAACGGACGCAAGCCATCCGATATCGAGCTCAACTCCGGTGAAGGTCTGCGCGCCGCATACTATGTGCCCTATGACGAGGCCAGCTTCTCGTCGTTCAGGCAGCACGTACATCAGATTGATCTGCTCTTTCCCGAGTGGCTGCACGTGGATGCGCCAAATCCCACTCTGCTCGCAGTCCAGAACGATACGCATCGTGAATATCCCGTTGTAAGCGGAAATGTCGTGCACGATCCAGACGAGATGAACCGCATCAAGCGCGTGATTCAGGACGCAAAAGAAGACACCGAGATATTCCCGCACCTCAACAACTTCAATTCGGCAACACAGGCATGGGAACCCGAGGCCGGGGACATGCTGAAGAATGAGGACAACCGCGCAGCGCTGATCGCGCAGATCATGCGTTTCCTTTCGGCAATGCCGGCATACCGCGGTCTCTCGCTTGACTTCGAGAGCCTGAACGACGATGCAACGCCGGCTTACCTTGCATTTATCAAGGAACTCTACGCGCAGATGCATCCCCGCGATCTGCGGCTTTATGTAAACACTGCGGTCGCCGCCTCGTCTACGGAGCTGCAGCAGATTGCGGCCAACTCCGACGGCGTGATCCTGATGGATTACGACGAGCACCAGGTGACGAGCGATCCGGGGCCCATTGCGAGCCAGCAGTGGTTCGTCACGAATCTGACGCGGGCGTTGAAGTATATGCCCAAGGATAAGCTGATTTGCGCGCTGGGCAACTATGGCTACGACTGGACCATGTCGATCCCGCCACCACCCAAGAAGGGGCATCGTGCGACAGCAAAGCCGAAGGTACTGAACACAGACGATCTCTCGGTTTCAGAAGTGTGGCAGAACGCATCCGATGCGGATGCAGACCTGGATCTGGATGACGATTCGCTTAACCCTCATTATGAGTACATAGACGAAGACAATAACCAGCGGCACGTGGTGTGGTTCCTCGATGGCGTGACGGTGCTGAATGAAATGCGCGCCGCGCGGCAGCTGGGGCTTCAGACTTTCGCGCTGTGGCGGCTTGGAACAGAAGACAGCTCGCTGTGGAATGTATGGGACCGGCCCACTAACCCCGATCTGTTGCAGGAGCTGGGTTCAGTGCAGCCGGGACACGATGTTGATGTCGAGGGCGAAGGGGACATTATGCGTATTACCGGCCTGCCGCAGGCCGGTAAACGCACCATCCAGGTGGACACCGACGAGCCTGACCCACGCAAAAAACTCATCGTCGACGAACACATGGAGGTGTATCCGCACACATACACAGTGCAGTACTATGGCTATCACCCCGATGAAGTTGCGCTTTCATTTGATGATGGTCCCGATCCGGCATGGACGCCGAAAATTCTCGACATCCTCAAGCGCGAGCACGCCACAGCGACCTTTATGCTCATTGGTGATGAGGCCGCGGAAAACATCGGAATCATGCAGCGCATCGCCGCCGAAGGGAATGAAATCGGCAACCACACATGGAGTCATCCGAACATCAGCTTAATCTCTCCGCAGCAACTCGACCTGCAGGTGAGGCTGACCCAGCGGCTGTTCGCGAGCAAGCTCAATGTGCAGCCGCTCTATTTCCGCCCGCCCTACGATATCGATGAAGAACCTGAAACCGACGACCAGGCTGCGCCGGTTGTTACGCTGCAGAACAATGGCTACATCGTAATCGGCAACAAGATCGATACACACGACTGGGAGGAACGCCCGCGCAAGACAACGGCCGAGATTGTACAGTCTGTGCTAGATCAGTTGCAGACGATGAAGACGAAGCCGCAGTTTCGTGGCTCTGTGATCCTGATGCACGACGGCGGCGGCAATCGTCAGGTCACTATCGATGCACTGCCGGTGCTGATTGAGACGCTGCGCGCGCACGGCTACAAGATCGTTCCCATCTCTGCGTTGATGGGCAAGACCACGGCGCAGGTCATGCCGTCGCTGACTTTCTGGCAGCGCGTGCGTTCACTGCCGGATTCGATCGCGTTCTCAGTGGTCGATATCATCGGCAACTTCATCGTGATGGTCTTCTTCGTCGGCGACATTCTGATGAGTGCGCGCCTGATCATCGTCGGCCTCTTCGCGATCGTCGACCGGCTGAGGCGTCCGCACCGCGAGGCACAGCCTGGATACAATCCGCGCGTCGCTGTACTAATTCCCGCATACAACGAAGAAACGGTTATTGTGCGCACCATTCGCTCGGTGCTCAACTCCGACTACAAGAACCTGCATGTCATAGTCATCGACGACGGCTCGAAGGACCGCACGGCGGAAGTAGCTGCGGAAGCCTATGCGCAGGAGATCAAGGCAGGACGTGTGCAGGTGCTCACCAAGGAGAATGCGGGCAAGGCCGCAGCGTTGAATTACGCTCTTGATCGCATGAATGAAGAGATCTATGTGGGTATCGACGCGGATACGGTGATTGCGCCGGATGCAATCTCAAAACTTGTGCCTCACTTTGAAGACCCGCGCATTGGAGCGATGGCCGGTAACGCCAAGGTGGGCAATCGCGTAAACCTGTGGACGCGGTGGCAGGCGCTCGAGTACATCACCAGCCAGAACTTCGAGCGGCGAGCACTTGATCTGTTCCACGTAGTCACAGTGGTCCCGGGAGCAATTGGAGCATGGCGCACGGCGCCAGTGAAAGCTGCCGGAGGGTATCCGGTGGACACGGTGGCCGAAGATGCCGACCTGACGATGAATCTGCTCGAGCAGGGGCTGCGTGTTGACTACGAAGACCGCGCGCTGGCGTTTACTGAGGCGCCGATCGATGCTCGCGGTTTGATGCGGCAGCGGTTCCGCTGGTCGTTTGGCACACTCCAGGCTATCTGGAAGCATCGCGCGGCGTTTGTGCGCAATAAGGCCATGGGACTGTTTGCGCTGCCCAATATTCTCATCTTCCAGATGTTTCTGCCGCTGGTTTCGCCGTTCATCGATCTGCTGTTTGTCTGGGGCATCGTTAACTTCTTCGTCAATAAGCACTACCACCCAGAGGCCGCTTCGTCGGCGAGCTTTGAGAAGCTGGTCACCTACTTCCTCGGCTTCCTGGTGATCGACTTCATCACGTCATCGGTAGCCTTCAGCCTGGAGCGGCGTCATCCTGCAAACAAGGGCGACGGCTGGCTGCTGTTCCACATCTGGCTGCAGCGGTTCAGCTACCGGCAGCTCTTCTCTGTCGTGCTGTTCAAAACGCTCAAGCGGGCAATCGACGGCAAGCCCTTCAACTGGGACAAGCTGGAGCGCACGGCAAAGATGAGCAAGGCGACCGAAGTGCTGACAGAATCGGTCCACTAAGAGCGCGTACGCGCAGAACAACTATCTGGCGGAATCGAATGCGAAAGAAACAACTGCAGAGATGAATGGTTTAGGTCTAGGGAAATTTAAATTTAGCGCGAAAATGCTTTTCCACCTTCGGCGCATTCATGTTCTTGCGCCTAAGGTGTAAAAGCAGCTAACTCAACCCACAGTTCTGAATCAACCACGAAAGTGGGTACGCCAGATCGCCACAGATACCTGGGAAAGCGCAGCATTACAAAGGCCAATTCTCATCTCACCCATCCCTACGGTCCCAGATACAACGCCACACCCGGCGGCGAAAAGCTGATCGTCTTGGACTTCGGATCGTAGTCGAGATTCAGTGCGTCGCTCTTGCGGCCATTGATGAGGATGGCTACCAGCAGCGTATTGCCGTAAACGCGCGCCGCGGCGATCTTGTGGCTCCGGATAGGCGCATATTCATTGTCGGGGCTGGTGGGGCCAAAGTCCTGCTGAAAGCGGCTGAAGGGATACACGGCATACTTCTGCGGATGCTGCTGCCAGTCCGGGTCATGCATCCAGATGCCGTAGGCTTTGTTGAGGTCGTCCCCTTCAACTGCGGTGAGGAAGCGGTTGACTGCCGAGCGGCCAAAAAGGTGCGCGTTCCAGTTCCAGGGCCAGTCCACAGGACGGCCGGCAATCAGCCACCAGGTAATAAAGAGTATGCCCAGCAAAATCGCGGCGCCGGTGAGTAACATGCGGCGCCGGCGGTCGCGCACTTCGTCAAAAACTGGAGCATCGAGCAGGGTCATCGGAAAACCTCTGGATTCAGCATATGGCAGCGCACGGCGCAGCCACACCGGGATCATATGTACCCATTAACCTTAGACGCCGGCAGGCGGCCACATGTTCCCGGCAGACGGCGCTACTCTTCCCTGCTGTAGGTAGTACGGCTCTTTTCCGCGTGGCGCTCAAGTGCAAGTTCGATCAACCGGGTGATGAGGTCCTTGTAGCCGAGGCCGGTGGCTTCCCAGAGCTTGGGGTACATGCTGATCTGGGTAAAGCCGGGCAGCGTGTTCACCTCGTTGAGGTAGATGCGCCGCTTGCCGCCGGGCTCCATAAGGAAGTCGACGCGGGCCAGGCCGGAGAGATCGCAGGTGCGAAAGGCGGCGACAGCCATCTCGCGTATTTTTTTTGTTTCAGACCGGGCGAGTTTCGCGGGAATGACCGGCACCGAGCCCTCGGACAGGTACTTGGCCTCGTAGTCATAGAACTCCTTGCCGGGAATGATCTCGCCAACTACGCTCGCCCTCGGCGTGTCATTGCCAAGCACTGCCACTTCGAGCTCTCGAGCGCGGCCCTTGCTGCCGCCCACGCCCTGCTCTATGACCAGCTTGCGGTCATAGCGTGCGGCAAGCTTCAGCGCCGGCCCCAACTCGCTGCGGTCGTGAACTTTGGAGATGCCGACAGATGAGCCAAGATTTGCGGGCTTGACGAAAACCGGATACCGAAGCGCAGCTTCAATCTGCGCCACAGTCTTGCGCGGAGCTTTTTCCCAATCCGCGCGCAGCACCGTAATGTGCTTCACGATCGGCAATCCGGCCTGCGCAAAGAGACGCTTCATTACGTCCTTGTCCATGCCTGCAGACGAGCCAAGAACGCCGGAGCCAACATAGGGAATACCAGCCAGCTCAAACAGCCCCTGAATGGTGCCGTCTTCGCCGAAAGTGCCATGCAGGACCGGGAAGACCACATCCAGTGCAGAGACCGGATGCGCCGAGCTGCGCGGCTCAGGAGCCAGCAGCGTGGGAATACCTTCATGGAGCAGCTTGGCGCCGGGGGTGGTTTCAGGATCGCCGGCACGTAGGTGACGGGACTCTGTCGTTGCTCCGTTCCCATCAAGGAGATTGCGCGCGTCTGACGCTGCCAGCCAGCGGCCCTCCTTCGTAATTCCAATCGGAGTTACATCGAACTTGTCGCGGTCGATTGCCTTGAGGATAGAGGCGGCTGACAGCAGCGAAACCTCATGCTCGCCGCTGCGCCCGCCAAAGAGAATCCCTACGCGGAGTTTTTTTGCCATTCTTATATTATTTTCGCCGATCAGAATGCTCTGACCGCACCATAAGCGGCCTTCGATGGCATCAGAGAATCTTCTTTCCAAATGCCGAGCAGGCCAGCTCTACGGCAAGTTCGGCGGTGCGGTTGTGTTCGTCGATCACCGGATTCACTTCCACCATCTCGAAGCTGAGCAGGCGGCCGTGGTCGGCGAGAATCTCCATCGCAAGATGAGCTTCGCGATAAGTGGCCCCGCCGCGGACGGGCGTGCCGACGCCTGGTGCATCCTCGGGGTCGACCCAGTCCAGATCCAGAGACACGTGATACCCGGCCGTGCCGTGGCTGGCGGCCTGCAGCGCCTCTTCCATCACCGCTCGCATGCCGCGCTCGTCGATGTCGCGCATGGTGTAGACATGCGACATACCGGCTCGGCGGATGTTCTCTCTTTCTGCTGCATCGATGTCGCGCACGCCGATAAGCACCGTGTTTTCCGGTGCGATCTTCGGGATAAAGCCAAAGATGTTCACGAGCGGCGCTGGGCCAAGGCCGAGCAGTGCGGCCAGAGGCATGCCGTGAACGTTGCCCGAAGGCGATGTTTCGGGGGTATTGATATCGGAGTGAGCATCGATCCAGATAACGCCAATGCCCTGGCCGCGGCGGCGATAAAACTCGGCAGCACCGGAGACGGAGCCAGCCGCGATGGAGTGGTCACCGCCCAGAACCAGAGGCGTTTCGCCGGCTTCGAGCGTGGCGATTACGGCGTCTGCGGTGCGGACACAGGTTTCCGCAATCTCAGCCAGGTAGTGCGCGTTGCGGCTGCCGGGGGCGCGAGTCTCCGCTACTTCTACGCGGATGTTGCCGCCGTCGGTAACCTGATGGCCGAGGGCCTCAAGCCGTGCCTCCAGGCCGGCAACGCGCATGGCCGAGGGTCCCATGTCCACGCCGCGGCGGCTGGCCCCCATGTCGAGCGGAACCCCGAGGATGCGGATGCGACGGGCGTGGTGGGGATGTGGCCGCGATGTGGGATTGATAGAGGCTTTGTCCTGGTTCAACATGGGAGAGGACCGTCCTGTCATGGTGTGGCAAAAATGGATTAAATCACAGCTTCCAAAAAGGTTATTCAACCAGATTCACCTGATAGTAAGATGGATGCGACCCAATTCTCATCCATTTCGCCACACTGAAAGACTAACCGACCTTGTGTGACCGCGTGCTCTTGGACGCTCGTAAACGGCAGGTTGAGATTTCGGGGTCCGGAAAGGCTTGATCGGTAAAACCGGATCGTTCGCGATGAAGAGACTCCTCCTTGCAGCGCTGATCCTCGCAGGAATTGCCGCGAGGCTACAGGCCGACTCAGCGCCTTTGGTGTCGCTGCACGCAATCAAGCAGCTTTCGAATGCTGAAGCGGCAAAAGGGGTTCCGGTTGCATTTGAGGCCACGGTTACTTATTTCCGGGGGTACCAGCACGAGCTGTTTGTGCAGGACGGCCAGGACGCTATTTATGTGCAGGCAACCACGAGTGCTGCACTCGTTCCCGGCGATCGCGTTTTGGTGAAAGGCACCACCCAGGCAAGCTTTCGGCCTATTGTAGTGAGCAGCGACATCACGCAGCTTCATCACGGCGATCTTCCCAAGCCGGTGCCAGCTACGTTCGACGAGCTGATTCAGGCCCAGTTCGATTCGATGCTGGTGACGATTCGCGGCACAATCCGCTCGGCAGACACCGACCAGTCTGCGGGAGTGAACGGGCGCAGCTGTACGCTGCGCGTCCTGACTGACGGCGGTTATATAGACGCCTATCTGGACAACACTGACGCGAGTGCATTACCCGGCCTGCTCGATGCGCAAGCTGAGATCACGGCGGTAGCTGGCGGCCGGTTCGACGGCAAGATGCAGATGACCGGGATACTGCTGCACATCGAAGCGCTGAATAACATCAGGGTTCTCAAGCCTGCAACAGTTAGCCCATGGAGCCTGCCGGTCACGCCCATGAGCGAGATCATGAAGAGCTACCGTGTCCAGAATCTCACCGGGCGTGTTCGGGTTCACGGAACGATCACCTACTATGAGCCGGGCTCGGCAGTTGTGCTGCAAAACGGCTCTTCCAGTTTATGGATCAGAACGCACAGCTACGCACCGATGCGCATTGGCGACCTTGCAGACGCGACGGGGTTTCCAGAAGTAAATGACGGCTTTCTGGAGCTGACCGGCAGTGAGATTCAGGACAACCACATCGCAGCGCCAATCGCGCCGCGGCAGCTCAGCGTGGAGAATCTGAATGTAAGCAAGCCCATCTTCGATCTTGTCTCGGTGGGAGGCAAGGTACTTTCAAAGGTACGGCTGGCCACGCAGGAGGAATATGTGCTGGCCAGCGGAGACTACGTCTTCTCCGCCACCTACAAGACTTCAGGCTCCAACAGGCCAGTCGCGGATATTCCGCTTGGATCGACGATTCAGGTAAGCGGTATCTGCGTTCTGGAAAGCTCCGATCCCTACATTGGCAATGTGCCCTTCAACATTCTGCTGCGGTCGCCGGACGATATTGCAGTGGTTGAGAAGCCCTCGTGGCTGACACCGAACCGGTTGATCATCCTGGTTGGATTGCTGTTGATCGCACTGCTGGCGGTGGGCATGCGCGAGTGGCTGGTTGAGCGCAAGGTCAGGCGGCAGATTGGCGTGCTGGCTTATGTGGAGCAGCGGCGCGGGCACATACTTGAGGACATCAACAGCTCGCGGCCGCTTTCGGAAATCCTGGAAAGAATTACGGAATTAGTTTCAGTCAAGCTGAATGGCGCAGCCTGCTGGTGCCAGATTACAGGCGGAGCGCGGCTGGGCAATCCTCCGCCCGATCTTGCCGACACATCGCTACGCGTTGAAGAGCAGCCGATTGCATCGCGCTCGGGTCCGGCTCTCGGCTCGATCTTTGCGGCCTTCGACTCGTATACCAAGGTTTGTGCAGCAGAGACAGAGGCGCTGCAAATGGGCGCGGGGCTGGCGACACTGGCCATCGAGACATCCCGTCTCTACTCGGACCTGGTGCACCGGTCGGAGTTCGATCTGCTCACAGACATTCAGAACCGCTTTTCGCTGGAGCGGCATCTGGAGCACTTGATCCAGGTGGCGCGGGAGACAGCGGGCGTCTTCGGCCTGTTATTTATCGACTTGAATAAATTCAAGCAGGTAAACGACGTGTACGGACACCGCGCCGGCGATCTCTATCTGCAGCAGGTGGCAACACGCATGAAGCGTCAACTCCGCCCCGGTGACATGCTGGCCAGGCTGGGCGGCGACGAGTTTGCCGTGCTGGTGCCGAACGTGCGCGGCCGCTCAGACGTAGATGAGATTGCACTGCGGCTGGAAGCCTGCTTCGACAAGCCCTTCCCCGGGGAAGGCTACGTGATCCATGGATCGGCAAGCATCGGAATTGCTCTCTATCCAGAGGACGGCACAACCAAGGACAGCCTGCTGAGCATGGCCGACTCCGCCATGTATGTGATCAAGCAATCGCACCCGCGGCGAAAGAAGGGATCGACAGCCAACGCGCCGGATCACGAACTGGCTCCCGAAGACCGGTCTTAAATTGCCCGGAAAAAGATCAGGCCCGGATCGCTCCGGGCCTTCTGAATTACCTCTGTAAAGACAGCCGTTGAAAAAACGTTGCCTGGATGGCCAGTCCTTATTCAGCTGCCATCTCTTCGGCTTCGCCTTCCTGACGCATCATCTCGAGCTCACGCTCGGCGGCTTCGATCTCTGCCGAAACCTCCTGCTGGACGCGGGCTGCCGCTTCTTCAAGCTCCGGTGAGAGCTGGACGTTGCGGTAGTACTCGAGACCCGTACCGGCGGGGATGAGGCGGCCGACGATGACGTTCTCCTTGAGGCCGCGCAGGTTGTCCACCGCGCCGTTGATGCTGGCTTCGGTGAGCACACGCGTTGTCTCCTGGAACGACGCCGCCGAGATGAAGCTGTCGGTCGAGAGTGAGGCCTTGGTGATGCCCAGAAGCAGCGGACGGCCAATCGCCGGACGGCCACCCTGCGCAAGCACGCGCTCGTTCTCTTCGCGGAAGCGGAACCGATCCACCTGCTGCTCGAGCAGGAAGTTGGTGTCGCCCACCTCGTCGATGCGCACCCAGCGCAGCATCTGGCGGACAATCACTTCGATGTGCTTGTCGCTGATAGCCACGCCCTGCAGACGGTAGACCTCCTGGATTTCGTTCACCAGGTAAGCCTGCAACTCCTTCTCACCCAGCACGGCAAGAATGTCATGCGGGTTGAGCGGGCCGTCCATCAGCGGGTCGCCGGCGCGCAGGCGTTCGCCTTCCTGCACGTTGACGTGGATGCCGCGTGGAACCGAGTACTCCTTCTCATCGCCGTTGTCGGCGGTGACGTAGATCTTACGCTGCCCCTTCGATACTTCGCCGAAGCGGACCACACCGTCGATCTCCGAGATGATGGCCGTCTCGCGAGGCTTGCGGGCCTCAAAGAGCTCGACCACGCGCGGCAGACCGCCGGTGATGTCCTTCGTACGGGTGCTTTCCTTGGGGATCTTGGCAAGCACGTCGCCAGGACCCACCTCGTCACCCTCCTGCACCATGAGGTGAGCACCGCGCGGCAGCAGATAGCGCTTGTGAGACTTCGCATTCTTGATCATGAAGGCCGGCTGACGCTTCTCATCGGGTGAGTCCGCAACCACCCAGCGCGAGAGGCCGGTGACTTCGTCCACTTCCTCGTTGAGCGTGATGCCTTCCTGCAGGTCCTTGAAGCCCACCGTGCCGCCGATCTCGGTAAGAATCGCGTAGGTGTACGGATCCCACTCGGCCAACAGTTCGCCCAGCTTCACCGGCTCGCCGTCCTTCACGCGGAGGCGCGCGCCGTAGACCACCTGGTAGCGCTCCTTTTCACGGCCACGCTCATCCACAATCGCAATAGAGCCGGAGCGATTCATGGCCACCAGCGAGCCATCCTTGCTTTCAACGGTGTTCAGGTTGAAGAAGCGCACGAAGCCGTTGTTCTTGGCGTCAAGGCGCGACTTGTCCGCCACGCGGCTGGCCGTGCCACCCACGTGGAAGGTACGCATGGTAAGCTGCGTGCCCGGTTCGCCGATGGACTGCGCCGCGATAACACCGCAGGTTTCGCCCAGTTCGACCATGCGGCCGGAACCGAGGTTGCGGCCATAGCACAGTGCGCAGACGCCGCGGCGTGACTCGCAGGTGAGCACGGAGCGGATCTTTACCTTCTCCACGCCCGCGCCCTGGATCGCCGAAGCAATCTCCTCGTCGATGGGCTGGTTCACTTCGACAACGACGTTGCCGTCATAGTCCTTGATGCGCTCGAGCGAGACGCGGCCGATAATACGATCGCGCAGCGGCTCGATGATCTCACCGGACTCGACGATGGAGCCGACGTAGATGCCCTCAACCGTGCCGCAGTCGTTCTCAGTGACGATGACGTCCTGCGCCACGTCGACGAGACGGCGGGTGAGGTAGCCCGAGTCGGCCGTTTTGAGAGCCGTGTCGGCCAGACCCTTACGAGCGCCGTGAGTCGAGATGAAGTACTCGAGCACGGTGAGGCCTTCACGGAAGTTCGCCGTGATGGGCGTCTCAATGACTTCGCCTGACGGCTTGGCCATCAGTCCGCGCATGCCCGAGAGCTGGCGAATCTGCTGCTTCGAACCGCGGGCGCCGGAGTCAGCCATGATGTAGATCGGGTTCATGGCTCCCTCTTCGTCGGCGCGCTTCATGTTCCCGAACATCTCGTCGGCGACCTTATCTGTCACCGCCGACCACATCTGGATGACCTTGTTCGAGCGCTCGCCGTTGGTGATGGCGCCGTCCATGTACTGCTTCTGGACCTCGATCACCTTCTTGTCGGCTTCGTCCACAACCGTGTACTTGCTCTCGGGAATGACCATATCGTCCAGACCCACTGAGAGACCCGAGCGCGTGGCGAACTGGAAGCCGAGCGACTTGATGCGGTCCAGCATGCCAACCGTCACCTCGAGGCCGAGGTTCTGGTTGCAGTAGTTCACCAGCTGGCCGATGCCCTTCTTCTTGAGCAGGCCGTTGATGTATGGCATGCCCGCGGGAAGAGCGTCGTTGAGGATCACGCGGCCGACCGTAGTGTTGATGTACTCCTTGTCGAAGTCCACCGGCTCGGTGTGCACCAGGTCCTGATCATCGTAGGCCGTGGTCATGTCGAGCACCTTGCCGGTGTAGCGCAGGCGGATGGGCGAGAGAGTCTCGACCTCCTTGGCTTCGAGCGCCATCAGCACTTCCTCGGTGTTCGCAAACACGCGGCCTTCGCCACGCGCACCCTTCTTGGCCTTGGTCAGGTAGTAGAGGCCGAGCACCATGTCCTGCGTGGGCACGGTGATAGGCTGGCCGGAAGCAGGCGACAGGATATTGTGCGAAGCGAGCATGAGCACGCTGGCTTCAATCTGCGCCTCAGGCGACAGCGGAATGTGCACGGCCATCTGGTCGCCGTCAAAGTCGGCGTTGAAGGCGGTGCAGACCAGCGGGTGAATCTTGATGGCCTTGCCCTCGACCAGAACCGGCTCAAATGCCTGGATGCCCAGACGGTGAAGGGTTGGGGCGCGGTTGAGCAGCACCGGGTGGTCCTTGATGACTTCCTCAAGGATGTCCCACACCACCGGCTCCTGCATCTCCACCATTTCTTTGGCCTGCTTGATGGTGGTGCACTGGCCGGTCTGCTCCAGGCGGTGATAGATGAACGGCTTGAAGAGCTCAAGCGCCATCTTCTTAGGCAGACCGCACTGGTGCAGTTTGAGCTCGGGTCCGACCACGATCACCGAACGGCCGGAGTAGTCCACGCGCTTGCCCAGCAGGTTCTGGCGGAAGCGGCCCTGCTTGCCCTTGAGCGTATCGCTCAGCGACTTCAACGGGCGGTTGTTGGCGCCGCGCAGCACACGTCCGCGGCGGCCGTTATCGAACAGAGCATCGACGGCCTCCTGCAGCATGCGCTTCTCATTGCGCACGATCACTTCCGGCGCGTGCAGATCCATCAGCTTCTTCAACCGGTTGTTGCGGTTGATCACGCGGCGATAGAGATCGTTCAGGTCCGACGTGGCAAAGCGGCCACCATCGAGCGGCACCAGCGGGCGCAGCTCGGGAGGAATGACCGGCAGCACATCGAGAATCATCCACTGCGGCTTGTTGTTCGACTTGCGGAAGGCCTCGACAACCTTGAGACGCTTGGCATACTTGAGCTTCTTCTGCGCAGAGCTCTCGCTCTTCATGCGCTCGCGCAGCTCATTGGCCAAATCTTCAACAGTAACGCGCTTGAGCAGCTCCTTGATGGCTTCAGCGCCCATCATGGCCTTGAAGCCCGAAGGACGGAACTGCTGATCGAGCTCGCGGAAACGAGTCTCGTCCTTGATGATCTCGCGCTCGCGCACCGGCGCGTCGCCGGGATCGACCACAACGTAGGACTCGAAGTAGAGAATGCTCTCGAGATCGCGCAGCGAGATGTCGAGCAGATGGCCGATACGCGACGGCAGGCCCTTGAAGAACCACACGTGCGAGCAGGGCGATGCCAACTCGATGTGGCCCATGCGTTCGCGGCGCACCTTGCTTACGGTGACCTCGACGCCGCACTTGTCGCAGATGACGCCGCGGTGCTTCATGCGCTTGTACTTGCCGCAGAGGCACTCCCAGTCGGTCACAGGGCCGAAGATGCGAGCGCAGAACAGGCCGTCGCGCTCCGGCTTGAAGGTACGGTAGTTGATGGTCTCCGGCTTGGTGACCTCGCCATGCGACCAGCTCCGGATCTTCTCCGGAGAGGCAAGCATGATGCGGATGGCGTCAAAATCGGTGATGGGGCTGGTAAGCTCAAACGGGTTCGAACGGAACAAGGCGACCCTCCCTGGCGGGCTTTTCGGCACGCGCCGCGGTCTGTCCCGGGGGCTGTTTTAAGGGCCCTTCCTTCCCGGGTAGCGGTGATTGCCGCTTTTGAGAAGGACCCTGGAAAACTCAGCTATCAGCCGTCAGCTCTCAGCTTTTCAAAATCTAGGCTCGCTGTTTGACTACCGGCTCATACCAAATCTTGCTTCGCCTCAGCCGCCGCTCTCGCCCCGATAAAGCTCAAGGCTGAAAGCTGACGGCTGAAAGCTGTTAATCGGCCACAGCTGCTACTTCTGCCGGCGCAGGCGCTTTCTTGTTGATGTCGGCGCGCTTGATCAACTCCACGTCGAGGCAGAGCGACTGCAACTCGCGGATAAGTACGTTGAACGACTCAGGCACACCCGGCTCGATGGCCGCCTCGCCCTTGACGATGGCCTCGTAGATCTTCGTACGGCCATACACGTCGTCGGACTTGGCTGTCAGCAGTTCCTGCAGGATGTACGCCGCGCCGTACGCTTCGAGCGCCCACACTTCCATCTCGCCGAAGCGCTGGCCGCCGAACTGCGCCTTGCCGCCCAGCGGCTGCTGGGTGATAAGCGAGTACGGCCCGATGGAGCGAGCGTGAATCTTGTCGTCCACCAGGTGCGAGAGCTTGAGCATATAGATGTAGCCCACGGTTACCGGCTGCTCGAACTGATCGCCGGTCATGCCGTCGTAGAGCGTTGTCTTGCCTGAGGTCGGCAGGCCCGCAGCGGACAGCAGAGACTTGATCTCGCCCTCCTGCGCGCCGTCGAACACATTGGTGCCGAACCAGATTCCACGCTCCATGCCGCGTGTTACGCGAATCAGCATCTCGTCGTCGAGTTCGAGGAGCTGGCGCAGTGTCGCAGTGCCGGCGAACTCCTTCTTCACTTCCTCGCGGATGAAGTTGACGTCGCTGTTGCCCTTCACCAGAGCGGCGATCTTTCTGCCGAGTCCGGCCGCGGCCCAGCCGAGGTGGGTTTCAAGAATCTGGCCCACGTTCATACGCGAAGGAACACCGAGCGGGTTGAGAACGATCTCCACGGGCGTACCATCGGGCAGATACGGCATGTCCTCTTCAGGCAATATGCGCGCAATCACGCCCTTGTTACCGTGGCGGCCAGCCATCTTGTCGCCGACTGAAAGCTTGCGCTTCATGGCGACGTAAACCTTGACCAGCTTGATGACGCCCGGAGGCAGTTCGTCGCCCTTCTGCAGCTTGGATACCTTCTCGTTCGTGATCTTGCGCAGCACTTCGATCTGGCGCGAGGTCATCTCCTCGATCTCGTCGATCTGCTCGTTGACGCGTGGATCCTTGTCGTTGTAGCGGATGCGCTTGAGGTTCTTGGTTGAGATGCGCTCGATGGTGTCGCGGTCGAGGATCGAGTCCTTGGTCAAGAGGCGCTTGTTGGTACGCTCGTCGTGCAGGTCCGCAAGAACGGTCTTGCCGCCCAGAATCGCTTCAAGGCGCTTCAGGCGCTCGTCGGTCAGAATGCGGATCTCGTCGCCAAGGTTCTTTTCGAGCTTGGCCACATACTCGGCCTCGATCTGCTTGGCGCGCTCGTCCTTCTCCTGGCCCTTGCGGCTGAAAATGCGCACATCCAC